>NZ_JAPDBT010000010.1:0-130469 GCF_027705405.1 Aeromonas sp. QDB34 | reverse complement strand
ATGAGCGCCCGTAGCTCAGCTGGATAGAGTACCTGGCTACGAACCAGGTGGTCAGAGGTTCGAATCCTCTCGGGCGCACCATACAGAAGACAGCCTCGACCTTGGTCGGGGCTGTTTTTTTATATGGCATTTCACCGGAAGGGCTGACACGGCTCAGCTCGCGGTATCTTCCCGTTTGGCTCGACAGCCGTCATCCGTCTCGGCCTCAGGCCAACAACAGCGTGACGAAGGCTGCTATGCCTGCATGACGCACTCCCCTGTCGTGCACCCTTGCCATCTTCTCCCCCTCATGCTCGCGCCATCGCGTCGTATAGCCGTCTTTTGGCCTGATGCAATCCTCCACCCTCCTTTGTGATTGCTGCGTCCGGATGGGCGCAGAGGCGGTTTGCGGGCAATAAAAAAGGCTCTGTCCCAGTTATGTGTTGAAAGGCTAACCTTGAAGTAGGTCATGACCTTGAGGGCCTCCATCATGGATACCCAAGCCTTTCAACAGCTACTGTCCCTCTTCCCATTACTCACTTTGCGTCAGCGTCGTCTCGCGCAACATGAACTCACCACCCCTCATCCCATCACCTCGTTGGCCACTCAACTCCCCGTATGCCAATGTTGCCCTCACTGCCAGGCCGTAGCCACACTGCTGGCCCCCTGGGGCTGGTCTCGAGGACTGCGCCGTTATCGCTGCAAGCAGTGTTTGCGCACCAGTTCCGTTCTCACTAACACGCTTCTCGCCCGACTTCGCAAGCCACAATGCTGGGAAGACTATGCACAGGCCCTCATCGACGGTCTGACCGTCCGACAAGCCGCCTTCCGCTGCGGAGTCTGCAAAAACACCGCCTTCTTGTGGCGTCACCGTTTCCTGAAAGCCATGGCAACCCATCAGGCGGTATGGGAAGAGGGTATCGTCGAGGTCGATGAGACCTTCTTCCTGGAGTCATTCAAAGGACAGCGCGGATTACCCCGCCCGGCCCGCCATCGTGGCGGCAAAGGCCGTAACCGAGGCACAGGGCCGGATTACATCCCGGTGATGGTGGTGCAAGACAGAGCAGGCCACTTGGCCGACTTCCAGTTGGAACGGCTGAATGCCAGGGCGGTGAAGGCTGTGCTTGAGCCGCTTATCGCCCCGGATGCCGTCCTGTGCAGCGATGGTGCCGGGGTGTATGCCAGTTTCAGCGAGAGGCAAGGGATAACACATCAAGTGGTGCGCAACCGTGCGGGAGAGCGGGTGGTGGGTACATATCACATCCAACATGTGAACGGGTACCACAGGCGATTGAAGGAGTGGATGGAACGGTTCCATGGGGTAGCGACCCACTATCTGAGGAATTATCTGGGTTGGCGAAGGATGTTGGAGCGCTATGGGCGGGAAGTGAATATCTCACGTTGCTTGCATGAGGCGCTGGGGCGCCCCATGCAACACGTAATTGGGACATAGCCATAAAAAAGGATGCCGCAGCATCCTTTTTCATCCCCGTGGTGCGGGATCAGCTTTTCAACCACTTGCGAATGCGGTTGGCATCGCCGACCGGGGTGCGTTTGCCCACCGAGTTGAGCAGCACGATGGCCAGCTCGCGGTTGTCCGGCTTGGCGCGCATCAGCAGGCAACGGCCGGCCTCGTCGGTAAAACCGGTCTTGGAGAGGCGCACATCCCAGTCCGGGTTCTTCACCAGCGGGTTGGTGTTGTTGAACATCAGGCTGTAGGCAGGGGTGCGAAAGCGCATGTCCTTGCTGGTGTCCTGGGTGAACTCGCGGATCAACGGCTGGCGATAGGCGGCGGCGATGAGCTTGGCCAGATCCTGGGCGGTGGAGACGTTGCGAGTCGACAGGCCGGTGGAGTCATAGAAGCGGCTGTTGCGCATGCCCAGCTGCTTGGCCTTGTTGTTCATGGCCCGCACGAAGGCGGGGCGTCCACCGGGATAGTGACGGGCCAGCGCCGAGGCCATGCGGTTCTCCGACGACATCAGCGCCAGGTGCAGAGCATCGCGGCGTGATACCTGGGTGCCCATGCGCACCCGTGAATAGGTGTGCTTGATGGCGTCTCTGTCGTTCTGATCGATAGTCAGGGTCTGGCCGAGATCCTGGCGGGCATCCAGCACCACCAGTGCCGTCATCAGCTTGGTGATCGAGGCGATGGGGCGCACCCGGGTGGCATTCTTCTGGTACAGGGTCTTGCCCGTACCGACATCCATCACCAGCGCGCTGCTCGATTGCAACTGCAGTTTGGCCGGGTTGGGGGCAGCCAATGCTGCTGGCAATCCCAGCAGTCCAACCAATGCATAAACCAGCGCCATAGCGCTAACCCGACACCGCATACTACCGACTCCATTCACGTCGAAAAAAAGGCGCTAGATTCACTCATTTTTACCCTCGCTTGACAAGAGTGCCAGCGGGTAAATCGCCATTATTTAGCTAAAAAAAGGGCCATCTTGCGATGGCCCTGTGTATTTGTCTCAATCCCGTGGCGCACTGGCTTTGCGTTTGCTCAGCCAGCGCCAGATCAGCGCGATGAGACCGCCGACCAGCAGCACGATCGGCAGGCAGAGAATGATGCTGAGGAACTGGGACTGATACTCGGACGCCAGCTTGGTGTGGCTCAGGAAGTAGCCAAAGCCGACCAGCGGGCAGATCCACATGATGGAGCTGACCAGATTGACGATGAGAAAGCGCCCCTGCGGCAGCTCGGTCGCGCCGACGATATAGGGGTAGGCGGTGCGCACGAAGGCGATGTAGCGGGCGGTGATCAGGGTCACGATGCCGTATTTGTCGAGCAGGTAGTAGACCTTCTGCTGGTGCTTCTCTTCCACATGGGAGAGCAGCCGGTGGTAGAGCTGGGTGTGGCCCAGGAAACGCCCCTGCATGTAGCCGAGCCAGGTGCCGACGAAGGTGGCCAGGATCAGCAGTGGGATCACCCCAAGGGAGAGCACGTCCTGATAGATGAGCACGCCGGTCAGGATCAACAGGCTGTCGCCGGGCAGAAAGGCGGTGGGGATGAAGCCATTCTCCAGCACCAGAAACGTCAATAACACGCCGCAGACCATGAAGGCCATCTTGGGATCGGATAGCGTCACCAGATCCTGATGCATAAAGGCGTGAGCCAGTTGGTAAAACTGCTCCATAGTTGCAAACTCCGCAGGTTAGCTGGGTTGATCAAGCAAGGGCATGGCCAGCACCTTGTCGATGCGCAGACCATCCATGTCAACAATTTCCAGTTGCCACTGTTCCAGCGTGACCAGATCTCCGGTCTGGGGAACACGGCCAAGGAGCAGCATGATAAGCCCTCCGAGGGTGTGATAGTGATGTTTTTCTTCTTCTGGTAGCCGAACCAGTCCCAGACAGTCCTTCAGCTCAGGCAGCGGAATGAGGCCGTCGAGTAGCCAGCTGCCGTCGGTACGCTGGAATGCCCAGTTGTCGTCGCCGTCCTCCTGCTGGAAGTCGCCAGCCAGGGTCTCCAGCAGATCCTGCTGGGTAACCAGCCCCTGCAGCTCGCCATATTCGTCCACCACCAGCACCATGTGCTCGGAGTGGGTACGGAAGTGGTTGAGCAGCTCGAGGCCGTTGAGGGTCTCCGGCAGCAGGCTGCCATCCTGGGTCAGCGCCGCCAGATCGATGGGCTCCCCCTTGATGTAGGCGTGCAGCACCTTGCTGACGTTGATGATGCCCACCAGTTCCGACAGGCTGCCGTCACAGACCGGGAAGAAGCTGTGGCGATACTCCACCAGTCGCTGCAGGTTCACCTCCAACGGCAGGGCGAGGTCGAGATAACGGATGTCGCTGCGCGGCACCATCAGTGACGAGAGGCTGCGCTCGTCGAGGCGGAACACATTGCGCAGCATGGTGTGCTCATGATCCTCGATGATCCCGGCCTCGGAGCCTTCCACCAGCATGGCGTGGATCTCCTCCTGGGTCACGTTGGCGCCGCCGTCCTGGCTGACGCGCAGGATGCGCAGGCTGGCCTTGGTGGAAGCCGACAACAGCCAGACAAAGGGGCGGGTGAGCGCCGCCAGCCACATCATGGGGCGGGCTACCAAGCAGGCGATGCGTTCGGCGCTGAGCTGGCCGAGCCGCTTGGGCACCAGCTCGCCGATGACGATGGAGAGATAGGTGACCACCACGATGACCAGTACGGTGGCGAGCAGGCTGCTGCTCTTGGGGGCCATGCCCCACTCCTGCAGCCAGAGCGCCAGTGGTTGGGCCAGCAGGGATTCGCCGTAGATACCGTTGAGCAGACCGATACTGGTGATGCCGATCTGCACTGCGGAGAGAAAATGGGTCGGATCTTCACTCAGTTTGAGGGCGATGGCGGCAGAGCGGCTCCCTTCGCTGACCATCTTGCTGAGGCGGGCCTTGCGCGCGGTGACGATGGCGATTTCCGACATGGCGAAGACGCCATTAAGCAAAATCAATCCAAACAGGATCAATATTTCCATACTGCAACAGCACTCCGAGTAGAAAAGATCGCTGGCAGTGTAATGAATTTGGGGGCGATGCGCTTGTGAAAGCGGGTGATTTGGCTCGCTAATTTTGCATGAAGAAGCGCAAAAAGCGCGGGGTGGCGGCGGACGGGCAATAAAAAGCCCCCTGCAGGAGGGGGCTTCTACCAAGTCAAATCCGGCTTACAGCGCGGCGATCTCGGCCTGCTGGGCTTCCAGCTTGGTCAGCTGGAGACGGTAATCTTCCAGCTTCTCGCGCTCCTTGATGATGACCGCTTCCGGCGCCTTGGCGACGAAGGCTTCGTTGCCGAGCTTGCCTTCGATGCGGCCGCACTCGCCCACCAGACGGGCAACCTCTTTGGCCAGACGAGCCAGCTCGGCATCCTTGTCGATGAGACCGGCCATCGGGATCATCAGCTCGGTCGCACCGATCAATTTTTTGACCGACAGCGGGGCGGTTTCACCGTCCGCCAGTACGCGGATAGATTCCAGACGGGCCAGCGACTTGAGGAAGGCCTCGTTGTCAGCGGCGCGCTGGGCATCCTTGGCATCGCACTGGAGCAGCACATTGAGGGGCACGCTCGGCGCCACGTTCATCTCGGCGCGGATGTTGCGGATGCTGACGATGAACTCCTTCACCCACTCCTGATCCGCCATCGCGGCTTCGTCCACCTTGGCAGCGTCGAACTCCGGGAAGGCCTGAATCATGATGGTGTCGGCGTGTACGCCAGCCAGCGGGGCGACCGATTTCCAGATGGTCTCGGTGATGAACGGGATGATCGGGTGTGCCAGACGCAGCAGGGTCTCGAGGACGCTGACGAGGGTGTGGCGGGCAGCGCGCTGCTCGGCCTCGGAGCCCTTGGTCAGTACCGGCTTGGTCAGCTCCAGATACCAGTCACAGAACTGGTTCCAGATGAATTCGTACAACACCCCGGCCGCGATGTCGAAGCGGTAGGTATCGAGGGCGGTGCGGAAGTCACGGATGGCCACTTGCAGCTGGGATTGGATCCAGCGATCCGCCAGGCTGAACTGCATTTCGCCACCGTTGAAGCCACAATCCTGATCTTCGGTGTTCATCAGCACATAGCGGGAGGCGTTCCACAGCTTGTTGCAGAAGTTGTTGTAGCCATCCAGGCGCTTCATGTCCCAGTTGATGTCACGACCGGTAGAGGCCAGCGCCGCCAGGGTGAAGCGCAGGGCGTCGGTACCGTGGGCTTCGATCCCTTCCGGGAACTGCTTGGCGGTACGCTTGCCGATCTTCTCGGCCATCTGCGGCTGCATCATGTTGCCGGTGCGCTTCTCCAGCAGGTCTTCCAGCGAGATGCCGTCGATCATGTCGAGCGGATCCAGCACGTTGCCCTTGGACTTGGACATCTTCTGGCCTTCTTCGTCACGAATGAGGCCGGTGATGTAGACGGTCTTGAACGGGACTTGCGGCTGGCCGTTTTCGTCCTTGATGAAGTGCATGGTCATCATGATCATCCGGGCAATCCAGAAGAAGATGATGTCGAAGCCGCTCATCAATACGTCGGTCGGGTGGAAGGTCTTGAGTGCCTCTGTGTTGTTCGGCCAACCCAGGGTGGAGAAGGTCCACAGGGCGGAGCTGAACCAGGTGTCGAGCACGTCTTCGTCCTGACGCAGCACGGTCACGGACGGGATGCTGTGCTTGGCACGCACTTCGTCTTCGTTGCGGCCTACGTAGACGTTGCCGGCATCGTCATACCAGGCCGGGATGCGGTGACCCCACCACAGCTGACGGGAGACGCACCAGTCTTGAATGTCGCGCATCCAGGAGAAGTACATGTTTTCGTACTGCTTGGGTACGAACTGGATGCGGCCATCTTCCACCGCCTCGATGGCGGTCTTGGCCATCGGCGCCACGCGCACGTACCACTGGTCGGTCAGCATCGGCTCGATGGGCACGCCACCGCGATCGCCGTAAGGCTGCTGCAGCACGTGATCCTTGATCTCGGCCAAGAGGCCCAGCTCGTCCAGCTTGGCGACGATGGCCTTGCGGGCGGCGAAACGCTCCATCCCGGCGAACTCGGTCGGCAGGGCGGCGTCATAGGCGGTGCTGGGATTACCGTTGGTGTCGACTACTTCGGCCTCGGCACGCACGTGGGCGTCCAGGGTGAAGATGTTGATCATCGGCAGGTTGTGGCGTTTGCCCACTTCGTTGTCGTTGAAGTCGTGGGCCGGGGTGATCTTCACGCAGCCGGTGCCCTTCTCCATGTCGGCGTGCTCGTCTGCGACGATGGGGATCAGACGATTCACCAGCGGCAGCAGAATGTGCTGACCGATCAGCGCCTTGTAGCGCGGGTCTTCCGGGTTTACCGCGACGGCGGTATCACCCAGCATGGTTTCCGGACGGGTGGTGGCGACGATCAGGTGATCCTGGCCTTCGGCCGTCTTGGCGCCGTTGGCCAGCGGATAACGCAGGTGCCACATGTGGCCCTTGATCTCGCGGTTTTCCACTTCCAGATCGGAGATGGCGGTGTTGAGTTTCGGATCCCAGTTCACCAGACGCTTGCCGCGGTACATCAGGCCATCTTCGTAGAGACGGACGAACACTTCCTGCACGGCGCTCGAGAGGCCTTCATCCATGGTGAAGCGCTCGCGCTCCCAATCCACGGAGTCACCCAGACGGCGCATCTGGCGGGTGATGGTACCGCCGGACTCTTCCTTCCATTGCCAAATCTTGTCGATGAAGGCTTCCCGGCCGTAATCGTGGCGGGTCTTGCCCTCTTCTGCGGCGATCTTGCGCTCAACCACCATCTGGGTGGCGATACCGGCGTGGTCGGTACCCGCCTGCCACAGGGTGTTCTTGCCCTGCATGCGGTTGTAGCGGATCAGGGTATCCATCAGGGTTTGCTGGAAGGCGTGACCCATGTGCAGGCTGCCGGTGACGTTCGGCGGCGGGATCATGATGCAGAAGGAGTCTTTGCTGGTGTCGCCGTGGGGCTTGAAGTAACCCTGGGCTTCCCAGTGCTGATAGAGCGCCTGTTCGATGGCGTTGTGATTAAAAGTCTTTTCCATGGTCTCGCCGTATTCTGGATGGATGGATTCTGGTGTTGATTCGTCGTGGATCGAGGGTGGCACAGTCAGGGCTGCGCCGGATCCGGTGCGGCAAGGACGGGCTGATCCCTCATCTCGAGGGCGTGGCCTGCCTGGCGATAGTGCTTGTAGCGCTCGCGGGCTTGCTGCTTTTGCGTTTCGTCAGTGGGGACAAAATCTACCACTTGAGCGAAGTGTCCTGCAAACAAAGGTGTCTGTTTGGCCAGATTGATGAGGCGGGCATAGCGCCGCCGTGGCGGCTGATGGCCGATCTCCACCGGTGCCTGACCGCTCTCGCCCTGCAACTGGTGCGGCACGAAGCGCTCCGGCGGCAGCTGCCACAGCAGCTCGTCGAGGCGCAGGGCCTGCGCTTCGTCGTCGCACAGCAGGTAGAGGTGGCCCGCGCCCCACGACTCGGCCGCCAGCTGGCAGGCGAGACGTTCGACAGCTGAAGCCTGCGCGTCATCCTGCTCGCTCATCAGGTAAAAGGTCACTTGGCTCATCAGGTTGATCCCGTTTGCGGTGACGGACTATTGACCGCCGGTAAGGACGGGCAGGGGATATTCCTGCCAACCCTCAATGAAACAAGGAAGAGGCGGGCCTCTTCCTTGTGATTCAGGGTAACGCCATCCCGTTTGATGCACGCATCGAACGGGATAAAAGGGTTACTCCTTCTCTTCGATGACCACCCCTGACCGGTTCAGCAGGAACTGGGTCAGCAGGGGCACCGGACGCCCGGTGGAGCCTTTCTCCTTGCCACTCTTCCAGGCGGTCCCGGCGATATCCAGGTGGGCCCAGTTGTACTTCTTGGTGAAGCGTGACAGGAAGGCGGCGGCGGTGATGGTACCGGCCGGGCGGCCGCCGATGTTGGCCATGTCGGCAAACGGACTTTCCAGCTGTTCCTGATACTCGTCGAACAGCGGCAGACGCCAGGCGCGATCACCCGCCTGCTCGGAGGCGTTGAGCAGCTCGTGGGCCAGCGGGTTGTGGTTGGCCAAGAGACCCGTGGTGTGGTGACCCAGGGCGATGATGCAGGCACCGGTCAAGGTGGCCACGTCGATCACGGTTTCCGGATCAAAGCGATCCACGTAGGTCAGCGCATCGCACAGCACCAGGCGGCCTTCCGCATCGGTGTTCAGCACTTCGATGGTCTGGCCGGACATGGAGGTGAGGATGTCGCCCGGGCGATAGGCGTTGCCACCCGGCATGTTCTCGCAGCCCGCCAGCACGCCGATGACGTTGATGGGCAGCTGCAGCTGGGCCAGGGCGTGCATGGTACCGAGCACGGAGGCGGCGCCACCCATGTCGTACTTCATCTCGTCCATGCCCTCGGCCGGCTTGATGGAGATGCCGCCGGAGTCGAAGGTCAGTCCCTTGCCGACCAGCACGATGGGCTTGGCATCCGGATGACCCTTGTACTCGATGATGGCCATCATGGCTTCGTTGTCGGAGCCGCGCGCCACCGCCAGATAGGAGTTCATGCCGAGCTCGGCCATCTCCTGCTCGCCGATCACCTTGGTGGTGATGTTGTCGAAGGCATCGGCCAGACGACGGGCCTGGGAGGCGAGATAGGCCGGATTGCAGACATTGGGCGGCATGTTGGCCACGTCGCGACAGACGCGCACCCCTTTCGCCACGGCCAGGCCGTGGGCGATGGCTTTTTCACCAATGGTCAGTTCCCGACGCGTCGGCACGTTGAATACCAGCTTGCGCAGCGGACGGCGCGGCTCGGCCTTGTTGGTCTTGAACTGGTCGAAACTGTAGAGGCCCGCCTTGGTGGTTTCTACCGCCTGGCGCACCTTCCAATAGGTATCCCGTCCCTTGACGTGCAGCTCGGTCAGGAAGCAGACCGCTTCCATGGAGCCGGTTTCGTTGAGGGTGGTGATGGTCTTGTTGATGATCTGCTTGTACTGGCGTTCGTCGAGTTCCCGCTCCTTGCCGCAACCGACCAGCAGCACGCGCTCGCTGAGCACGCCCGGTACTTGATGCAGCAACAGCATCTGGCCTGGTTTCCCTTCCAGGTCGCCACGGCGCAGCAGCGAACTGATGTAGCCATCGCTGATCTTGTCCAGTTGTTCGGCAACCGGAGAGAGGCGACGCGGCTCGAATACGCCGACCACGACGCAGGCACTGCGTTGCTTCTCAGGACTGCCACTCTTTACACTGAACTCCATGGAATCTCCTACATCCTAAAGACAAAAGGCACCTTTTATTGAATAATGCGGTGCTTGTTGGGGTATCAGAGGCGGAGCGAACAGGCACTGGCTCCGCAGTTCAAACTGGTAAAAATCCAATATACGGCCCTATTTTTCAGGCATTCGACTAAAAACACAAGTTTACTTGGGAATGACTGTGATCGTTTTCCGATATTTGTTCAGGGAAACCCTGAAAACCCAGCTGGCGGTATTATTCGTGCTGCTGCTCATCTTCGTCAGCCAGCAATTCATCCAGATCATCGGCGATGCCGCCGATGGTGAGGTGCCGACGCGCCTGGTTTCCACCCTGCTGCTGCTCAACCTGCCCAACATGGCCCTGTTGATGCTGCCCATCAGCCTGTTTTTGGCCATCTTGTTCGCTCACGGGCGCCTCTACGCCGAAAGCGAGATGACGGTGATGCATGCGGTGGGCTTCAGCCACCGTTTCGTGATGCGCAGCGCCATGGTGCTGGCCTTGCTGACGGCGGCCGTCGCCGCCTTCAACACCGGTTGGGTGGCACCGCAGGCCAAGGAGCGCGAGTACCAGGTGATCGACGAGTTCAAGGCCGATCCGGGGATCTCCTTCCTGCAGGCTGGCCGCTTCATGGAGCTCGACAAGGGCCGGCTGGTGGCTTACATCCAGGATCTCAACGACAAGGGCTCCAAACTGCAGAAAATCTTCGTGTTGCAGCGCTCCCAGGACGGCAAGCCGCCGTCGGTGGTGGTGGCGACCGAAGGGGTGGTCACGGTCGACAGCAACGGTCTGCAGTGGCTGACCCTGAAGGATGGCTCCCGCTACGAGGGGCACTTCAATACCCGCCAGTTCCAGATCTCCGAATTCGACGAGTACAGCCTGGTGATCCGCCAGCAGGAGATGGAGCGCTCCAACCGCAAGGCGGCGGCCAAGCCGACCATGGAGCTGCTGGGTACGCAGGACAACCAGCTGATGGCCGAGCTGCAGTGGCGCCTGTCACTGCCGCTCTCCATTCTGGTGCTGACCTTCCTGGTGGTGCCACTGGCGCGGGTCAACCCCCGTCAGGGCCGCTATGCCAAGCTGTTGCCGGCTATCCTGCTCTACCTCTCCTACTTCCTGCTGCTCAGTGCCGCCCGCTCTGCCATCGACAGCGGCCGGCTGCCGCACTGGCCCGGCATGTTCCTGGTGCCGCTGGTCTATCTGCTGCTGATCGGGTTGCCGCTCAACCTGCAGGGCACCAGCTGGTGGAACGGGGTCAAGACCCTCTATTTCAAGAGAAAATCGGCATGATGTTGCCATCTGGGAGTCTCTACTGATGTTTGGCATTCTCGATAGACATGGCGACCGGGTCATTTTGATGTCGCCCCCGTTCCATACGTCTGTATTTGAGGAAAAAATCAGCATGATGCTGCAACAGGGGGGTCTCTGCTGATGTTTGGCATTCTCGATAGGTATATCGGCCGGGTTATTTTCATGTCGGTCCTGCTGTGCGAACTGACCCTGGTCGGGCTAGCGGCGCTCATCAAGTACGTGGAGCAGCTGAAGTCGGTGGGGGAAGGCAACTACGACATGCTCAGCGCCCTCTACTATGTGCTGCTCTCCATGCCGAAAGAGGCGGTGCTTTTCTTCCCGCTGGCGGCCCTGCTGGGCGGCCTCATCGGTCTGGGCCAGCTGGCGACCAGCTCCGAGCTGGTGGTGATGCAGGCGGCGGGCCGCTCCAAGATCAGCATAGTGATGGCGGCGCTCAAGACCGCCATCCCGCTGATGATCCTGGTGGGGCTGATGGGGGAGTACGTGGCCCCCATCGCCAAGCGGATGGCGGACGACATCAAGGCGGGCGCCCTGTCTGAGGGGCGGCTGACCGTGTCGGCTTACGGGGTGTGGGCCCGCGATGGCAACAACTTCGTCAATATCAACGGGGTGCGCAACGATGGCGCGCTGACCGGCATCACCCTTTACCGTTTCACTCCGGAGCGCAAGCTGATCGATATCCTGCAGGCGCAGGAAGGGGTGTTCGAGCAGCATCACTGGCTGCTCAAGCAGGTACAGGTGACCCGCTTCGATGACCCCAGGCAGATCATGAGCGAGACTCAGCCCCAGATGGAGTGGAGCTCAGAGCTCACGCCCAAACAGCTGGGTGTGGTGAGCATCGATCCTGAAAACCTGCCGGTGGCGGGACTGCTGGATTACATCGGCTATCTGGATGCCAACAAGCAGGATGCCGGGCGCTACAAGCTGGAGATGTGGCGCAAGCTGCTGTCACCGCTCTCGGTGGTGGCCATGATCCTGCTGGCCTCCTCCTTCATCTTCGGCCCGCTGCGCTCGGTCAGCATGGGGGCGCGGATGCTGATGGGGATCATGACCGGCTTCGCCGTCTACGTCAGCGATCGGGTGTTCGGCCCCATCAGCCTGGTGTATGCGGTACCGCCGATCCTGGCGGCCATCGCGCCGAGCCTGCTGTTCGGCGGTATCTCCTTCTATATCCTGAGCCGCAAGCAGTAGCGGCCTGAAGGGCGGTGAGGGCGGTGGCGCTGCTGACAAAAGGCGGCCATCGCTCCTGCTGCACTGCTGTTTGGCGGTATCTCCTTCTATATCCTGAGTCGCAAGCAATAAGCGTGTCGGCCAGCAAAAAGGGCACCCTCGGGGTGCCCTTTTTCGTTGCTGCCTTGGGATCAGCGATTGAGCTGTTCCAGGTTCTCCTGTTTGCCGAGCACCACCACTTCGCATTCGGACCAGATGTCCTGAAACGCGCGGGGTGACTTGTGGTTGAACAGGCAGAGCAGGTTGCCGAGGCCGAAGGCCGCCGTGGCCAGCCGGATCAGGGCCTGGGTGATGCGAATGTTGCTGCCGTCGGCATTCTGGATGCGCAGACGCCAGGCCCGCATGCCGATGGTCTGACCGGCGCGGGTCCAGAACCAGGTGTAGAAACCACAGATGATGAAGGCGAGCCAGGCGCTGTAGATGGGGCTGGTCAGCAGCCAGGCGGCGTCCTTGCCTTCGGGCACGGTCGCCATGCCGGTTGCCAGCAGCAAGTGTGCCACCCCCATCCCGATGAAGCCGGCGATGATCAGCAATGAGATGACCACCAGATAGTCATAGAGCAGGGCGCCGAGCCGGCGCAGCAGGCCGGCGGAGGGGTAGCGCGCAGTCGCGGGAGGGGTCGGTGTCGGTTGGACGGATTTACGCTTGGCCATCGTTTTTATTCCATTAATATGATGCGGGCATTCTATGTAACTGACCCAGCCTCGGCAAGGCGTTGAATAAATGAGCAAACAACTGTGAGAGCAAGAAAAACACCTTGCATGCCCAAGCGCCATTCGTATAATCCCTCGCAGTTGCCCGGGTGGCGAAATCGGTAGACGCAGCGGATTCAAAATCCGCCGTTGCAAAACGTGTCGGTTCGAGTCCGACCCCGGGCACCATATTACAGTTTCATGTCGTATCACGGCATATCAGAAACCCGCACAGCGTAAGGCTTTGCGGGTTTTTTGTTATTCCTTATCGTATCATATAGCCTCATAACATACCCCAGAAAGCGGGGGCCTTTATGGGGGCCCAAGTTATTCCCCTCAGAAATTAGGCCCCCAACTGTGGCCAACCGTTGTCCTGCAAGGCTTTCAGCCAGCTAGCTGAGGCCCCCACCACAGCGACTCAGGTCCCCAACATTGGATATGGAGGCTCCCAATGCCTTTAACCGAAATAGCGGCCAAGCAGGCCAAGTGGAGCGGCAAACCAAGCGGAGACAAATTGGCCGACGAGAAGGGCCTGTTCTTGCTGATCAACAAGTCAGGGAAGTATTGGCGGCTCAAGTATCGGTTTGCAGGTAAAGAGAAGAAGCTCTCCATCGGCGTTTACCCAGAAATCTCTTTGAAAGAAGCAAGGGCCCAGCGGGATGAGGCCCGCCGCATGATCGCCGAAGGGGTCGATCCTAGCCTTGTTCGCAAACAGAACAAGGCTGCCATCCGGCTTGCCAGCGAAAACAGCTTTGAGGCGCTGGCGCGGGAGTGGCACCAAAGCCAACTCGCCCTCTGGAGCTCTGGCCATGCCAGCCGGGTGATCGAGTCCTTGGAAGTTGATGCCTTCCCTGATTTGGGGTTGGTACCTGTCGCCGAACTGACGGCCCCCATGATGTTGGACGCCTTGCGTAAAGTTGAGAAACGAGGGGCAACTGAAACGGCTGGGCGAGTGCTGCAACGGATCAGCGCAATCATGCGTTACGCCATTCAGACTGGCCGAGCCAGATACAACCCTGCTCAAGACCTGAAAGGGGCGCTCAAGGCTGCCAAGAAGGAACACCGCCCGGCATTGCCCCGGGCCGAACTGCCTGAGTTTTACCGCCGGCTGGCGGCTGAGCCCCTGAACCCAGCGACCCGCCTTGCCTTCCACCTGCTGATGCTGACCATGACCCGCCCAGGCGAGGTTCGCTTTGCCCGTTGGGATGAGTTCAATATGGCACGAGCAGAGTGGCGGATCCCCGCAGAGCGGATGAAGATGCGATCAGAGCATATTGTCCCTCTCTCCCGACAGGCGCTGGCCGTGCTTGATGAACTTCATCAGATAACCGGACATTGCGATCTGTTGTTCCCGAGTGAGCGCAAGCTGACCGATCCCATAAGCGAGAACACCTTGAGCTATGCCATGGGGCGAATGGGTTACAAGGGGATTGCAACACCACACGGTTTCCGAGCGCTGGCCTCCACTACCTTAAATGAGGAAGGCTTTGATCCTGATGTGATAGAGCGTCAGCTCGCCCACGCCGAGCGAAATAAGGTTAGGGCCGCCTACCACAGGGCCGAATACCTGGACGATCGCCGCAAGCTGTTGCAGTGGCTGGCCGATTTCTACGAATCCCAACAGGGCTGCAACGTGCGCCCGGTGAATCTTACACAAGTGGGCTAACAACGTTGAAAGGTGGCACGATGACCAGACATAACAATCCAACCACTCAGAACAAGCGGAACATTCTGAACCAACTAGAATACTGCAGGTTAGATCGGGCCGCAGAATTGCTAGGTTGCGAAGTTTCAGATCTCATCCACTTCGGGGTTACTGAGCGAGTGGCAATATATCTTTTTTTAAAAGACAGTCCTACAGCATTGGTTTCTTTTCCAAAAATCACAAATGCTTTTCCTCAGCATAGAGAGTTATACGAGAAAGGGGATTTCATATTTGACCTTAATACATCCATGCATCCTTTTAGTTTTGGCGAAATAGAGTGGGATGACAATGGGGATATTGTTGACTTTCAATCTGAATGTGAGTTTAAAGCTGAGCTTTATGGGCTTTGGCAGTTGCCATCTTATGTTGTGGCTGACATTTATAATGACATGCTGCCGGATATAGAAGACATTTATATACGAGTTTCTGCTGTAACCAGTGATGGTGATTTTGCATCTGCTGTCTTGAAAGAATGGGGGTACCGCCCAACAGTCCATGACTGTTACCTTAAAAGCATCGATCTAATGCGGCTAGATGAATGTTTTTCCGATACTGGTAACAGTAAGTTATTACTAAGGATGAATAAGTCACCTAGTGAGCAAGAGGCACAAGCCAGACCCCCTAAAGAAAGTAAACCTAATGGTGTTGCAGAACGCCATGCAATAAATCGTGAGATTATTTTAGCAGCTGCAATCTATGCAAAGAAAACATGGCCTGACGAGTGCGGTGATACAGCGAAAGACTGGGCGACCACAATATTAGATCATGAGCATACACTTTTCAGTGAAACAAATGATGGTAAAGCCATATTGGCCGACCAGCAGATAGAGCGGATATTAGGTTCTGCCATGAATTATGGTCGTCCGTACAAAAGTAAGTGATTGTTACAATGCAATGTAAGTTGGATAACGTTTACATGCTGTTAGGTAGATTGATTGATGCTTGCCTGATGTAAGGTAAGCCTATTAATGCTTGCCTGATGTTAGCTAGGTTGATTGATGCTTACCTGATGTAAGGTAAGCCTATTAATGCCTACCTGATGTAAGGTATGGCTAACCTATCATCTATACGACCTCAACTTATGGTTGAATACTCTCAACACGTTAAAACCATATGGGAGTATTCAAGATATGCCGATAAACGAAGCCCAAGCAACTAACCAGCATGTGTTACCTATTGGAGGTTATATCCGAGCCAAAGCCTTAGCTCCTCTGCTGGGGATCTCCGTTGTTACCCTGTGGCGTTGGTCTGCTGCTGGCAAGATCCCTAAGCCAGTGAAGTTAGGTGAGCGAGTGACCGCATGGTGGGCGGAGGATGTGCGCAACTGGATGAATACTCGTAATAATGAGCAAGCAGCATAGGGATAGGGGCAACCTATGACTAAATAGTTGTCAGGCTAGTTATGGTTCTTCACATCGCGGTGAGAAGAGTAAACCTGAAAGTGTTAGCGAAAATGGTCTTTGAGTGTTCAATCAGACCGGCGACAAGAGCTCATTCTAACTGGAGTGCTGAAAGCAGGGCTATAAGTTTAAACTGTAAAGAAGCCATGGCATTAGAAAAGGAGACAGTTCATGGCAATGAAGAACTATCTAATCAACAATGATGTAGAAGGATGTGCGTTATCCAAAACAACCATATATCGACTAATGAAACATGAACTGCTCCCGAAGCCGATCAAGTTGACTGGAAGAAGAGCCGTTGGATGGCGAAGCTCAGGTATAGATCATTGGGCATCAACAGTTAGCTATGAAGCTGAGGCTAGATATGAATAGACTATCTATCCGCAGAGCTCTTTGTAATCTCATAGAATCGCCTGATGATGCAATCATTGAGACTGAGAAACGGAGTGCACTTCTTCTTAAAACTGGTAATGAAGAGCATCAACAAATAGCTTTGAAGTTATGGTCTTGCTTAGAAGAGGACGATCATGATTGTAACTCTCTGGCATGCAAGCAGTGTACTAGAACTAAGAGAATGAAAGTCATCGAGTCAGTATTACCTAAGGTTGTTGGCAATAACTATCGATTTGTCACTGTGATCCTTTATCGTGATGTATTGGCGAAGAGTGAGTTGCATACGCTAAAACCGCAGAAGTTGAAAGAACAACTCTATCGGGATCTCAAGAAAGTAGGAATCACAAGTCCAGTATATGGAGCATTGGAAGTAGACTTTAATGAAGGAGAGCAAGTATGGCTGCCACACTTTCATCTTCTTGTTGAAGCAGATGAGGACAAGATGAAGTCGTTGAAGGTAAAGCTTAAGCGCCGGCATAGTATTGATGTATGGAATGGTAAGACACCTAGACCCGTGAAAGAAGATCCCATACGAGATGCTATCAGGCAGGTAAGTTATGTATACAAGTTCATGTGGCAATCAAACCCACCCATAAGCGGGGATAAGCGAAGGGGAACGCTTGAAGTCTATTGTGCAGCATTAGCTTACCTTGATTCATTGCCAATAGAAACCTTGCAAGTTCAGTATGGTGTCAGAAGGGGAAAGTAAGGAATGGCCATCTGGTGTGGTGTCAGCATGTATATAAGAGGTATATGCCACTATCTAATGAGTATAAGTGATAACACTACAATGGGATGAGAGGTAATGGTGCTGGCAAAAGTAGTTCTTCATTTTACCTCTCTGGTTTGGTTAGCTGTAACCGTACTTATCGTTACTCGATGGGCGGCAGAGCTGCATTCTGGGTTCGAATCAGAAACTCGGCCTACAACATCTTTCGATGTTGGCAGTTCTGGCCGGCTCAGTGCTATCTGGAGACGTTACTACTACGCCTCATGAAGGAAAGGTTAAGTGATTTCGACCTATGGTGTTTAGCTGACTCAGCCTCCGAGTACCTAAGAATGACACCGACGTGCGCAGTAAAGCATCTCATTGACACAAGCTCATGGCCGGTCAAAGAAACATTCATTGTCTTGTTTGGAAATGACCGACATATACAGACGCCTTGCACATGGATGGCCGGGCAACGCAAAATGCAGTACATTTGCGTGACATCTTCACCGAGGCGCATCCATGTCACGTCTGAAAGACGAAACTCTTTCCATCCGAACCACCGCCGAGATTAAGCAACTATTGCGCTTGGCCGCTGAACGAGAACGCCGCTCTGTCGCATCAATGATCGAAATCCTGGTCTTGGAGTATGCCCGTGTGCATGATTTGAAACTGGATCGTCCGAGCGAGTCAGAAAAGATAGATGCCTGAGATGGCGAAAGAAGCAACGTGCGAATCCAGAGCAACAAGCTTCAGGTGTTCACTGGCCGGCGATTCTTCGATGCTGACGTCAGGACCAGATCAACGACCTAGGTGAGAACTTAGAATCCATCAAGAGCGGTTTCGTAGATTTCCTGCAGCTGGGCGAGAAGAACTTCCCGTTGGTGTGAGAGTGCTTGATGAAAGCCCGTTCGCGGATGGGCACAGGCTCTGATGCGGAGCAGTTGATTGGAAGAATGATAGCGCTAAACAGGAGAAGTGTATGAGTCAGAGTTGGCCGTATCTCGGCGCACGCTGGTGGAAGTTTGACTTCCATACGCACACCCCGGCATCCAAGGATACTGCTGCTTGGCAAGCCGCCATAAATACGCCCGATGAGCTGACGCCTCAGAAGTGGCTGCTCAAGTACATGGCCGCCGAAATCGACTGTGTAGCGATAACCGACCACAACAGCGGAGAGTGGGTCGACTTACTCAAAGCTGCCTATGCTGACATGAAGCTTCAAGCCGATTCTGGTAATCCTCCAGAGGGGTTTCGTGAGCTATACCTGTTTCCCGGGGTGGAGATTTCGGTGCAGGGGGGCTTCCATCTGCTGGCCATTTTTGACTCTGCCGCCACCAGTCAAAGCATCAGCAATCTGCTGGCCAAGGTGGATTATGCCGATACACGCGGCGATAGCGATGGGGTCACTCGTGAAGGTGCAGCCAAGGTTGTTGAGCGAGTCCTAGCTGAGGGCGGTATTGCCATTGCGGCCCATGTCGATAGCGAGAAGGGGTTGTTGCAGGTCGAGCAGGGCACGCGCAAATGCCTTCGGGACCCAACCACAGTTAAGCAGGTCTTGCAGGTGCCCGGTATCTTGGCCTTGGAGTGGGTTTCCTCAAATAGTACGAAACCTATGATTTTGGATGAGTTGAAACTCAGCTTTGCTAGCGTGGTCGGCAGTGATTGCCACAGTTTTCAGGGGGGGGCTGTTCCTGGCTCCCGTTACACTTGGATCAAGATGGCCAAGCCCAGCTTGGAAGGCCTACGCCTAGCGTTGCTGGATGGACAGGAAGTTTCTGTCCGGCGTAGTGACGAAAGTCCCGGTTTTGCGCCTTTTAACACGCCTGAACATTTCATCGAATCCATTGAAATCCAAAATGCGCGTTACATGGGGCGCGGCAAGGCAGTTGCTTGCTTGCCGCTTAATCCTTACTTTAACGCGTTGATTGGCGGTCGCGGTACCGGTAAATCGACAATTGTGCATGCCCTGCGCCTAGCGTATCGACGGGAAAAAGAGCTATCGCCCACATCGGAAGCTGGGCAGACCTTTAATAGGTTCAATAAGATTGCCAAGTCCAGGACTGATGATGGCGGCCTGCTCCCAGATTCGGCAATACGCATCAGAGTTCACCGCGACGGCGCGGTGTATCGTTTGCTTTGGCAGCAGAATGGCCAGGGACATGTGGTGGAGGAATGGGATCCCGCCATCTTAGATTTCAAACTCTCAGACAGCCAGGCGATTACCGAGCAACGCTTTCCCGTGCGGCTGTTTAGCCAGGGGCAGATCGCCGCCTTGGCAGGTGATAGTCAGCAGGCCTTACTGAAGGTGATCGACGATGCCGCAGGTACGCGGGAGCAGCAAGAGGTTTTCGAAGAAGCTAAGCGGGCTTTCCTTGCATCGCGGTCACAGATGCGCGAGCTGGAGGGCAAACTGCTCGGGCGTGAACCACTGACTTTGTCCTTGCAGGACATACAACGCAAACTGGCCCGTTTCGAAGGTGCTGATCATGCGTTGGTGCTGAAAAACTACCAACGTACCAGCCGGCAAAGCCGAGAGCTGGAACGCCAGTTTGAAACCACAGTTGAATTGGCGACTAGATTGCAAGGCGTTGCGGCGGATTTGCTGGCTGAAGACCTACCCGACGGGCTGTTTGATGCCGGTGAAGACAGTGTGGCACTGCAGCTTGTTCAGTCGCTTAAAGCGGCTATCGACAAGGCCAGGGAGGAAGTAGGAAGTGCTGCCACTGCGCTGCAAGAGCGTGGGCATGCCATTAGAGGTGAACTTGTGGCATCTCACTGGTTTGCTCGAATCGGCGAGGCTAAGGCCGCTTACGATCAGTTAAAGGCCGACTTGCAGCAGCAGGGGGTTAGCGATCCAAGTGAATACGGACGGCTGGTGCAGGAAAAGCAGCGGCTTGAAACAGAGTTGAAGCGTTTGGACGCCTTGCAGAAGCAGAATACTGCACTGCGAGATAAAGCATTGCTTCAACTGGAGCAAGTGCAGTCTGCTCGGCGAGCAGTCAGTGCTCAGCGCACTGCGTTTCTGCAAGCAACGCTCCATGATAACCCCTTTGTGCGTATCGAGTTGATTCCCTACAGCCGGGATGTGCAGGGCATCGAGCGGTCATTGCGGGAGCTCTTGGGGGTGGCGGAGGGCAGGTATGCTGATGATTTGTATCTCGAAGCGCAGGGCGATTCACAATCCAAAGGCTTGTTAGCAGATTTGATGTTGTCGGTCGAGCTAGGAGAAAAACCAGGAGAATGGGACACGCCCCTTTTCGAAGCAACCCTTCAGGCCCAGAAGCGGCGCTTAGTCAAAGCTTGCCGAGGCGACGGTGAGTTCGGTGCCTGGTTTAACAAATTCTTGAAGGCTGAGAGCGACAAGAGGCCCGAATATACTGATCACATTCTGTGTTGGTTTCCGGAGGATGGCCTGCAGGTCGAATACAGCCGCAAGGGGGATGGCAGGGGCTTCCAGTCAATTGGCCAGGCTTCGGCAGGACAACGTGCGGCGGCCATGCTGGCTTTCCTCCTAGCGCATGGTAATGAACCACTGGTGCTTGACCAACCCGAAGACGACTTGGACAACCACCTGATCTACGGCCTGGTGGTTCAGCAGATTCGCTCGAACAAGCTTCGTCGTCAACTTGTCATCGTCACCCACAATCCGAATATTGTCGTAAATGGCGATGCCGAGCTGATTCACGTGTTGGACTTCAATCACCAGTGCCATGTGAAGCAGACAGGTTCGCTACAGGATCAAACCATGCGCCGAGAGGTATGTCAGGTGATGGAAGGTGGTGAAGAGGCATTTGAGCGGCGCTACCAGCGCTTGGGAAGAGAGGCTTGACATGTTCGATAACATCGCAGACTTGATCGAGAAAATTCGTCTGGGTGAAGACTCTTTCTTGGAGTTGAAAGAAGTGCGTTTTGCCGGTCATCGAGTATCGGCACCGCACAAGGATTCTCTGGCTGATGAACTGTCCGCCTTAGCTAACAGCCGTGGCGGTGTATGCATTTTGGGTGTGGATGACACACGGGAGGTCTTGGGCATCCCTCTGGATCGCTTAGATTTGGTGGAAGATTTCGTCCGACAACTTTGCCTAGACAGCATTAACCCTCCACTTGCACCGGTGATCGAACGCCTGACCCTGCCGAGCACTACTGGCGAGCAGTTGCCGGTATTGAAAGTCGATGTGAGTAGCAGCCTGTTCGTGCACAGGAGCCCAGGAGGTTATCTACATCGTGTGGGCAGTGCAAAACGCGAGATGATGCCTGATTATCTGGCTAGATTATTTCAGCAACGCAGCCAAGCGCGCATCATTCGCTTTGACGAGCAGCCGGTACCTGGAGCAACTTTCGACGATCTATCAGAAGCGCTGTGGCAACGTTTTGCCAGCCCAAGAGTTCAAGACTCACGTGAGGTGTTACTGGACAAGCTCGCGATGGCTCGCCCAGATGCCGATGGCTCGATTCGCCCAACAATTGCGGGAGTATTGCTTGCAAGCCAAGACCCACGCCGCTGGTTGCCTAATGCTTTTATTCAGGCGGTAGCTTATCGGGGGATTACAGTACTGCCACAAGGTGATGTGGCCTATCAGCTCGACGCTCAGGACATCACCGGTCCCCTCGATGCCCAGGTGCTGGATGCATGTCACTTCGTTCGAAAGAACATGCAAGTATATGCCATGAAAGATGAAGGGCGGCATGACTTGCCGTCATACGACATGACGGCCGTATTTGAGGCGTTGGTAAATGCTGTTGCCCACCGCGACTACTCCATTCATGGAGCAAAAATCCGCCTACGTATGTTCGCAGATCGGTTAGAATTATACTCACCTGGGGCCATTCCAAATACAATGACTGTTGAGAGCCTTCCATACCGCCAAGCTGCACGCAATGAAGCCATCACCAGCTTGTTAGCCAAATGCCAACTGCCCGAAACAGACAGCGCTATAACCGGCCGGAGCGCAATGATGGATAAGCGTGGTGAAGGAGTTCAGATCATTCTGGATCAGAGCGAACGTTTGTCCGGCAACCGCCCTGTGTACAGCATGGTGGATGACTCAGAACTGTTGTTGGTCATTCCGGCAGCCACGCCACCCAAAGCGGATGAATGATAACTAGATTAAGGAAGAACCATGGCCAGTGCCAACTTTGAATAACTGGAACTCATGAGTGGGCGCTGTACTGAGATGAAGCGCCCGTATACCTGGAGCTTCGTGCTCGCTAAGTTGATCAACTTAGCGAGCACGAAGTGGAGTGGTGAATCTGCGGGATGAGTCACGCCATTCCCACTTGATGGTAATCACGCCAGTCGATGAAGTGTGGAGTATCAGTTATTGGCGCATGGCATAGTGAAAGCTGCAGACCTGCTCACAAAGGCTTATGGGCGCAGGTCGAGGGCGCAGCCGAACAGTAAATTCTCTCCAGATGTTAGCTGGGGGAACGCATCGCCACCGAGCAGCAGATAAAGTCACGATAAAGGGGAATGTGGTGCCAGCGGGTGATCCATAACGTGTCTGCCCCAAGGTGCTCATCATGGGGGCCTTTTTGGGGGCCCAAAGCAGAGTGATAAATAGATATTTCCTATAAAATCAATCTGTTGAACTCTTGGTTCGATAGAGACCCCGGCACCATCAAATTCCAAGACAAAAGGCCATCAGCAATGATGGCCTTTTGTTTTTCCACTTTTCCCCTTTCTCATCGCTCTTCCGTTTTCTGGCTGATATCGACAGGCTGGCTACTCGTCTATGTCCGCATGGCGTCCTTCTGCGCTATTTCGGTGCGGCAGTATGTGTGTGCACAGCGGAAGTGCGCACATGCTCAAGTTAGCGCGTCCCGTGCGCCAATCTGGTGCGTCACTTCGCTGTGGTAAGCATAACTTAATGATTTAAAACTATTTATTAAGTTGGCCTGCTTTGTGCTTTGAAGCACTTATGTCGCCATGATGCCGCTCATCCGAGGAATGATGGGCGGGGCGGTCACCAGTGTGTAGCGAATGTGGATGTACGTGAATCGTCGGTTTCGATGTTCATATTAGGAAATGGACCCGGCCGGGAGCCGGGACGACAGGGAAGGAGATGGCTGTATGCTCAAGAGACTCGTGATGACTGGCCTGTTGGCGCTTGCCGCCTTGCTGGCCGCCCCCAGTTGGGCTGAAGAGGTGGTGGCCGCCTCGGCCGAGGTCGTGCAGGCTGCGGCCCCGGCAGTAGTGACCATCAACAAGGGGGACAATACCTGGATGCTGCTGTCGGCAGCCCTGGTGATCCTGATGTCCATTCCGGGCCTGGCCCTGTTTTATGGCGGCCTGGTGCGCAGCAAGAACATGCTGAGCGTGTTGATGCAGGTGTTCACTCTGTTCTCGCTGATCTGCGTGCTGTGGATCCTCTACGGCTATTCACTGGCCTTTACCGAGGGCAACAGCGTTTATGGCTCCTTCAGCAAGGCGCTGCTCAAGGGAGTCACCCCTGATTCCATCGCTGCCACCTTCAGCAAGGGGGTCGGGATCAGCGAGTTCATCTATGTGGTGTTCCAGGGCGCCTTTGCCGCCATCACCTGCGGTCTGATCGTGGGGGCCTTCGCCGAGCGCATCAAGTTTGCCGCCGTGCTGCTGTTCTCGGTGATCTGGTTCACCTTCGCCTATATCCCGCTGGCCCACATGGTGTGGTACTGGGCGGGTCCGGATGCCTATACCACGGCTGATGCCGCGGCAGCGGCCACCGCGACCGCCGGTTATCTGTTCCAGCACGGTGCGCTGGACTTTGCGGGCGGCACAGTGGTGCACATCAACGCGGCGGTGGCCGGTCTGGTCGGTGCCTATCTGGTGGGCAAACGCCTGGGCTATGGCCGTGATCCCATGACTCCGCACAGCCTCACCATGACCATGATCGGGGCTTCCCTGCTCTGGTTCGGCTGGTTCGGTTTCAACGCCGGCTCCGCGCTGGAAGCCAACGGCACGGCGGCACTGGCCTTCATCAATACCTGGGTGGCTCCGGCGGCGGCAGCCCTCTCCTGGACCCTGGCCGAGTGGGTGATGAAGGGTCGTCCCTCCCTGCTGGGGGCGGCTTCCGGCGCCGTCTCCGGGCTGGTGGTGATCACTCCGGCGGCCGGCTTCGTCGGAGTGGGCGGCGGTCTGGTGATGGGCCTCATCAGCGGTGTTGCAGGGCTGTGGGGGGTCCACGGTCTCAAGCGGCTGCTGGGCGCCGATGACAGTCTGGACGTGTTCGGCGTGCACGGGGTGTGCGGCATCCTGGGGGCGCTGCTGACCGGCGTCTTCGCCAGCCCGGATCTGGGCGGTACCGGGGTGTGGGACTATGTCACCAACCAGGTGGCGGAGGGCTACTCCATCCTGGCGCAGGTCAAAATTCAGGCCATCGGGGTCGGGGTGACCATCCTCTGGTCCGGCATCATCTCGGTGGTGGCCTACAAGCTGGTGGATCTGCTGATTGGCCTGAGAGTGAAAGAAGACGCGGAGCGGGAGGGGCTGGATGTCACCACCCACGGCGAGAAGGCCTACAGCCTGTAATCCGCCATCTGTTAGTCAGCAATATTGCCGCCGGCCATGCCGGCGGCTTTTTTATGTGGGGCTGTCAGGGTTGGGGGCCGGTTTGATGGCTGGGCCGTTGGGGTGATAGCCAGTCCGTGGTCACCATGCCCTCTTATAAGGACGACCCCAAAATTGCGCCGGGGGACTCCGGCTTTTTCGGCAGATAACGCCAGGTGGGGCAATGTCCTCGGTCTTGTTGCTGTTTTATGCCTGCAATTTGGCCGGATCTCCGCTAAACTCTGCCACCTTTTCTTGATGGGGCTGGCCGGGCCGGTTCCATCACCCCTCTTTATATGTACTTTTGGAGCCGCTCATGCCGTTAGTGGGACATCAACACCAGATCGAGATCCTGGAACTGACCGACAAAGGAGATGGCAAAGGACGCCTGTTCGACCGCCCCCTGTTTGTCGAAGGTTTGCTGCCCGGTGAGCAGGCGCTGGTGGAGCTGACCGAGGTCAAGCCCAACTATCTGCACGGCAAGGTGACCGAGCTGCTCCAGCCCTCCGCCGATCGGGTCGCCGACTTCTGCCCCAACACCGAATGCGGTGGCTGTCAGGTGCGCCCGCTGGCCTACCCAGCCCAGCTCAAGCTCAAACAGGAGTTGGTGGAGAGTGCACTGGAACAGGCCGGGCTGGGTGATACCACCGTCAGGACAATCCTTGGCATGGACAGCCCGTTTGCCTATCGCAACAAGGCGCAATATGCGGTGCGCGGTTGCGACGCCGGTGCCGAGATCGGTTTCTATCGCAAACACTCTCACGATCTCATCACCGCCGACGATTGTGCGGTGCAGGACTCGCTGCACGTGGAGCTGAACGCCCGGGTACGCAACTGGATGCGCGAGCACAATATCGCCGCCTATGACGAGGTGAACCACACCGGCTGCGTGCGCAACCTGATGACCCGCAAGGGCTTCAAGAGCGGCGAGCTGATGGTGGTGCTGGTGACCCTGGGCGAGGAGCTGCCGTTTGAAGCCGAGCTGCTGGCCGCCCTGAGTGATCTGCCGGTTACCACCCTGGTGCAGAACATCAACGAGGAACGCACCAACCGCATCCTGGGGGCCACCAACCGGGTGCTGCTGGGTGAAGGGGTGATCCGCGACAAGATCCACGAGCTCGAGTTCGAGATCTCGCCGCTCTCCTTCTTCCAGAACAACCCGAGCCAGACCGATGTGCTCTACTCCAGCGCCCTCGAGTATGCCGAACTGACCGGCAACGAGACGGTGTTCGACATCTATTGTGGTATCGGCACCATCTCCCTGTTCCTGGCTGGCAAGGCTGCCAAGGTGGTGGGGATCGAGTCGGTGGAGAGCGCCATCAGCGACGCCCGTCGCAACGCGGCCCTCAACGGCATCGAGCACACCGAATTCCACGTGGGTAAAGCCGAACAGCTGATGCCCGAGCTGCACGCGCAGGGGGTGAGCGCCGACGTGGTGGTGATGGATCCGCCGCGCAAGGGCTGTGACAAGGCCGTGCTGCAGACCCTGGTCGCCATGGCGCCGCGCCGGTTGGTCTATGTCTCCTGCAACCCGCAGACCCTGGCCCGCGATCTCGCCTGGCTGGTCAAGCAGGGCTTCGTGCTGGACGAGGTGCAGCCGGTCGACATGTTCCCGCACTCCATGCACGTGGAAGCGGTTGCTCGCTTGAGTTTGCCGGCCAAGGCCTGATCGCCGGTGGACATGCTCCCTCGTGTCAGGCGTCTGAGCCTGCCCACCCAGGCGTGAATTGAATTAGCCAGATGGCTCTGATAAAAACGACTCCAAATGGAGTCGTTTTTTTATACCTGTCATTCCGGTATCGAGTCGTGACATTAGCGGATTCGGAGCAGATAGATAGAAACGGCAAGGGTGTGACAGAGACGAGGAACAGACCATGAAAGGCATCTTGTTACGCTGGCTGGCTCGCTACGATGGCTGGTGCGAGGAGTGGGGACTCACGCCGGAGAACCGGCGCTGCTGCGTGCCGGTGCGCAGCGAGCAGGATGACGCGCCGCAGACGGAGCAGCAGGGCGAGTCGGAATCGCTCACTGGAAATTGCGGGTCACGGCACCAGTGACGCTGTTGTAGTCGAAGGAGAGGCCATCCGGATAGGCCGGGAAGCGGCCGATGGAGTCGCGCAGGGTATAGCGGCAGTTGTCGTGGCGCAGATTGCCTTCTAGTTGGTCATCGGCCGTCATGAGTCGCGAAACATAGTCGCTGGTCGAGGCTGCATCTCGCTCGTCAGCTACCGTCTGGTCGGTATTGAGCAGACCATCGAACAGACTGTCGCAGTCGTCCGGGCTGCTGACGGAGATCTGGTCGCTCTCACCACCAGGGAAGGGGGTGTCTGGCGCTTGGCCCCCCTGATCCTCCTTGGTGCCCACCGGCCAGCCGCGGCTGTTGATATCGAGATCCTGTTTTCCCATGCCGCTGAAGTTGTAGAGCGCTAGCGGCTCTCCCTTTACCTTGACCGCCCAGCCGGCATGGGCCAGCTGCACCGCGCTGGCGAAACTGGTGGCGGTGGTGGCGACCGTACTCTTGAGAGCGTCATCCTTGAGATTGATGAAACGGGGCAGGGCGGTGACGGCCAAGATCCCCAGCACTATGATGACCAGCACCAGTTCTATCAGGGTAAAGCCGTGGCTTGTGCGTTTCATCATGATATGGACCCATTAATTACGACAAACAGGTGAGAGCGACATGCAACTGATCGACACCCATTGCCATCTCGATTTTCCGGTCTTCGATCCCGATCGGGCGGCGCTGCTGGCCGAGTGCCGCCAGCTGGGGGTGAGCGAGTATATCATCCCCGCCGTGGGAGAGGAAAACTGGGGCCGGGTGATGGCGCTGGCGGCAGAGCACGACGGTATTTCCTATGCCCTGGGTGTGCATCCCTGGTATGTGGGGGGGCAGACTCCGGCGGTATTGACCCGGCTGCGGCGACTGCTGGCCGAGCGTCCACGCGGGCTGGTGGCGGTGGGGGAGTGCGGGCTGGATCTGCGCTCTCATGTGCCGCAGGAGGGGCAACTCGAGATGTTCGAGGTCCAGATCGCGCTGGCCATGGAGCATGAGCTGCCCTTGATCGTCCATTCGGTGCGCGCCAACGACACGGTTGCCAAGATCCTCAGGCGCCTGCGTCCGGCCAGAGGGGGCGTCATCCACTCCTTCAGCGGTTCTCTGCAGCAGGCAGAGACGTTCTGGCAACTGGGATTTCGGCTCGGTATCGGCGGGGTCATCAGCTTCGAGCGGGCCAACAAGACCCGGGAGGCGGTGCGCGACATGCCGCTGGAATCCTTGCTGCTGGAAACCGACGCTCCCGACATGCCGCTGCAGGGTCAACAGGGGGCGCCCAACACCCCCGCCAACCTGCCAAAAATTGCGCAACTGCTGGCCGATTTGCGGCAACAACCGCTGGCCCATGTTGCTTCGGTGTTACGTGAATCCACTTTGCAGGCTTTCCAACTGGGCAAGTCATAAATTAACAGCTGATTAACTATTGATAGCGGCATGATAAAAAACGGGGTAAGTAAAAATCGTTTGCGGTCTAATTTGACGACCCCTAGCGCATTTCATGCTTATAAAATGTGACCAGCATTCTACTTTGTCGCACCGTAATTAGTATAATGCGCACCCTTGATTGATGGCTTTGAGATACAAGTTGTTAACAAGCTGGAAGGTGCTACTAAAGAGGAAGTGTTAATAATGAATTTGATAATGGGTCTGGTAGGGATGGCAACGCTCGTCCTTATCGCGGTGCTGTTCTCCAGTAATCGCAAAGCAATAAAAATTCGCACCGTTGTCGGTGCCTTTGCAATTCAAGCTGGACTGGGTGCATTCGTGCTGTACGTCCCGGTTGGCCGAGATATTCTGGTGGGTGTATCCGATGCCGTTTCCAGCGTCATCGGTTATGGCCAAAACGGTATCGAATTCCTGTTCGGTGGTCTGGTCAGCAACAAGATGTTCGAAGTATTCGGTGGCGGCGGCTTTATCTTCGCCTTCCGCGTATTGCCGGTCATCATCTTCTTCTCCTCGCTGATCGCCGTTCTTTATTATCTGGGCATCATGCAGTGGGTCATCAAACTGCTGGGTGGTGGCCTGCAAAAAGTACTGGGCACTTCCCGTACCGAATCCCTCTCTGCCACTGCCAACATCTTCGTGGGTCAGACTGAAGCCCCGCTGGTGGTGCGTCCCTTCATCTCCAAGATGACTGACTCCGAGCTGTTTGCCGTCATGTGTGGTGGTCTGGCCTCCGTTGCCGGTTCCGTACTGGCTGGCTATGCCTCCATGGGCGTCAAGATGGAATACCTGATCGCCGCCTCCTTCATGGCCGCTCCGGGTGGTCTGCTGTTCGCCAAGCTGCTGGTGCCGGAAACCGAGACCCCGAGCTACGACGAGAACAATGCCGATGGCGAGCTGGAAGACAAGCCTGCCAACGTGATCGATGCCGCTGCCGCCGGTGCTTCCGCCGGTCTGCAACTGGCCCTGAACGTCGGTGCCATGCTGCTGGCCTTCATCGGTCTGATCGCCATGATCAACGGCATCTTCTCCGGTGTGGGTGGCTGGTTCGGTTATCCGCAGCTCTCCCTGGAACTGCTGCTGGGCTGGATCTTCTCCCCGCTGGCCTTCCTGATCGGGGTGCCCTGGAGCGAAGCCATCGTGGCCGGTTCCTTCATCGGTCAGAAACTGGTGGTCAACGAGTTCGTGGCCTACCTGAACTTTGCCCCGTATCTGAAAGATGAAGTGCTGATCAATGGCGTGGCCATGTCCGACCACACCAAGGCCATCATCTCCTTCGCCCTGTGCGGCTTCGCCAACCTGTCCTCCGTCGCCATCCTGCTGGGCGGTCTGGGCTCCATGGCACCGAACCGTCGTGGCACCATTGCCAAATTTGGTCTGAAAGCCGTACTGGCTGGCTCTCTGTCCAACCTGATGTCTGCGACCATCGCAGGCTTCTTCCTGGCGCTGTCCGGCATGTAATATCGCCTGACTGTCAGGGTAAAGACGAACGCCACAGCGAGAAGCTGTGGCGTTCGCGTTTGGGGCGGTGACAACCGTTTTCCTTTCTAAACTAATAATAAAATGAGTCAAATCGGAGGTTATATGAATGAAGTGCTACTGGCGATGGCGGCCGGCTTTATCGTTGGCTTGTTGTTTTCTTTCCTCAAATTGCCGATCCCGGCCCCGCCCGTATTGTCCGGGGTAATGGGGATCGTCGGAGTCTATCTGGGGGGGCTGGCATACTCCTGGATACTCACTCGCTTCTTCTCTTAACGCACTTTTCAGTACCGGATTTGCCAGATGTGAGGTACCTCTGAAAATGGCAAATCCGGCTTGCAAACAAGGGGTATCTCGGCTGAAATAGGCATTGCCAGCAGGGTGCTGGCATTGACTAATGCCCGATGAAATCGGGTGTTGGCGGTCAAATGGAATTGATTGGGAAGTCGGGTCAGACCTTGTCTGCCTTTCTCAAGTCTTCATGGAACCAAGTCCGCACTTTTGTAAGAAAGTGACAGGGCTCTTGCCTTATTTGCAGCCTCATTGCCCGTGCAATTGCGCTGCAATTCCATTCCCGTTTCTTTGGGAGTCGTGTCTTGCCGGTTGCGTTGCGACAGGCGGACCCATGCCCTGGAATCCGGACTAAATCGAGACTTTGGAGAACAGAATGACTGATCTGAAACTGGCCGCCCAGCGCGCCCTGAACCTGATGGACCTGACCACTCTGAACGATGACGACACCGATCAGAAGGTGATCGACCTGTGCCGCAAGGCCAAGTCGCCGGCCGGCCTGACCGCCGCCGTCTGCATCTATCCCCGTTTCATCCCCATCGCTCGCAAGACCCTGCGTGAAATCGGCGCCGCCGACGTGCGCATTGCGACCGTGACCAACTTCCCGCACGGCAACGACGACATCGAGATCGCCGTGGCCGAAACCCGCGCCGCCGTAGCCTACGGTGCCGATGAAGTGGACGTGGTGTTCCCGTACCGCGCCTTCATGGCCGGCAATGAACAGGTCGGCTTCGATCTGGTCAAAGCTTGTAAGGAAGCCTGTGGTAGCCAAGCCCTGCTGAAAGTGATCATCGAAACCGGCGAGCTGAAAGAAGAAGCGCTGATCCGCCGCGCGTCTGAAATCTCCATCGACGCCGGTGCCGACTTCATCAAGACCTCCACCGGCAAGGTGCCGGTCAATGCGACCCCGGAAGCGGCGCGCATCATGATGGAAGTGATCAAGGCCAAGAACCCGAAAGTCGGCTTCAAGCCGGCCGGTGGCGTGAAAGACGCCGCCGTGGCGGGTCAGTACCTGGCCATGGCCGAAGAGATCCTGGGCAAGGACTGGGTATCCGCCCGCACCTTCCGCTTTGGTGCATCCAGCCTGCTGGCCAGCCTGCTGGCCACACTGGGGCATGGCGACAAGCCGGCCAACACCAGCGGTTACTAATAGGTTGATGAGAGGGCGGACCTGGTCCGCCCTGTTTCGCCCCCACCATGCGGTGTGCGGGCAAGGATTCAGGCTTGTGTAACGCCAGCAATGGCGGAGGGAATGAAAGATGTTTTTGCCTCAAGAAATTATTCGCAAGAAGCGCAACGGTGAAGCGCTCAGTACCCAAGAGATTCAATTCTTCGTTCAGGGCATTACCAACAACACCATCGGCGAGGGCCAGATTGCGGCGCTGGCGATGGCGGTCTACTTCAAAGACATGACCATGGATGAGCGGGTTGCCCTGACCTGCGCCATGCGCGACTCTGGCATGGTACTGACCTGGGATCACCTCAATCTGGGTGGCCCGATCGTCGACAAACACTCCACCGGCGGTGTGGGTGACGTCGTCTCCCTGATGCTCGGCCCGATGGTCGCCGCCTGCGGCGGTTTCGTGCCGATGATCTCCGGCCGTGGCCTGGGCCACACCGGCGGTACCCTCGACAAGCTGGATGCCATTCCTGGCTACCAGACCTCGGTCGACAATGATCGTTTCCTGAAAGTGGTGAAAGAGGCCGGTGTCGCCATCATCGGCCAGACCGGCGATCTTGCCCCGGCCGACAAGCGTATCTATGCGGTACGGGACATCACTGCCACCGTCGAATCCATCGCCATGATCACCGGCTCCATCCTATCCAAGAAGCTCGCCTCCGGGCTGGAAGCGCTGGTGATGGATGTGAAAGTGGGCTCCGGTGCCTTCATGCCGACGTTTGAAGCTTCCGAAGAGCTGGCCAAGAGCATAGTCGCGGTGGCCAACGGTGCCGGCTGCCGCACGTCAGCGCTCTTGACCGACATGAACCAGGTGCTGGCCTCCAGCGCCGGCAACGCGGTGGAAGTGCGCGAAGCGGTGCGCTACCTGACTGGTGAATATCGCAACCCGCGCATCCACGCCGTCACCATGGCACTGTGTGCCGAGATGCTGATCTCCGCCGGCCTGGCCAGCGATGACGGCGAGGCCCGCCGCAAGCTGCAGGCGGTACTGGACAACGGCAAGGCGGCCGAGATCTTCGGTCGCATGGTGACTGGCCTCGGCGGCCCGGGCGACTTCATGGAGCGCTACGATCACCACCTGCCGAAGGCCGCCATCGTGCGCCCCGTCTATGCTGCCAACAGCGGTTTCGTGACTGCCATGGACACCCGTGAACTGGGCCTGGCCGTGGTCGCCATGGGCGGTGGCCGTCGCGCTGCCGGTGACAAACTTGATTATGCGGTCGGTCTGACCGACTTTATCCGCCTGGGTCAAAGCGTCGAGGCAGACAAGCCGCTCGCCCTGATCCACGCTCAAACTGAAGAGCAATTCGCTCAGGCTGCCAGCATGGTGCAGGCCGCCGTCAAGATCGGTGACACCCGACCAGAGGCATTGCCCGAGGTCTACCGTCGCATCGGTCTGGCTGATTTGTAACAAGGGGAAGTCCCATGAAACGTACCTTTATTCTGATGATGGACTCTTTCGGTATTGGCGCTGCCGCCGACGCCGACAAGTTCGGAGATGTGGGCGCCAATACCCTTGGCCATATCGCCAAGGCCTGCGCCGCCGGTGAGATCGAAGGCCGTGGTGCCCTCAATCTGCCGAACCTCAGCAAGCTGGGGCTGGGTCATGCGGGCGAACTCGCCAGCGGCACCTTCCCGGCGGGTCTGAGCAAGGACATCGACGTGGTCGGCGCCTACGGCTTTGCCCAGGAGCTCTCCTCCGGCAAGGACACCCCGTCCGGTCACTGGGAGATCGCCGGCGTGCCCGTGCTGTTCGAGTGGGGTTACTTCACCGATCACCACAACAGCTTCCCGCAGGAGCTGCTGGACGCCATCGTCGAGAAGGCCGGTCTGCCGGGGTATCTGGGCAACTGCCACGCCTCCGGCACCCAGGTGCTGGATGATCTGGGCGAAGAGCACATGCGTACCGGCAAGCCGATCCTCTACACCTCTGCCGACTCCGTGTTCCAGATCGCCTGCCACGAAGAGACCTACGGCCTCGAGAAGCTCTATGAGCTGTGCCACATCGTGCGCGAGCTGCTGGAGCCCTACAACATCGGCCGCGTCATCGCGCGTCCGTTCGTGGGCAGCGGCAAGGGCAACTTCAAGCGCACCGGCAACCGCCACGACTACTCCGTGCTGCCGCCGGCACCGACCGTGCTGGACTACATGAAGGAAGCGGGCGGCCAGGTGGTTTCCATCGGCAAGATCGCCGACATCTATGCCCAGCAGGGCATCACCAAGCAGGTGAAGGGGACCGGTCTGACCGAGCTGTGGGATCGTACTCTGGAAGAGGTGAAAGCGGCTGGTGACCAGACCATCGTCTTCACCAACTTCGTCGACTTCGACTCCTCCTACGGTCACCGTCGCGACGTGAAGGGCTATGCCGATGCGCTGGAGTATTTCGACTCCCGCCTGCCGGAGCTGTTCGAGTTGCTGGAAGATGGTGACGTGGTGGTGCTGACCGCCGACCACGGCTGCGATCCGACCTGGGGTGGTACCGATCACACCCGCGAGTACATCCCGGTGTTGTTCTACGGCAAGCCGGTCAAGGCCGGCTCCGTCGGTCGTCGCGAGACGTTCGCCGACATCGGCCAGAGCATCGCGGCGTACCACGGCCTGCCCAAACTGGCATACGGTACCAGCTTCCTGTAATTTACCCGCCCGCCGCCTCGGCGGCGGGCAACCAATAAAGACAATAAAACTCAACCTAGTGTGAAGGAATCAAGAGAATGGCAACTCCTCATATCAATGCGAAAGATGGCGCCTTTGCTGATACCGTGCTGATGCCGGGCGACCCCCTGCGCGCCAAGTACATCGCCGAGACTTTTCTGGAGAACGTCGAGCAGGTGTGCGACGTGCGCAACATGTTCGGTTTCACCGGCACCTACAAGGGTCGTCGCATCTCCATCATGGGTCACGGCATGGGCATCCCGTCCTGCTCCATCTATGCAAAAGAGCTGATCACCGATTACGGTGTGAAGACCCTGATCCGCGTTGGCTCCTGCGGTGCCGTGCGTGAAGACGTGAAACTGCGTGACGTGGTGATCGGCATGGGTGCCTGCACCGACTCCAAAGTGAACCGTCTGCGCTTCAAGGATCACGACTTCGCCGCCATCGCCGACTTCGATCTGGTTGCCAATGCCGTACAGGCCGCCAAGAACAAGGGCGTCGCCGTGCGCGTGGGCAACATCTTCTCCGCCGACCTGTTCTACACCCCGGACCCCTCCATGTTCGACGTCATGGAAAAGTACGGCATCCTGGGTGTCGAGATGGAAGCCGCCGGCATCTACGGCGTGGCCGCAGAGTACGGTGCCAAGGCACTGACCATCTGCACCGTCTCCGACCATATCCGTACCGGTGAGCAGACTACCTCCGAAGAGCGTCAGCTGACCTTCAACGACATGATCGAAATCGCGCTGGATTCCGTCCTGCTGGGCGACAACTAATCCCCCTCGCGCATGAATAATGACAACGGCGGCCCTCGGGCCGCCGTTTTGCATTTCAAGGATGGCAGATCAGAGGTCGAGGGCGAAGCGCCCCTTGCCGGCCTGCTTGGCTTGGTACATGGCGCTGTCGGCCCGGTGCAGCAGATCGTCGATGTGGCAATACTGGCCCGAGTGACAGAGCGCACCGCCGATGCTGCCGGCGAGGGGCAACAGGTGGCCGGCCACGTCGGCCGGCACCGCCATTGCCGCCAGCAGCCGCTCGCACAGGGCGGGCAGCTCCAGCTCCGGCTGGCGCAGGGCCGGCAGTATGATGGTGAACTCGTCGCCAGCCAGGCGCGCCACCATGTCGCCGGGGCGCACCTCGGCACTCAGCACGCTGGCGAAGCGCTGCAACAGGGCGTCGCCGACGTGATGGCCGAGCTGATCGTTGATGCGCTTGAAGCCGTCGAGATCGAGAAACAGCAGACCCAGGGTCTCGGCATTCTGGCGCACCCGCTCCAGCTCCCGGGAGAGGCGCAGGGTGAAGGCGCGCCGATTGGGCAGGCCGGTGAGGGGGTCGTGGGCCGCTTCGTGCTCCAGCTGGTTCTGCAGCGCCTTGAACTCGGTGATGTCGCTGCCGAGGATGTAGACCCCCGACTCATCGCCCCGGCTCGGGATCATGGTGATCCTGAGATCGCGCGGGCCGATGGGCAGCTCGAAACGGTTCTCGAAGCTCACCTGCTCGCCGGCGAGGGCCCGCTCCAGATGGGCGATGGCCCGGCCGTAGGCCGCGTCGCCGATCACCTCCCGCACGCTCATCTCCCGCATCAGCTCGGCATCGAGCCCGAAGTAGCGGCAGTAGGCCTGGTTGGCGAACAGGTAGCGCCCCTCGGGCGAGACCATGCTGATGGTGACCGGCAGGCCGTCGGTGATGGCCCGCAGCCTGGCCCGCCCGCGCTCAATCTCGGCCAGCACCTGGCGGCGAGCCGTGATGTCGTGCAAAAACAGGGCGATGCGTACCTTGCCGTCGAACTGGTAGCGCTCGGCAATCACCTCCACCGGGATGCGCCGACCGTCGTGGGTGCCGATTTCGCATTCCAGCCGGCGCGCAGCACTCTGGGGATGGGTCAGCTGGGCCAGCAGGGGGTGAGCACTGCCGAGCAGGACGGGCAGGGTACGCCCCAGCATCTCTTCAGGGTGCCAGCCCAGCAGGGTGGTGGAGGCCGGGTTCCAGCCGGTGATGACCAGCGCCTCGTCGAGTTCGAGGAAGGCGTTGCTGGTGTGTTCCAGCATGTGCTGCAGGCGGCGCTGCTCTTGCCACAGGCGCTGCTGCATGACGCCGCGCTCCTGCATCTCGCGATGCAGCTGCTCCACCGTGCTCGACAGCTCGCGGGTGCGCTCACGGACCTGCCGCTCGAGCCCCTGCTGCAGTTGCAGCAGCTCGGCTTCGGCCTGCTTGCGCTCGGTGAGATCGGCGAATACGGCGATCAGGTGTGGCGCCATGGTGCGGCTATGGCACAGGGTCACGCTGAGCTGGACCCAGCACTGGCTACCGTCGGCCCGGATCATCCGCTTCTCCAGCCGGTAGTCCTGCCGTTGCCCCGCGAGCAGGGCGTTGAACAGGGGCAGCTCGCGCGGCAGATCCTCGGGATGGGTCATGGCGTGCCAGGTGCGGCTCAGCATCGCCTGCTCGCTGTAGCCCAGCAGCCGCTCCAGCCCAGAGTTGGCCCGCAGCCACTTGCCTTCGAGGGAGGAGAGGGCCATGCCCACCGACGACTGGTTGAAGGTGAGGGTGAACAGGTGATCCTTGTCCTCCAGCACCTGATTGAGGCTGCGCACCTGATGGCGCCGCTCCAGATCGTGCAGGGTGTTCTCCACCAGGCGGCCGAAGTCGTCGAGATCGCGGCAGGCCTCCTGGTCGAGGTGGCGCGGGGCATGATCCACCAGACAGAGGGTGCCGAGCACCACGCCATCCAGCGCCCGCAGTGGCCGGCCGGCATAGAAGACCACGTGCGGCTCCTCGGTCACCAGCGGGTTGTCGGCAAACCGCGGGTCGAGCCTGGCATCCGGCACCTGCATGATGTCGGGATGCAGGATGGCGTGGCCGCAAAAGGAGTGCTCCCGGCTGATCTCGCACAGGGCGACGCCGGTGCGGGCAAGAAACCACTGCCGGTTCACGTCGGTCAGCGAGACCATGGCGATGGGCAGCGAGAAATGGCGGGTAATGAGCCGGGTCAGGCGATCCAGCTGATCGATGGGCTCGCGGTCAAGCAGGCCGAGGATGCGGAGTCGTTCCAGTCGACTCTCTTCATCCAGCGGCAGTGAGGGGGCAATCATACAGCGCTCCTGCTGGTGGCATTGCCAGTTTCGGGTCGGGGGATCGCGCCGCCTTATTGCGGCTCGACCGGTTTGCTTTTCTTCTTGTGCTTGCGCACCCGCATGTAGTTGCGACGGATCCCGTAGGAGATCAGCAACCCGGCCAGCAGGGCGACCAGCAGCATCAGCCGCTGCTTCTCCTGTACCACCTTGAGCCGGGTATCCTTGTCCGCCAGCATCTGCTGCTCTTCCAGCGTAATGCGCAGATATCCCAGGGTCTGCTCCCCATCCAGGATCTCCTGCACGAACTGGATGCGTCCCTTGCCCTGCTCCGGTATCGACTTGTTGCTGTCGCCGATGGGTAGCAGGCTGTCCAGCGGCACCGCATTGTCCGACTGGGCGAGGGGGATGCCGCGGGCATCGTAGAGGGTGACGTCGAGGATCTCGGGCTCGGCAGCCAGATCCTGGGCCAGCCGCTCCAGCTCGCTGTTCTTGTCCTCCTTGAGCCAGCGCTTCATGTCGCGGGCGGCGTAGGCCACCAGCGCCTGGGCCCGGTTGCGTGCCTCGCTGTGCAGCGAAGCCTGGCTCTCACCCTGCATGTGGATGAGTACCGCGAGCACCCAGAGCCCGAGCAGGACGCCGGCACCGAGACTGAGCACACGTTTGATGGGGAGATGACGCAAGCGTTGAGCCTTTTGCTGACAAGGGGTGGCGGGATCTTGGCGCTTGCCTGTACAAAAAGCAATACGCTACTCTGGGCCAGCATTGTTAACCCCATGATCACCAAGGAAGGCGTTATCCCTATGTTGTTGTCCCAATTGCCCGCAGAGATTTCAGAGTGGCCCGAGTGCCTGTCCGGCGCCCCCTGGTGGGAGGCGACGCCGCAGGCGCTGCTGCCTGCCGCCAGTGCGCTGGATGGCGGCTGGCTGGTGCTGTTCGGGCGCGCGCTGGCCGGCCATCATCTCGGACGGCTGGCCGGGCTGCTGGCGCAGCACGAGTTGCAAGCCAGGCTCTATCCGCCCGCCATGCCGGCCGGAGTGCCTCTGCTGCTGCTGGGCACGGATCGCTTCTCACCCGCTCTGGTACAAGCGCTCAAGGGGGAGGAGTGGGACATCGATCTGTGTCATCTGTCGGCCCTGCCCAGTCTGGCGGAGCCCGGTCTGCTGGTGATGGACATGGACTCCACCGCCATCCGCATCGAGTGCATCGACGAGATTGCCCGGTTGGCTGGGGTCGGTGAGCAGGTGGCGGCGGTCACGGCGGCCGCCATGCAGGGCCAGCTGGAGTTTGCCGACAGCCTGCGGGCCAGGGTCGCCCTGCTGGAAGGGGCGCCGGTCTCCCTACTCGACCAGGTGGCGGCCGACATGCCCTGGATGCCGGGCCTGCAGTTGATGGTCGATACCCTCAAGCAGGCTGGTTGGAAGGTGGCGATCGCCTCCGGTGGCTTCACCCGTTTTGCCGGCCAGTTGCAGCGGGAGCTGGGGCTGGACGCCATCTTCGCCAACGAGCTGGCGGTGGAAGGGCAACAGCTGACCGGCAAGGTGAGCGGGCGCATCGTCGATGCCGCCGTCAAGGCCGAGGTGCTGCAGCAGTTGGCGCAGGAGTACGGCATCGCCGCTGGCCAGACCGTGGCCGTCGGCGATGGCGCCAACGATCTCAAGATGATGGGGGTGGCCGGGCTCGGCATCGCCATCCACGCCAAGCCGCTGGTGCGGGCGCAGGCGGCGGCCACCCTCAACCACCACGATCTGGAAGGGGTTATCTGCCTGCTCGGTGCGCTGGCCTGCCGCCAGCAGCGCTGGGATCGCCGCTAGTCCCGGCGCCTCGGCAAGACCCTCACGTCACGGAGGACGTAGTCTCATAATGGAACTGTTACAGCAATCCCTGTTTATTCCCTGCGGCACACATCGGCTGCACGTGCGCCACATTCAGCCGCGGGTCGCGGTACATGGTGAGCCGATCCTGATGGTGCACGGCGCCATCGAGAACGGCCGCATCTTCTACACCGAATCGGGCAAGGGACTGGCCTGCTTTCTGGCCCGTCACGGCTATCAGGTCTATGTGGCCGACCTGCGGGGACGTGGGCTGAGCACACCGGCCATCGCCGAGCAGGCCGAACATGGCCAGCATGAGCTCATCACCGAGGATCTGCCGGCCCTGCACCGCTGGATTGCCGCCCGCCATGCCGGTTTCAAGCTGCACTGGATGGCCCACTCCTGGGGCGGCGTCATCATGGCATCGACCTTGGTGCGCTTCCCCGAGTTGGCGGAGCAGGTGGCCAGTCTGGTGTTCTTTGGCACCAAGCGTGGCGTGTCGGTACAAAATCCGGAGCGCTGGCTCAAAGTGGATCTGATCTGGAACCGGCTGGCCCCCTGGCTGGCCAGGCGCAACGGCTTTCTGGCCGCGCGCAGCCTGAAGATCGGGGCGGATGACGAGCCGCTGCGTTACCTGCAGGAGACCATCCCCTGGGTCAAATGCGGCCCCTGGCAGGATCCGAGCGACGGGTTCGCCTATGACGAGGCGGCCGCCAGGGTCAACTGGCCACCGCTCTGGATGATCTCGGCCAAGGCGGACAAGGTGCTGGGTCACCCGACCGACGTGCGCCGCTTCAGCGCCGAGATGGGCTCGGCCGCGCGCCATACCCGCCTCGGCCGGGACAACGGCAACCGGCTCGATTACGACCACATCAACATGTTGACCGCCCCGCAGGCGCAGGAAGATCACTTCCCGCAGATCCTCGAATGGCTGCTCAACCCGCAGGCGGCCTGACAAAGGCCGGTTGGCGGAGCGGGTTACTATCCGGTGTACTGATGAATGAACCATGGCGGGCCAGAGGCCCGCCATGGTTTTATTGCTCGCCCGCCAAGTTGAGGGCCGTGGTTTGCAGGGGCCTGCTCAATTGACGGGCGCCGTGATGCCGAGCCGGAACAGAGTCGCCTGGCTGGTATCGGTCAGCTCACCCACCCCCACCACGCTCCACAACTCCTCTTCCAGCTTCTTGGCCTTGTGAATGGCGAACTTGGCGATGTAGTCCAGCTCGTTGGCGATGAAGTTGGTGTCGGGGCGGCCGGTGCGGGAGATGCCCACCAGCACCGAGTAGAACTCCCCCTGACGCAGCGCCTGTTCGATGAAACTGCGCTTCTCCGCCACATTCTTGAAGCTGCTGGCGAGCCGGCTGGTGAAGATGGGCAGGCCGGCCGCCGTCTGCAGGCTGGCGATATAGACCTCCTCCTCCTGGGGCTGATCCTCCCGCTCGATGGCCCGCAGCGGGTTCATGATGAGCTGTTTGAGCAATTCGCCCTGGAACAGGGGGTAGAGGTTGTCCTGGTCACCCTGCTCGGCACAGGCTTTCAGCAACCGCGACAGGCTGCGCGCCTGCGGGGCATGACCGATGGAGGCCGGCCTGGGGGCGCCCTTGAGCTTGTTGATGTAGACCGGGGTGCTGAAGACGTGGTGGGTGTAGATGTTGCGCAGCGCCCGCGCCATGCCGCGATAGCGGCGCTGCTCCTGGGCCGCTTTGAGCTTGTTCTGGTTGCTCTCGATCAGCAGCTTGAAGAACTGGCGGCCGGTGTGGCGCTCCGGATCGCCCTCGATGCACAGGTGCAGCACGGTGCGGGTCAGGTTGATGCTGACCAGCCGGTAGGGCAGACGCTGCAGATCCATGCTTTTGGAGAGCTCCTGCAGGCGCGGCAGGGCGATGGTGACGATGTCGTCCTTCACTCCTTCGAATGGCTCTTCCAGCTCGATCTGCATGCCGTGGGCCGAGATGTCGCGGGTCCAGCCGAGCCAGGCGCGGCCATTGTGCTTGATGGCCACGGCCGTCTTGTGGATGTAGCGGGCCTCCTTGCGCAGCTGGACATAGTGCAGCGTCTCGATTTCGAAGGGGGCGGCACTGCTGTCGTGGCCGAAACGCTGCAGCTCGTTGGCATTGTGCTGGGCGCTGGCATCGTACTGGAACTCTTCCCGCTGGCTGTCGAGGCCGACATCCTGCAGCAGACCGACATAGCTTATCTGCTTGAGCCGCTCTTGCAGCAGCATGTCTTGCAGCTGGGGGCTCTCCTTGCTCTGCTGGCTGGCCAGATCGGCCTCGTGCAGGTCACAGCGCTCCAGGCTGAATTTGTAGACCCGCCAGCTGGGGCGCCGGGCGCCGACCTGGAAGAAGAGCGACATCAGCCCGCTCTGCAACAGCTCTTCCCGGGTGGCGGAGAAGAAATAGAGGTGGCTGCGTACCGAGTGGGTGAAGCAGTAGATCAGGGTCTCTTTCAATTCCCCCGCTGCCGGCAGCAGGGCCTGCATGCGGGTGGCGGAGAACAGGCTGGCGAGCATGTCGCGGTTCTTGGCATCGCGCCAGTATTCGAGAATGTGCTGGTTGTTCTCGGTGCGCAGGGCGATCTCGAGGCTGGGGCTGTCGCCCGAACCGAAAAACAGCGGCATGCCGGTCATGCGCGGCAGATAGAACTGCTCATACCCCTTGATGATGGCGGCGGAGAGCAGGTAGTCGACACTGACCCGATAGCGGCTCTTGTTGCTCTCGATGAACTCGCTCAGGAACTGGTCGAAGCCGGGGTGTTCGCCGGTTTTGACCAGCCTGAGCCAGAACTTGCCCTCCTTGCTCTCTTCCCCGAGGATCTGGTAGCTGACCGAATGGTGCAGGATCGGGTTGGCATGATCCCGCTCCAGTCCGGTGAAGAACACCTCGACCTGGGCGCCGGTCTGGTAGTTGGGCAGATAGGGCACCGAGACCCGGATCCCGCCGAGGGAAAGGTCGGAGCTTTTGGCAAACAGCTTGTCGCCATCGGCAAACTTGATCAGCACGGGGGAGCTGAAGTGCATCCGCTCCTGGCGGCGGCCATAGTAGCTGGCAAAGGCGATGGGATTGACGTCGTACTGGCGAAACGGGCTGGCAGGGGGCTGCAGCGGGCCATCGCTCTTGCCATGGTGGTGCTTCTGCCAGTATTGCAGTGCCTCGTAGACTCCCAGGGTGTAATCGTCTTTGTAGAGATAGCACTGGGACTGGAACAGACCGATGGCCTCGGCCGGCATGAAGTGGGTGATCCCGTCGGATTCATGGACCAGACACTCGTCACCCAGTTCGTCCCGCATGTCGATGACGCGACGGCAGGGGGTGCATCTGCGCTTGATCTCCATCTTGATCAGAAAACGGCTGTTGCTGTTTTCGTCCTGGGTCAGGCGATTGAAGATGTCATCGAAATCCTTTTCTCTGAGCAGGGGGATGAGCTGTTCAATAAGGTGCTGTTGTTGTTCTGAATCCATGTGTTCCTGCCACGGAAAGTCACTTTTCCGATTCTGGGTTTGATCTGTCGGTCGCAAACAAGTATATCAAGCAGGAATTCATCCTGTCCCCGAGTTATCCATGGCCAAAAACAAAACTGCCTATGTTTGTACCGAATGTGGCGCCGACTTCACACGCTGGCAGGGCCAGTGCAGTGAGTGCAAGGAGTGGAACACCATCAGCGAGGTGCGCCTCGGCTCGGTGACTCCGGGCAAGAGCGCCCGTTATACCGGTTATGCCGGTGCCGTTGGCAGCCAGGTGCAGACGCTGGCGGAGATCGCCACCACCGAGATCCCACGCTTCTCTTCCGGTTTCAAGGAGCTGGACCGGGTTCTGGGTGGCGGGGTGGTGCCGGGTTCGGCGATCCTGATCGGCGGCAATCCGGGGGCGGGCAAGTCGACCCTGCTGCTGCAGACCATGTGCGGTCTGGCGGAGCGGATGAAGACCCTCTATGTCACCGGCGAGGAGTCGCTGCAACAGGTGGCGATGCGGGCCTCGCGCCTCGGCCTGCCGACCGACAAGCTGCGCATGCTGTCGGAGACCTCGGTCGAGCAGATCTGCCTGATTGCCCAGCAGGAGCAGCCGCAGATCATGGTCATCGACTCCATCCAGGTGATGCATGTGGCGGATGTGCAGTCGGCGCCGGGTTCCGTGTCTCAGGTGCGGGAAGCCGCCGCCCTGCTGACCCGCTATGCCAAACAGAATCACGTCGCCATCTTCATGGTGGGCCACGTGACCAAGGATGGCACCCTAGCCGGCCCCAAGGTACTGGAGCACTGCATCGACTGCTCCGTGCTGCTCGATGGCGGCCACGATTCCCGTTTCCGGACCCTGCGTTCCCACAAGAACCGCTTCGGGGCGGTCAACGAGCTCGGTGTCTTCGCCATGACCGGGCAGGGGATGCGGGAGGTGAGCAATCCTTCCGCCATCTTCCTCAGTCGCGGTGAAGAGCAGGCACCGGGGTCGGTGGTGATGGTGATCTGGGAGGGGACGCGGCCCCTGCTGGTGGAACTGCAGGCGCTGGTGGATTACTCCCAGCTCTCCAATCCGCGCCGGGTGGCGGTGGGGATGGATCAAAACCGTCTCGCCATGTTGCTGGCGGTGCTGCATCGCCACGGGGGCCTGCAGATGGCGGATCAGGATGTCTTCATCAACGTGGTCGGCGGGGTCAAGGTCGAAGAGACCAGCGCGGATCTGGCCCTGCTGCTCTCCATGGTCTCCAGTTTCCGGGATCAATCCCTGCCCAAGGATCTGGTGGTGTTCGGGGAAGTGGGGCTGTCCGGCGAGATCCGGCCCGTGCCCTCCGGCCAGGAGCGGTTGCAGGAGGCCGCCAAGCATGGCTTCCGCCGGGCCATAGTGCCGCACGCCAACGCGCCCAAGCATCCCATCGAAGGCATGGAAGTGGTGCCGGTCAAGAAGCTGGCCGATGCCCTGGAGGCCTTGTAATCGGTATGGTGGCCGCAGGCAGGCAATAAAAAGGAGCGCAATGGCGCTCCTTTTTACATCGGGTATGCCGCTCAGGGGTGAGGGTGTTCGAGATGTTCGCTCAGCAGCTGCTCCAGCTCCCGGTGCAGCAAGTCTTCATCGCCAACGTTGAGCTCGATCATCCGTTTGAGGTGGGTGGCGCTGTCGATGTCGATGTGATGGCAGTAGAACCCCAGCTTCTTGCTGGCTTCATGGGTCAGCATGACCTGCATCTTGATCTCGATGTCGCTGCCGCTCAGCGCGAAGCTGAGTGAATACTCTTTGTTGTCGTGACTTTCCCAGTCATCGGGCCGGATCAACAGGGCGCCCTGCAGGGAGATATCCACCAGTTGGGTCCGCCATTTCTTATCTCCCTGGACGAGGTCGGCCATGGTCAAGTAGAGGATCCGTGAAAAACGGCGACGCTCGGACATTCTCATCTCCTGTCAGCAATAGGAATTGGAGCTAAAGGTCATGACATAGAGTGTAATGCACCTTGCACATCAGGATCTTGAACTGGCTCCGAAATTGGATATCAAACCTGCTGGGCGCTGAGTGACTCCACGACCTGCAATGCCTTGATCAGCCGATCTTCCTGTTTGAAACGATCTTCCAGCACGGGACCCAGCTGGTTCAGATCCTCGTCCAGCAACAGCAGCTGAGCCTCATCGGCATTGCTGTACTTGTCGTTGAACTCCAGCGCGAACTCGGTGCAGGCACGGATATGGGGGTAGATGCGCTTCGCCAGTTCCAGCTTGTCGCCGCTGGCCTGTTCGAAGGCGGTCACCACGTGGTTGTAGATCTCGAAGTGTCCGGCGCTGACGTAGTCGACCAGGCGTTCACAGAAGCCTTGCAGTTCCACATGGCCGGGCAGCGAGCGCTGCTTGGTGCGGGCGGGGGTCAGTCCGGCAAGCCGCATGTATTCGACCAGCAATGCCTGCCTGGCATCCAGCCAGTCGTCGATAGCTCTGTGCTTTCCTGCCAATGCGCGTTTGGTTTGTTCCAGTTCAGTTAACATAGTCCCTCCGTGGGGCATAGGCATGGAGTGCTATCGTGACGGGCCTCCGGCCTTTTTATTGACTGACGACACCCTCCTATAACTAGGGAAAATCCAGTTGACCGTCAATAGGGGCATGGGGATATTGTTACACCGGGTGGCGTTTTGGTTACAAGACACCATCATTTGCTCTCCTCTTCCCGTCAATTACGATCTCGAAGGGGCGAGATATGTGACTATTTCCGCAGATCTTGATGAAAACCCCAGCATTCAAGCCAATCCGGCTGATAAAGCCTTTGCCTGAGTGTTTTTTTTTGAATAGAGTTGCCCGGTGCTAAATGCCCGATCATAAAGGAAATGTTATGAACAAAGCTCAACTTGTCGATGCAATTGCAGCCAAAGCAGATCTGAGCAAAGCTCAGGCCAAAGTCGCTCTGGAAGAGATCATCAATGGTATTACCCAGAGCCTGAAAGAAGGTGATGCTGTGCAGTTGGTGGGTTTTGGCACCTTCAAGGTGAACCATCGTGCTGGCCGTACCGGTCGCAATCCGCAAACTGGTAAAGAGATCCAGATTGCAGCCGCGAATGTGCCGTCCTTTGTGGCAGGCAAGGCGCTCAAAGACGCCGTCAAGTAATCCCCAAAAACCCGGCGCCAGCCGGGTTTTTTATTGCCATCGTCAGCGGAAATTGTTTCAGATACACTCAAGATATGGCGTGCGCCGTAGTGAGGTGGATGATGGAACAGAAAAATGCCATTCGGCAGGTTGCCGTACCTTGGGCTCCGTCCCGCCAACTCCCCCCGGGCCTGGTTGTGGCCGAACTTCATCAGGATATCTGGAGCGACTCCCTCACCATCATGCTGGGCAGGGCTCGCAGCATCGATCTGCCGCCGCAGATCCTTTGCCGGGTCTATTTCCGGCATATCTTTGCGGTGCGAGTGATGGAGGATTGCGATCTGGCGGAGGGCAAGGATAGCCATGCCATCGAGGAGCAGATCCAGCTCATCACCCCGTCCCGATTTGCCAGCTGGTTCCATCAGGAGTCGGATGGTCTGCACCTGGACGAGGACCTGCAGCACTACCGCATCTCGACCTGGGATTATTGTGCCGATGTGCTGACGTCCAGAGCGCCCGAGCTGCAGTTCGTGGACAAAGGCAATTAGCGAGGCTGAAGAGACAATAAAAAACCGGCAGCACTGGGTGTTGCCGGTTTTTTTATTGGTCGACGCGGGGCTAGCTCAGCCGAGCAGCTGATCCCGATGCAGCCCCAGCACGATGAGCAAGCCGAGGAAGTAAAAGGCGCTGAGTTTGATGCCCAGAATGGCGAGCAGGCCGGCGCAGAGCCGGACGATGGCCTTGTGCAGCCAGGAGCCGGTGAAACGGTACATGGTTACTCTGCCGCCTCCGTGGTGGCGAATTCCGGCACCTTGGCCATGGCATCCAGCACTACCTGGATATCCGCTCCCGGCTTGCAAGCGTTTTCACTCAGGTGGCGGCGCCAGGCGCGGGCTCCCTGCATGTTCTGGAACAGCCCCAGCATGTGGCGGGTCATGTGGGAGAGATAGTTGCCCTTGGCCAGCTCCTGCTCGATATAGGGCAGCATCATCCGCACCACCTCGTGGCGGCTCGGCACGGCGTGGTTCTGGCCGAACACCATGTTGTCCACCTGCGCCAGAAGGTAGGGGTTCTGATAGGCTTCGCGCCCCATCATGACGCCATCCAGGTGTTGCAGATGCTCGAGGGTCTGCTCCATGGAGGTGACGCCGCCGTTGATGGCGATGGTCAGCTCCGGGTAATCCTGTTTGACCCGATAGACACGGGGATAATCGAGCGGCGGGATCTCGCGGTTTTCCTTGGGGCTCAGGCCGCTCAGCCACGCCTTGCGGGCATGGACTATGAAGGTGTCGCAACCGGCGTCACGAACCTGTTCGATAAAGGCCTGCAGAAATTCGTAGGAGTCCTGATCGTCGATGCCGATACGGGTTTTCACCGTCACCGGAATATTTACCACATCGCGCATCGCCTTGACGCAGTCCGCCACCAGGGCGGGTTCACCCATCAGGCAGGCACCAAAGCGGCCGTTTTGCACCCGATCGGAGGGACAGCCGACGTTGATGTTCACCTCGTCATAGCCGCGCTCCTCGGCCAGTTTGGCGCAGCGCGCCAGATCGGCCGGATTGCTGCCACCCAGCTGCAGGGAGATGGGGTGCTCCTGCTCGCTGTAACCCAGATAATCTCCCTTGCCGTGGATGATGGCGCCGGTGGTCACCATCTCGGTATAAAGCAAGGTCTGGCGAGTCATCAGACGATGGAAATAACGGCAATGCCGATCGGTCCAGTCCAGCATGGGGGCGATGGAAAAACGCTGCGCCTGCATAAAAATCATCCGGGTTGGCTAAACAAAGGGGGCGGATTTTACCACAACGTGAGGCAGCCCCAGAAAATGAATTTTGTCACCGCGTCAAAGGGGGCCCTGTGATAGTATCCGGCTAATAAAAAGGGTAATTGCGTGATCATGAATCAAGACCAACTTTTACAACGAGCCGAACGACTCTGCGAACAACGCGGGATCCGCTTCACCCCTACCCGGCGTCAGGTATTCAGGCTGCTGGCTGCCCACGGCAATGCCATCAGCGCCTATGATCTGTTGGCCCAGTTGCAGCAGACCGAGGCCCATGCCAAGCCGCCAACCGTTTATCGGGCGCTCGATTTTCTGCTCGAACAGGGCTTTGCCCACAAGGTGGAGTCGCTCAACGCCTTCATTTTCTGCTGTCACTTCGATCATGCCCACCCGATGCAACTGCTCATCTGCGATCGGTGTGGCGAGGTGGTCGAGTTGCATGACTCGGCGATCGATGGCGCGTTTTCCGAGCAAGCCCACTTGCATGGCTTTACTATTACCAATAAGACAATAGAGGCACATGGCCAATGTGCTCGCTGTACGCCCACCGTAGGAAGTCAACATGAAGGCTGATTTTGTAAACCCGTTCCTGCTCTCCCTGCTCAATGTGCTCTCCACCATGGCACAGCTCGAGCTCAAGCCGGGCAAACCCAAACGCAAGATGGACGAGCTGGCGCGCGGCGATGTCTCCGGTCTCATCGGCATGGTCGGCCCGCAGACCCGTGGCTCGCTCTCTATCAGCTTCGAGAAGGGGCTGGCGCTGGAGATCATGCGCCGTATGCTGGGCGAGGCACCGGCCACCATCAATGAAGAAGTGACCGACATGGTGGGCGAGATCACCAACATGGTGACCGGCGGTGCCAAGCGCATGCTGGGGGAGAAGGGGTATGAGTTCGACATGGCGACCCCCATCATCGTCTCCGGCCCCAATCACACCATCACCCACCGTGCCGACGGCACCAAGATCATGATGCCGTTCGAATCAGATTACGGTCGTGCCACCATCGAGATCTGTTTCGAGTAACCCTATGTGGAAAGCGCTGAAATGGTTCTTCATCGGTTGGGCCCTGCTGCTCATCCTGTCTGATCTCCAGATCACCACCTCACTCTACAAGTACGAAGACAACCGGGTGGTGGTGAACTTTCCGCGCTGGCAGGCAGACCAGCCCTGGGGCACCTTTGAGTGGCATGCCGGGCGGGTGGAGGCCCATTGGTATGGTCTGGCAGGCAGACCCAAGCAGGTAGACCCGCTGCTGTAGCAGCCAGGGTGACAGATGCAATGCAAGAGGCCAGCTGATGCTGGCCTCTTGTCGTTGGTCGCCCGGTTGATCAGGCCGCTTCGGCGGCCAGATCTTCGCGGGGGCGCAGCAGCATGCCGAGGCCGCAGGTCAGCAGGGTGGGCAGCAACCAGGCCAGCCCCTTGTCGAACAGCGGCAGGAAGGCGAACGCCTCCATCTGCATGCCAGCCGCGCCCAGCCCGTCCAGACAGCCGAACAGAAACGCCACCAGCAGCACGACGCGAAACGCCAGCCGTGGCCGTCCAAAATAACCCTGTACAAAGGTCACCAGCACCAATGCGATGGCGACCGGGTAGATGGCTACCAGCACCGGGATGGAGAGGCTGATGAGCTGGCTCAGCCCGACGTTGGCCACCAGGATGGAGACACACCCCATCAGCAGTACCCACTTGCGGTATGTCCAGCCGGCCAGACCGTGGAAGTAGTCGGCGCTGGCGCAGAGCAGGCCGACCGCGCTGGTGAAGCAGGCCAGGGTGATGATGGCGGCCAGGATCAACTGGCCGTAGTGGCCGAACAGGCTCAGTACATAGGCGTTGACGATGGCGCCGCCATTGTCGACGTTGGTGACCACGCCCGCCGCGCTGTTGCCCAGATAGAACAGGGAGATGTAGACCGCCGAGAGGCCAACTGCCGAGATGAGGCCCGCGATGGTCAGGTACTTGAACTGGCTCGGGTAGTCCTCGATGCCCCTGCGTTGCAGCAGACCGATGATGAGAGCACCGAACATCAGCGAGCCGAGGGTATCCATGGTGTTGTACCCTTCCAGCATCCCCTTGATGAGCGGCGTATCCGTGTAGTCGCCGCTGGCCTCTGGCAGGGTGCCTTGTGGGTCAACCAAGACCCCGACCGCCAGGATCAGCAACATCACCATTAAGACAGGCGTCATGTACTTGCCCACCGCATCGAGCAGCCTGCCCCGATCCAGCGATACCAGGATCACCAGTGCGAAGAAGAGCAGGCTGTAGAGCAGCAGCCCGTGTTGGCCGGCTTCGCCTAGCCAGGGTTTGAGCCCCATTTCATAAGCCACCAGCCCGGTGCGGGGGGTGGCAAAGGCCGGCCCCATGATGATGTAGATGGCGATGGCCAGCGTCGTGGCCGCCCAGGTCGGCAGATAGCGGGTCATCGTCGTCCAGCCGCTGCTGCCTTGTCCGGCGCTGCCTCTGGCAACGGCGACCAGCGTCAATAGAGGGAGACCCACCGCCGTCAGCAGAAAGCCGACCATGGCTGGCATCAAATGTTCACCGGCCATGAAACCGGCGAGCGGCGGAAAAATGATGTTGCCTGCCCCCAGATAGAAAGCAAACGTCATAAAACCCAGTCCGAATACGTCGGACAACTTCAGTGATTTCGTCAAACCTGACCTCATCTGCCTTATCAGCTTGTTCTTGTTGATTGCACCCACTGCCTGGCAGATAACCGGATAACAATGCTTCCCTCTCCTCCACGATGAGCACATCGATAAAGGAGCACTCTTCTGAGCATAAAGAAGAGAAATTTGATCTCAATCACACATTAATATCTTGAAAAAATTTAATTGGCCAGAATAAATCACCGATTAGCCAGCGGTTGGCAGCAGTGAAAGAGGTCGGCATAGCGGCAGGGGGCTGGCAGGAGGAAAGGGGTAACGGGTGGTAAAAGGCGGTTGGCAGACAAACAAAAGAGCCTGCGCAAGGCAGGCTCTTTGAGAGGGACGGGAGCGAAATCAGGCGGCTTCGGCAGCCAGTTTCTCGCCGGAGCGTACCGCCATGCCGAGGCCACAGGCCAGCAGGGTCGGCAGCAGCCAGGCCAGGCCCTTATCGAACAGCGGCAGGAAGGCAAACGCATCCATCTTCATGCCGGCGGCGCCCAGACCGTCCAGGCAGCCGAACAGGAAGGCGACCATCAGCACGGCGCGGAACACCAGGCGCGGACGACCGAAGTAACCCTTCAGGAAGGTGACCAGCACCAGTGCAACGGCAACCGGGTAGATGGCGACCAGCACCGGGATGGAGAGGCTGATGAGCTGGCTCAGGCCCACGTTGGCGACCACGGCGCAGATGACCCCCAGCAACACCACCAGCTTCTTGTAGCTCATGCCGGTCAAGTTGTGGAAAAAGTCGGAGCAGGCAGAGATCAGGCCCACGGCGGTGGTGAAACAGGCCAGGGTGATGATGGCTGCCAGGATGAACTGACCCGGCTGACCAAACAGGCTCAACACGTAGGCGTTGACGATGGCGCCGCCGTTGCTGATGTCGGTGGCGACACCGGCTGCGGTGTTGCCCAGCTGGAACAGAGAGACGTAGACCACGGACAGACCAATGGCGGAGATGATGCCGGCAATGGCCAGGTACTTGAACTGGCTCTGGTAGTCATGAATGCCTTTCTGACGCAGCAGGTCGACGATCAGGGCGCCGAACATCAGGGACGCCAGGGTGTCCATGGTGTTGTAGCCTTCCAGGATCCCTTTCACGAAGGGGCCATTCTGATAGTCACCGGAAGAGGCCGGCATGCCACCTTGCGGGGCGACGAACACGCCGATGGCCAGGGTCAGCAGCAACAGCATCAGCACCGGGGTCAGGTATTTGCCGATAGCATCCATCAGCTTGCCCTGATTCATGGAGACCAGGATGGCCACGCCGAAGAACAGCACAGTGTAGGCCGCCAGACCGGCCTGACCCATGTCACCGATGAAAGGCTTGAGGCCCATTTCGTAGGCCACCAGCCCGGTACGGGGGGCGGCGAAGGCCGGACCGATGATGATGTAGATGGCGACGGCCAGTGCAGTGGCGACGCCGGCCGGCAGCAGCTTGGTCATGCCGGCCCAGCCGTTGCCTGCCTTGGCGACGGCGATGATGGTGATGAGGGGCAGACCGACGGCAGTGACCAGGAAACCCAGCATGGCGAGAGAGAGGTGCTCACCCGCCATGTAACCGGCCAGCGGCGGGAAGATGATGTTGCCGGCGCCCAGATAGAAGGCGAAGGTCATGAAGCCCAATCCGAGCACGTCGGACAATGTGAGTGATTTCGTCAAGTTCAACCTCGTCTGTCTTGTAAACTATTGCTTGTTATAGTTTTTTATTGGTCAGTGACCGATATTGTTCAGGGGTAAAAAAAAGAGCCCCGCTTATTTTTTCATCGCAACCAGTGGTTTGAGCTGGTCTTGAGCGGGCGCTCGTTTATGAGTCAGCATAATGGCGTGAAAAAATAGTTCAAGACGAAATTTACATCTTCAAATAGAAGGGGCTGGTTAGTTGGATATATCTGTCGGAATAGGTTCCATCAGCAGAATGGATCACAATTTCACCCTGCTCACACTTGTTTAATCCTCTGCCAAGTCGCAATAAAACACGATTTGCCTCTTTTCCAGCTCTGGTGATAACAGCTGTATAACAAACGGCGTGCAGATCATAATCCGCCGAGATGCATAAAATTTCATCGGCCATGGCCGTTGGCACGACCAGCGCAACCTCGCCGTTGGGGGCCAATAGCCGGTAACAGGCGGCCAGCAGATCCCGGCTGTCGAGGCCGCCGGTATGACGTGCCAATGCCCTGGCCGGATCGCGAAATGACTGGCCAGCCACGAAGTAGGGCGGGTTGGAGACGATGAGATCGTAAGGGGCGGCCTGATAGGTTTGAATGGCACTCTCGATGACGGTGACCCGCTCATGCCAGGGGGAGGCTGCCGCATTCTCGCGAGCCTGCCGGGCTGCATTGCTATCCAGCTCTACCGCATCGATGCGACAGTCGGCAGGGCTGCGCTGGGCCAGCATCAGGGCGATGAGGCCGCTGCCGCTGCCAATGTCGAGGATCCGGCGGGCGTTGGTGACAGGTGCCCAGGCGCCGAGCAGGATGCCATCGGTGCCGACTTTCATGGCGCAGCGATCGTGCGCGACGTGAAATTGCTTGAAGGTAAAACCGCTGTTTCGTCCCATCCGACTCCCGTCCTGTGCCAGCGCCGCAGAAAATGGTCGGCGATTATAGCGACTAAGCCACAGTCGCCATAGGAGCCGACGACATAATCGCCTATAATCTGCCGTTTCCTTAATGACCGAGTATTGCCATGAGCCAGTCCTTTGATGATTTCGACCTGAATCCAGCCCTCAACCGGGCCTTGGCCGAGATGGGTTTCACCCGCCCCACCACCATTCAGCAGATGGTGCTGGAGCCAGCCCTGGACGGCCGCGATATTCTGGCATCCGCCCCGACCGGTACCGGCAAGACCGCCGCCTTCCTGCTGCCCGCCCTGCAGCACTTGCTGGACTTCCCGCGCCGCAAGCCGGGCCCGTGCCGCATGCTGGTGCTGACCCCGACCCGCGAGCTGGCGCTGCAGGTCACCGCCCACGCCAAGGCGCTGGCGGCTCACACCAACCTCAGCATCGAGACTATCATCGGCGGCGTCAGCCATGAAGAGCAACTGCCGGCCCTGACCAAAACCACCGACATCGTGGTGGCCACCCCGGGCCGTCTACTCGAGTACATCGAGAAAGAGGAGTTCGAGAGCCACGACATCGAGGTGCTGGTGCTGGACGAAGCGGACCGCATGCTGGACATGGGCTTCATCAAAGACGTGAACCGCATCGTGGAAGAGGCGCGTTATCGCAAGCACACCATGCTGTTCTCCGCCACCCTGGAAGGGGCAGGCCTTGAGAAGTTCGCCAACGATATCCTGAAGGAGCCGGTAGAGCTGCACGCCGAGCCGCCCCGCAGCGAACGTCGCCCCATCACCCAGTGGGTGCACCTGGCCGACGATGCCGCTCACAAGCTGGCCCTGCTGGTGCACATCCTGAAAGATCCCGAGACCCAGAAAGCCATCATCTTCGTCAAGACCCGTGAGCGGCTGGCGGAGTTGTCCGGTCAGCTGCAGGCGGCTGGCGTCTCCTGCGCCTGGATCCGCGGCGAGATGGAGCAGAGCAAGCGCATCGAGTCGATCCGCAAGTTCCATGAAGGGGAAGTGCCCTTCCTCATCGCCACCGACGTGGCCGCCCGCGGCATCGACCTGCCCAACGTCAGCCATGTCATCAACTATGACATGCCCTACGGCGCCGATGTCTACGTCCACCGGATCGGCCGCACCGGCCGTGCCGGCAACCGTGGTTGCGCCATCAGCCTGGTGGAAGCCCACGACATGGCGATGGTCGCCAAGATCGAGCGCTACACCGAAGAGCGTCTCAAGCGCCGGGTGATCGACGAACTGCGCCCCAAACATAAAGAGGCGCGGGTGCCGGTGAAGAAGAAAAAGCCGAAGGACGACAAGAAGAAGTCGGCCAAGAAGAAAAAGAAGTAAGCCTGCCCGCCACAACGGCCATCTCCGGATGGCCGTTGTGCTATCTGCTGCCCACTCGACGGGGGCCAGAAAAGAAAAAAGCCGACGTATAAACGTCGGCCAATAAAAAGTGCTTACAACAGAGGATTCACCTATTCAGACTTGGGGATCCTGAATTTGGTTCCCTCGGGTCGTAATTAATTTTCAGCGCGTTTGAACATCAGGGTATTGGCGTCGGACTCTTCCGCTACGAAGTAGTAGCCATCGGCGTTGAACCCGGTCAGCTGTTCCACCTTGGTGAGTCGGTGCTTGATGATGTGACGGGCCATCATGCCGCGCGCCTTCTTGGCATAGAAGCTGATGATCTTGAACTGGCCGTTCTTCTCGTCCTTGAACACCGGTGTGATGATGCGCCCCTGCAGGGCCTTGGGACGTACCGACTTGAAGTACTCGTCGGAAGCCAGGTTGATCAACACCTCGTCTCCTTGGGTGGCCAGCGCCTTATTCAGGTGGGCGGTGATGATGTCGCCCCAGAACTGGTAGAGATCCTTGCCACGTGCGTTGTCGAGGCGGATCCCCATCTCCAGCCGGTAGGGCATCATCAGATCGAGCGGGCGCAGTACCCCGTAGAGGCCGGAGAGCATGCGCAGGTGTGCCTGGGCGAAGTCGAGATCAGCCTCGCTGAAATCCTCCACCGCCAGCCCCGTGTAGACATCCCCTTTGAAGGCCAGCAGCGCCTGGCGGGCGTTGGTCGGGCTGAAGTCGGGTTGCCAGTCGGCAAAGCGGGCGGCGTTGAGGCCGGCCAGCTTGTCGCTGATCTTCATCAGGCTGGCGATTTGGTCCGGGCTCAGCTGGCGGGCCCGGCCGATCAGCTCGGCGGAGTGGTCCAACAGCTCGGGTTGAGTGAAACGGGAAGTCACCAGCGGCGACTCGTAGTCCAGCGTCTTGGCCGGGGAAACCACAATCAGCATAACGATCCTTTATAGCGGTGACGCACGCCCCTCATTCATCCAGGGTGACGTTGTCGAGAGTGCCTGCACCCAGCTGCTCGCGCCCCGACAGCTTGATCAGCAGTCGCAGGTCGTTGGCCGAGTCGGCATGGGCAAGGGCCTCACTGTAGCCAATTTGGCCGGCACAGAACAGGGCGAACAGCGCCTGATCGAAGGTCTGCATGCCGAGCTCGGTGGACTTGGTCATCACCTCCTTGAGCCGATGCATCTCCCCTTTGCGGACGATATCGGTGATGAGCGGGGTGTTGAGCAGCACCTCGAAGGCCGCACAGCGACGGCGTCCGTCCAGGCTGGGCAGCAGTTGCTGGGCCACGATGGCACGCAGGTTGAAGGAGAGATCGAACAGGAACTGGCGGTGTTTCTCCTGAGGGACCAGGTGCAGGATGCGGTCCAGCGCCTGGTTGGCATTGTTGGCGTGCAGGGTGGCGAGGCAGAGGTGGCCGGTCTCGGCAAACTGCAGGGCAAACTCCATGGTCTCCTGGCTGCGAATTTCGCCGATCAGGATCACATCTGGCGCCTGGCGCAGCGAACTCTTCAGCGCCACGTCGAATGACGCTGTGTCTATGCCTACCTCGCGCTGGGTGATCAGGCTGCGGCCGTGCTGATGCACGAATTCCACCGGATCTTCCACCGTCAGGATGTGGCCGTCCACATGCTGGTTGCGATAGCCGATCATGGCCGCCTGGGTGGTGGATTTGCCGGCGCCGGTGGCACCGACGAACAGCACCAGCCCGCGCTTGGCCAGGGCGATCTCCTGCAGGATGGGGGGCAGCGCCAGCTCGTCGAAGGTGGGGATACGGGTCTCGATACGGCGCAGCACCATGCCCGGCAGCTCCTGCTGCCAGAAGGCGCTGACCCGAAAGCGGCCAAGCTCCTCGCGGTGGATGGCGTAGTTGGCCTCCTTGGTGTGCAGGTAGCGCTCGAAGTGCTCCTGGCTCAGGGTCTCCTTGACCAGCGCCAGCGCCCTGGCCTTGTCGAGGGGGGCTTCTGCCAGCGACTGCAGATGGCCGTTGACCTTGAGGGTCGGCGGCGTGCCGACCGTGATGAACAGATCCGAGCCTTTACGGGCGACCAGCTCGGTCAGCAGGGCATCCAGATTCATAACGACTCCTTCCCTAGATTCGTCGTGGTTAGATGGTGTTGGGATCGACCGCCTTGGCCTTGGCATCCAGCGCCGCCACTACGCCGCGGCTCACCAGCTGCTTGAGGCTCTGATCCATGGTCTGCATGCCGTGGGTCATCCCGGTCTGGATCACCGAGTAGAGCTGGGCGATCTTGTCTTCCCGGATGAGGTTACGCACGGCGGGAATGCCCATCATGATCTCGTGGGCCGCCACCCGGCCGCCACCGATGCGCTTGAGCAGGGTCTGAGAGATGACCGCCCGCAGCGACTCGGATAGCATAGAGCGCACCATGTCTTTTTCCGCACCGGGGAAGACGTCGATGATCCGGTCGATGGTCTTGGCCGCCGACGAGGTGTGCAGGGTACCGAACACCAGGTGGCCAGTCTCGGCCGCAGTCATGGCCAGACGAATGGTTTCCAGATCGCGCATCTCGCCCACCAAGATGATGTCCGGGTCTTCCCGCAGCGCCGAGCGCAGGGCGTTGCTGAAGCTCTTGGTGTCGCGGTGCACTTCCCGCTGGTTTACCAGGCAGCGCTTGTTCTCGTGCACGAATTCGATGGGGTCCTCGATGGTGAGGATGTGGTGGTGAAAGTTCTCGTTGATGTAGTTGACCATGGCCGCCAGGGTGGTGGATTTACCCGAGCCGGTCGGACCTGTCACCAGCACCAGGCCGCGCGGGTATTCGGCAATCTTGCGAAAGATCTCCGGCGCGTCGAGATCTTCGAGGCTCAGCACCGTGCTGGGGATAGTACGAAATACCGCGCCTGAGCCGCGTGCCTGCTGGAAGGCGTTGACCCGGAAGCGGGCCAGGTTCGGCACCTCGAACGAGAAGTCCACCTCGAAGTTCTCTTCCAGCTCCTTGCGCTGGTGGTCGTTCATGATGTCGTAGATGAGGGCGTGCACTTCCCGGTGTTCCAGGGCGGGCAAATTGATCTTGCGAACCTCGCCATCAACCCTGATCATCGGGGGAACCCCGGCCGAGAGGTGTAGATCCGAGGCTTTATGTTTTACACTGAAAGCCAATAACTCTGTGATATCCATAGATTTGTCATTCTCCCATCACAAGATCACTAACGAAACATGAACCAGATTGCCGAGCACCTGCTTCAGGTCAAGGAACGTATTGTACAAGCCGCCAGTCGCGCGGGCCGAAGCCGCGATCACATCCAGCTGCTGGCGGTCAGCAAGACCAAACCGCTGGAGGCCGTTTGCGAGGCCTATGCCGCCGGTCAGCGCCGCTTTGGCGAATCCTACGCCCAGGAAGCGGCGACCAAGATAGATACCCTGCGTGAGCAAGGGGCCTGTGCAGACATAGAGTGGCACTTTATCGGCCCGCTGCAATCGAACAAATCCAAGCTGGTGGCCGAGCGCTTCGACTGGGTGCAGAGCGTGGATAGAGAGAAGCTGATCGAACGCCTGAACAACCAGCGCCCGAGCGAGCTCGCGCCGCTAAATGTCTGTCTGCAAATCAATATTAGCGGAGAGAGCAGCAAATCCGGAACGTCGGAGCAAGAGATTTTCCGCCTGGCCGAACTGGTCTCCCGCTGTGAACGGCTGCGGCTGCGCGGCCTCATGGCGATTCCGGAGCACACCAGCGACGAGGCGGTGCTGGCCGCCCAGATGGTGCGCATGCAGACTCTGTTCACCGAGCTTGCGCAACAATACCCGGGCGTCGACACCCTCTCGATGGGGATGACCGAGGATCTCGAACTGGCGATCGGCCACGGCAGCACCATGGTGCGGGTCGGTACCGCCATCTTCGGTGCCCGCGACTATTCATGAGCAAGGCCCGGGATGCGATGCATCGGGCCGTGCTTTTTTCAGATAACAGGAGCGTTTGATGCAGCATAGGATCCTCGCCTTTATCGGGGCGGGCAACATGAGCCGCAGTATCATTGCCGGTCTGGTTCAGGCGGGCTATCCGGCCGACCGGATCATCGCCGCCAACCCCAGTCGGCCCAAGCTGGATGCGCTGGCCAACGACTACGGCATCCGCATCACCCAGGACAACGCCGAGGCAGCCCGGGCGGCGGAGGTGATCGTACTGGCGGTCAAGCCGCAGCTGATGGCCGCCATGCTGAGCGCGCTGGTGGCACAGCTGGGCACGTTGGAGGGCAAGCTGCTCATCTCCATCGCCGCCGGCATCAAGGTGGCGCGGTTGGCCGAGATGGCGGGTGGCCACGGCCGGATCATCCGCACCATGCCGAACACCCCCTCTCTGCTGGGGCTGGGCATGACCGGGCTGTACGCCCCGCCTGGCATCGAGCAGGCTGATCGGGCGCTGGCCGAGCAGATGATGCTGGCGGTGGGTAAAACCCTGTGGGTGGAGCAGGAGTCTGCCATCAACGGCGTCATCGCCGCGGCCGGCAGTGCGCCTGCCTACTTCTTCCTGTTCATGCAGGCCATCGCCGAGGAGGCCGAGGCCATGGGCTTCTCCCCCGAACAGGCCCGCCTGCTGGTGCAGCAGACCGCCCTTGGTGCGGCGGCCATGGTCGAGCAAAATCCCGAGCTGTCGCTGCAGACCCTGCGCGAGCAGGTGACCAGCAAGGGTGGCACCACCGCCGAGGCGATCAAGACTTTCCAGCAACAGGGGCTGATGCCGCTGACGGCACACGCCATGCAGGCGGCCGTTGCCCGGGCCGGCGAAATGGAAACCCTGTTCTGAACCCGATTTCTCTTACTCTCTGTCTCAACCTGGAGCCCAGATGAACACTGCTTACTTTCTGATTAACACGATTTTTGACCTCTATCTCATGGTGGTGCTGTTGCGCGTCTGGCTGCAGTGGGCCCGCGCAGACTTCTACAACCCCATGAGCCAGATGGTGGTCAAGTTGACCAATCCGCTGGTGGTGCCGCTGCGCCGGGTCATTCCCGGGTTTGGCGGGCTGGACATGGCCTCTGTGCTGCTGGCCATTATCATCGCCTTTGCCAAGCTGGCGTTGCTCAAGAGCATGAACGTGCTGCTGGCCGACTGGCTCACCCTCAGCCTGTTTGCCGGGCTGACCGTGCTGAAGAAGGCCGGCTCCATGATCTTCTGGGTGCTGCTGATCCGTGCCATCCTGAGCTGGGTCAGCCAGGGTCGCAACCCCATCGAGTATGTGATGCACCAGCTGACTGAGCCCTTCCTGGCCCCCATCCGTCGCATTCTGCCGGCACTGGGCGGGCTGGATCTCTCCGTGCTGGTCGCCTTTATCGGGCTGCAGGCCATAAACTATCTGTTGGGTGATCTGTTCGGCCAGCTGTGGTGGATGATTTGATGGCAGCCGTCCTGCGGGAAGGGGATGAGCTGATAATGCATCTGATGATCCAGCCCAAGGCGAGCCGGGATCAGATCGTCGGATTGCATGGAGAAGAGTTGAAAGTGGCCATCACGGCGCCGCCGGTGGATGGCCAGGCCAACAGCCACTTGATCAAGTATCTGGCCAAGCAGTTCAAGGTGGCCAAGGGGCAGGTTCGCATCGTGCGGGGGGAGCTGGGACGGCACAAGACGGTCGCCATCGAGGCGCCCAGGCAGATCCCCGCCGAGGTCAGTGCCCTGCTGGACAATCAGGGTTAACACGAGAAGGATGACACCATGAAAACAGCCTGGATAAGCTGCCTGCTGGCACTGCTGCTGACCTTGCCCCTGCGGGCCGAACAGATGAAGGAACTGGGCCCCTGGCAGGTACACTACAGCGCCTTCAACTCCAGCTTCCTCACCCCCGAGGTTGCCAAGGCCTACGGTCTGGAGCGCAGCCGCTACAATGGCATCGTCAACATTGCGGTGCAGAACAAGCAGGGGGTCGCCCAGGCGGTGGGGATCAGCGGCGAGGCCAAGAACCTCACCGGCACCATCCGCAACCTGAGCTTCCAGGAGGTGAAGGAGGGGGATGCCATCTACTATCTGGCGGTGCTGCCCTATCGCAACGAGGATACCTACCAGTTCACCCTGAAGATCATGGGGGAGGGGCAGCAACAGACGCTGACCTTCCAGCAGACCTTCTACGTCGACTGATGCCGACGCCGGTGATGCCCTGTAAAAAAGCCCCGAACGCAGGTTCGGGGCTTTTTTCATGACGGCGAGTCGGCCGGCGGGGTGAAGTCGTGGATCTCCCCGATCCGTGGGGTGAAGCGGGGATCCTGATCCCGGTTGTGCTCCACCCACTCCATGGCCTGACAGAAGCTCTCCCGCTTCGAGAATTCGCTGCGCACCTGATCGATGGCCCGCTCCGCGCTGCGCCGCTCCATCTTGCTGGCCTTGCGGTCGCTGAACTGCTTGTGCTGGGCCAGCATCCACTCGGTGAAGGCCTGGCGGCACTGGGCCTCGCTGGCTGCCTGGACGGGCAGGGCCGCCAGCAGGGCGATCATCAATAAATAGCGCATAACAACATCGGTGACTGAGGGGTGTGGTTGTCTGAAAGGGCGGCATTCTATGCCGAAAACTTGAGCATGAACAGGGGAAGAGAGGGGACCGGCATGGCCGGCCCCCACAGGGTCAGTGTTTGACGAGGTAGAGCTGGCGGCTGTAGGCCACGTCTTCCGGATTGTTGATGGGATAGCCCTTGAGCCAGGGCTTGATCAGCCGGGCGTTGGTGTACTGATAGATGGGGGCGATAGGCGCCTCGTCCTGCAGTATGGTTTCGGCCTCATCGAACAGACGGGCCCGTTCACGGGGATCCTGGCTGTTGGCAGCCTTGGCCAGCAGGGCATCGTAGCCGGCGTTGGCGAAGCGGGCCATGTTGCCGCTGTGGTGGGAGCCCCACAGGCCGAGGAAGGCGGACGGGTCGTTGTAGTCGGCCACCCAGGAGGAGCGGATCACCTCGAACTGGCCGCTCTGGCGGCTGTCGAGATAGGTTTTCCACTCTTGATTGGTGAGCTCGACCCGGGCTCCCAGCTTCTGTTTCCACAGGTTGGCGATGGCCAGCGCCATCTTCTTGTGTACCTCGGCCGTGTTGTAGAGCAGGGTCAGCTTGAGCGGGTTGGCCGGGCCGTAGCCCGCCTCCTTGAGCAGGGCTCTGGCCTTGTCGTCCAGCTCCTGCTGACTGCTGCTGGAGAGCAGGTTGGCCTTGGGCTCGAAGCCGGCAACCACGTCCGGGGTGAAGTGATAGGCGGGTTTTTCTCCGGTGCCCAGGATCTTGCTGGCGATGAGGCCACGGTCGATGGTGTAGGAGAGCGCCTTGCGCACCCGCACGTCGTTGAGGGGCGCGCGCTGGGTGTTGAAGGCGTAGTAGTAGGTGCCGAGCTGATCCGGGGTATAGACCTCGCCCGGGATCTGCAGCATCAGCTTGTGATACTGCTCCTTGGGGAAGGATTCGGTAATGTGCAGGTCGCCGGCCAGGTAGCGGTTGGTGGCGGCACTCTCCTGATTGATGGGGACGAAGGTGACCTTGGTCAGCACGGTATGGGCGCGATCCCAGTAGTAGGGGTTGGGGGTCAGCTCCAGCTTCTCGTTCACCACCCGGTGACTCAGCACGAAGGCGCCGTTGCCGACCAGCTTGCCGGGCTGGGTCCACTGGTTGCCGTATTGCTCCATGCTGGCACGATGCAGCGGCGACAGGCTGGGGTGGGTCAGCAGGCTCAGGAAGTAGGGCACCGGCTGGGAGAGGGTCACCTGCAGGGTATGCTCATCAAGGGCCTTCACTCCGAGCTCTGCGGGGGGCAGCTTGCCGGCCACGATCTCATCCACCTTGTCGAAGCGGGCCAGCTGGGCGAACCAGGCAAAGGTGGCCGCCTCTTTGGGATCGACCAGTTTGCGCCAGCCGTAGACGAAGTCGGCGGCCTGTACGGGATCGCCGTTGGACCAGCGGGCGTCCGGGCGCAGATGGAAGGTGAAGCGCTGATTGCCCTGGTTGTCCCAGCTGGCGGCCACCCCGGGCTGCACCTTGCCGTCCGGTCCCTGGGTCAGCAGCCCCTCGTAGAGATCCCGCAGTACCTGCAACTCGGGCAGGCCGACCAGCTTGAGCGGGCTCAGACTCGCCGGCTCGTCTTTCAGATGACGCACGACGGCCTGTTCGGCGGCGAGCTGGGTGCCGGGTGGAACATCGGCAGCCTGGACACAGGCGCAGCCCAGCAGGGCCAGCAGGGGACTCCATCCTTTCATGGTTGATCCTTCAAATAGTGTGAAGCGGGGTGAAAACTCGGCGAGAAGTGATCGCCGACAGACGGGAAATCATGATATCCCGTTTGCTGGTCAGACCGCCAGTATGAGTCCCTTGGATGAGGGGACTCCCCGGCATCTTATTTGACCCGCCATTCGGGTAGAGGAGTGAGCAATGAGAACGTGGATCCTGTTGGCCCTGGCCATCAGTCAGGGGGCCTGGGCGCTGGCGCCGTGTGAGCGTGAAAGCCAGGTTGGCAGCTGGTGCGAGGTGAACATAGATCAGCTGCATCCGACCCAGGGCGGCGTGGGCCAGATCCAGGTCGACAACACCCAGGCCGAGCTGGCGGGCAAGAGTGCAAAGCAGCTCGACAAGTTGATGAAAAAGAAAGAGATCCCCATCGTCATTGCGCCCGATGGTGGTTACTGGCTGGTGGACAGGCACCATCTGACCAAGGCGCTGTGGCAGTCTGGCGTGAAGCAGGTGCGGGTCAAGGTGATCGCCAGGTTGCAGGACAAGGAGAACTTCTGGAGCCAGATGCAGTGCAACCACTGGGCTTGGCTCAAGGATGAAAAGGGCGGCGCACTGACGCCGCAGCAACTGCCGGCCCACATCGGCGAACTGCCGGATTACCCCTACCGGACGGTGGCCGGCCTGCTGCAGGATGCGGGCTATTTCGACAAGCGGGAGCAGGTCTACTTCGTCGAGTTTGCCTGGGCCAGCTGGCTCGGCCAGCAGATGGACTGGTTGCCGGTCGACAGCGCCAATCTGGCGGATCGCCTCTATCAGGCCAAGCGGCTGGCGTGCAGCAGCAAGGCGGCGGATCTGCCCGGTTATCCGGGCAAGCAGTGCAGGGTCAATCAGTCGCGCAGCGGCAACTGAGGGGATAGCCGCTATCAACGCAATTGCGGGGGGCCTATGCCCCCCGCTTCGTCATGATGGTTGCCGGGCCTGCTGCCAGTGCGCGGCGGCCTGTTCCAGCAGGGCTACTTCGCCTTGCTGGATCTGCGGCAGCAAGGCCTGCACCTGGGCATCCGGCCACTCCCACCAGGCCAGCGCCTGCAAGCGGGTGATCTCCTCCTCAGCAAAGCGCATCCTAATAACCTTGGCCGGCGTACCGGCCACCATGGCATAGGGCGGCACATCCTGATTGACCAGGGCGCGCGCCGCTATGATGGCGCCGTCGCCGACGGTGACCCCCGGCATGATCATGGCGTCCATGCCGATCCAGACATCGTTGCCGATGCGGGTGTCGCCGGCAGGGCGATAGCTGCGCTGGAGGGCATCGAGATCGGCAAACGGATAGGTGCTGATGAAGTCGGCATTGTGGGTGTGGTTGCCGCCCATCAGGATCTTCACCCCGGCGGCTATTTGCACATAGTCACCGATATGCAGCTGATCGATGTGCCAGAGCGGCTCCCAGCCGGTCTCTGGGCTGCGGCTGAAGCTGTCGCCGTGCAGATAGCGCACGGCGGCCTCTTCAAACGGGCCGTCCCAGGCGCCGGAGTAGTAGCTGTGGCACCCCTTCAGGTGGATGTTGGGGTTGCTCACCGTCAGGTGCAGGTACTCGACCTGCGACCAGTGTTGGCAGGGTTTCATGGTTGTCTCCTCGTTCAAATGGATAGGGTGGATGACGCGAGGAGCGCAGCTAATAGATCCAGACCAGCAGGCGGGGCACGCACAGGGTCGAGCAGCCCAGATCCTGGGGTAAACGGGGTCGCAGCATGGAGAGTGCGGGTCCTGAAGGGTGGATCGGCATGGTAAGTCATATGAGGATGGGGGCCAAGCCAAGCATCGTTATCTGGTCAAAACCTGCACGAAATATCGGGTTGATATTCATTCTCAACTGGGCATGATAAAAGTCCCACCCATCAACTTGGGAGATCGGCATGACCCATCAAATCTGGCAGCGCTACATGCTGGAGGCTGAAAACGCACTGGGCGCAGGCGCGCTCGGCACCGCCATCTGCCTCTATCAGCAGGCCCTCGCCGAGGTATACGAACTGAGTGACGGCGAGCTGGACGAGTTGGCCAGCATGCGGGTGGCGACCTGCCACCGGCTGGCCGATTTCTGGCGCGCCATGGAGGAGCCGGCCTACGAGCTGCGCTACCTCAAGCTGGCCTCCGAGCTGGTGACGGCATTGGTGCCCCAGTGCCCGAACCAGGAGTGCGAATCCCTCATCAGCGAACTGGGTTGCTGTCGGGCGGCGCTGCTCTCTTTCCTCAAGCGCCACCCCAATCCCGACATCGCCCGCTTGATCCAGCTGCAGGATCAGGTGCAGGGCTGCGAGCTGATCGGCCGTTTTCGCCTCAACTGAGGATCATTTACGGCCTTTGAGGCGCTGGGCGATCCGCGTTTGTGCTTCTTCCCCCTGCAGGGCGAGGGAGAAGGCGCGCGCCTCCAGATCGATGATGAAGTGCACCGCCTGCCTGAGCTCCTGCTTGAGCAGCGCCTTGCTCTTTTGCAGTGCCTTCGGCGCCTTGTGCGCCAGCTTCAAACCCTGCTCCCGGGCAAAGGGGAGCAGGGCTTCGGCCGCCAGCACCCGGTTGGCGAGCCCCAGCCGCAGTGCCTCGTCGGCATCGATGGCTTCGGCCAGCAGCAATAGTTCCGCCGCCTTCAAGTGACCCACGCTGCGCGGCAGCAGCAGGCTGGAGGCAAACTCCGGCACCAACCCCAGCTCGACGAAGGGCAGTTGCAGGCGGGCATTGTCGGCCAGATAGACCAGATCGCAGTGCAGCAGCAGGGTGGTGCCAATCCCCACCGCCGCACCGCCGACTGCGGCGATCACCGGTTTCGGGAAGTCGGCCAGGGTGTGGAGGAACTGCAAGATAGGATCGTCTGCCTCCAGGGTCTCTTTCCCCACGAAGTCGGCCAGATCATTGCCGGCGGTAAAGCAGTCGCTCTGCCCCTGGATGAGCAGGGCATGGATGGCGTCATCTTCCGTCGCTTGTCGCAAGGCGTCGGTGAGCGCACGATACATGGCCGTATTGAGGGCATTGCGCTTGTCGGGACGATTGAGGGTCAGGGTGAGCAAGCCATCCTGCTGCTCGATAATGATAATGGGGTCCATGTCTAAATCCTTGTTATTGCTGGCTGTCAAAAGCTTACTGCTGCGGTAATCTTTGCGGCGTTTAACAACATCATAAAAGGATTTCAACCATGTTTAAACGTGCGTTCTATTCCCTGCTGGCCCTGGGGCTGGCTGCTCCCGCCCTGGCCAAGGTCGAGGCCGTCGACGGCTATGTGCGCCTGTTGCCGCCAGGCTCGCCCAACACCGCCGCCTTCCTGGTGCTGAAGAATGATGCCGATCAGCCGGTCAAGCTGGTGGCTGCCGCCTCGCCCGAGGTGGGCCGCGCCGAGCTGCACACCCATCTGCACGAGAACGGCGTGATGAAGATGCGCCAGGTCGAGAGCATTGAGGTGCCGGCCAAGGGCGAAGTGGCGCTCAAACCCGGCAGCTTTCACATCATGCTGTTCGAAGTGCGCGAGCTTTCCCAGGGCACCCCTTTCCCGCTGACATTGACCATGGATGATGGCCAGAAGCTGGAGTTGAGCCTGCCGGTGAAGCCGATTGAACCCATGGCTGGCATGCAGCACTGACATTAATGGACGCTTGTTCAGTTTTTTACACTGTGTATTCCCGTCGCACTGGGTAAAATGATGGCCTTTCCAGTCCATAGATAGAGAGTGACGTGATGAAGAAGACCTTGATTGCCGGTTGCGTACTGGCCCTGTTCAGCCAGGCTGCCATGGCTGCCGATGACTGGCGTTTCGCTGCCGGTACCGATGTATGGAATGCTCAGGGCAGCGGCCAGATCAACGGTGTCGGGGCCAACGGCAGCTACGACGAGAACTACAACTGGAGCGGCTACCTGCAACTGGAGCACGGCATCATCCTGCTGCCCAACGCCAAGTTCGAGATCTCCGATTTCGGTACCAGCGGCGGCGCCCTCAACAACGATCTGATGGCGTATGACCTGAGCCTCTACTATCGCCTGTTCAACAACGACCTGTTCCAGATCGATCTGGGTCTGACCGGTCGTCGCTACGATGGTGATTTCAACACCCAGCACTACTCCTATGACAAGGACGTGCTGATGGCCTACACCGGCGCCGAAGTGCGCATCCCGGGTACCGGCTTTGCTGCCTTCGGCGATGCCCGCGTGCAGGATGCCGACAACTACGACTACCGTCTGGGCGGTTCCTACAAGTTCGCGACCGTACCGCTCAAGGTGCGTGCCGGTTGGCGTGATGCGAGCATGGACTTCGATCGCGTTGACCAGCGGGTCGACGGCTGGTTCATCGGTGGCGAATTCACCTTCTAATTCCGGCAACGGCTGATGACGATGCCCCCATCATCCCGATGGCGGCATCCGACGAGGAAAGAGCATGGGTCATATCATAGTGACGGGGGCGGGGTCCGGTCTGGGCCGGGCGCTCACCATAGGTCTGGTTGAACGCGGTCATCAGGTCTCCATGATGGGGCGTCGTTATCAGAGGCTGCAGGAGCAGGAGGAGTTGCTTGGCAAGGCGGTGATCGGCATCGCCGCCGATCTGGCGCACCACGAAGAAGTGGATGTGGCGTTCGCCGCTGCGGTGGAGTGGGGCGGTTTGCCCGAGCTGGTGCTGCACTGTGCCGGCGTGGGCGAGTTCGGCCCGGTCGGCGTCTATACCGCCGAGCAGATCCGCCGAGTGGTGGAGAGCAACCTCATCTCCACCATTCTGGTGGCCCAACAGACGGTGCGCCTCATCGGCGACAAGGGCGGTGTGCTGGCCAACGTGCTCTCCTCCGCCGCCCAGGTGGGCAAGGCCAACGAGAGCCTCTATTGTGCCTCCAAATGGGGCATGCGCGGCTTTCTGGAGTCGTTGCGGGCCGAGCTGAAAGGCTCGCCGCTGCGGCTGGTGAACCTCTATCCGAGCGGGATCCGCAGCGAATTCTGGGACAACTCGGATCACGTGGACAGCAGCGGCTTCATGACCCCGGAAGACGCCGCCGCCTACATGCTGGATGCGCTGGAAGCCAGAAGCAGCTGCCATGTGACCGATCTCTTCATCGGTCGCAACTAGTGGCGGCCAGCCTCGCCTCTGCCCTGCGGCAGAAAACAAAAAGCGCGCCTAATGGCGCGCTTTTTTATGGGGGCTAGGGGGCGTAATTAACGACCCAGCTTGGCCTTGAGCAGGGCAACGATCTCGCTGATCGCCACTTCCTGCTTCTCGCCGGTGCGGCGGCACTTGTACTCCACCACACCGTTGTCCAGACCGCGATCGCCGATAACGATGGCGTGCGGCACACCCAGCAGCTCCATGTCGGCGAACATCACGCCCGGGCGCTCTTTACGGTCATCGAACAGCACATCCACACCGGCGGCCTTCAGCTCGGTGTAGAACTGCTGTGCCTGCTCGGCCACGCGCTCGGATTTGTGCATGTTCATCGGCACGATGGCCACTTCGAACGGGGCGATGGCTTCCGGCCAGATGATGCCGTACTGGTCGTTGTTCTGCTCGATGGCGGCAGCCACCAGACGGGAAACCCCGATACCGTAGCAACCCATCTCCATGGTGACGGACTTGCCGCCCTCGTTCAGCACGCTCGCCTTCATGGCTTCGGAGTACTTGGTACCCAGCTGGAAGATGTGGCCCACTTCGATGCCGCGCTTGAGCAGCAGCTTGCCCTGACCGCACGGGCTCGGGTCGCCTTCTACCACGTTGCGCAGGTCGGCCACTTCATAGGTCGCGATGTCGCGATCCCAGTTGGCTCCAGTCAGGTGGAAGCCGGTCTCGTTGGCGCCACAGACGAAGTCGGCCAGATGGGCGGCGCTGCGATCGGCGATGATGCGACCGGCAAAGCCGACCGGACCGATGGAGCCTGCGTCGCAACCGGCAGCAGCCTTGATCTGCTCGTCGTTGGCGAAGGTCAGCGGGTTGGCAACACCCGGCAGTTTCTCGGCCTTGATTTCGTTCAGCTCGTGATCGCCACGCAGGACCAGTGCGATGACGGCCTGGTTGCCGTGCTCGTCCTCTTCACCCAGCACCAGCAGGGTCTTGGCAATGGCGCTCGGCGCCACGTTCAGGAAGGCGGCCACATCAATGATGGTGTGGACGGCCGGAGTGGCGACCTTGGTCAGGGCCGAGGTGGCGGCAGCACGCTCGCCAGCCGGTGCCAGCGCTTCGGCCATCTCGATGTTGGCGGCGTAATCTGATGTATCGGAGAAGGCGATCAGATCTTCACCGCTCTCGGCCAGCACCTGGAATTCGTGGGAGCCGGTACCACCGATGGAGCCGGTATCGGCCTGCACCGGACGGAAGTTCAGCCCCATGCGGGTGAAGGCGGCGCAGTAGGCGGCGTGCATCCGCTCGTAGGTTTCGATCAGCGAAGCCTTGTCGATGTGGAAGGAGTAGGCGTCCTTCATCAGGAATTCGCGACCGCGCATCACGCCGAAGCGGGGACGCACTTCATCGCGGAATTTGGTCTGGATCTGGTAGAGGTTGAGCGGCAGCTGCTTGTAGCTGTTCACTTCGTAACGTACCAGCGAGGTGATCACCTCTTCGTGGGTTGGACCCAGCACGAAGGGACGGTTGTGACGGTCGGTCAGACGGCACAGCTCGGGACCGTAGTCATCCCAGCGGCCGGACTCCTGCCACAGCTCGGCGGGTTGCACCACCGGCATGGAGACTTCGATGGCACCAGCATTGTTCATCTCTTCGCGAACAATGTTCTCGATTTTTTTCAGAACCCGCAGACCGGACGGCAGCCAGGCATACATGCCGGAGGCCAGTTTGCGGATCATGCCGGCGCGCAGCATCAGCTGATGGCTGACGATCTCGGCATCGGACGGGGTTTCCTTGAGAGTGGAAAGCAGATATTGGCTGGTACGCATCGCGGTAGACCTTAGCTAAGACGGGCGGCTGGGCCCTGGATAATTTCAAGAGCGGAATTTTAACAGGCCGGACCCTGCGGCCCAAGGGCTAAATTCGTACGACGGGAGAAAGCGGGGGCATAGCCCCCGCGTTGGTCAGACCCGAAATTGCGACAGCAGGCGCTGTTGCAGCAGGCTGGCCTGATGCAGGGAGGAGGCGAGCTGCAGGCACTCCTGCGCCTCCTGCTCGCCGGTCTGGGCTTGCAGGCTGATGCCGGAGACCTTGTCCGAGGTGTGGCTCAGGGTATGGGAGAGCTGACCGGTGGCATCCGCCACCTGTTGCACCATGTCTGCCAGATGATCGATGGCCTCTTCCACCTTGAACAGGATCTGCCTGGTGTTGTCAGAGTCCTCCATGCCGGATTCCACCGTCTTCAGATTGCGCTGCATCATCAGATAGGCCTTCTCGGTCTGTTGCTGGATGCTGTTGATCACCTCGGTTATTTCGGCGCTGGAGGAGGCGGTGCGATTGGCCAGGGTGCGCACCTCGTCGGCCACCACGGCAAAGCCGCGACCCATCTCGCCGGCCCGGGCCGCCTCGATGGCGGCGTTGAGCGCCAGCAGGTTGGTCTGCTCCGAAATGCTGCTGATGGTGGAGATGATCTGGCCAATCTGGCTGGCCTGCTCCTTGAGGGCGTTGATGGCGTTGGCGCACTCGCCCACCTCCACCACTACCCGCTGCATGCCGTTGCTGGCGGAGGTCACGTATTGGCTGCTCTCGGCGGTGAGCTGGCGTACCTCGTTGGCATTTTGCGCCGCCAGGCTGCAGTTATCCGAGATGGAGGTGGCGACCTGGACCATCTGCTCGCTGTCGTGGTGCAGTGCCTGGGCGTGTTCGGCGGTCTGGCGGCTACTCTGGCTGATGGCTTCGACCCGGTTGACCGAGGTGTGAACGTGCTCGCTGATGTGCTGATTGTTGTCCATGGTGGAGCTGATCATCTTCTGCAGTTTCTCGATAAAGCGATCCACGCTGCCGGCCAGCGAGCCAATCTCGTCGTCGCGCTTGAGATTGATGCGGGCATTGAGGTCGCCTTCGCCTGCCGCGATGTCCTGCATGCGTTGATTGACCTGCAGCAGGGGTTTGACGATGGTGCGCACCAGCCAGAAGCCGCACAGGGTCACGAGCAGCAGGCTCAACAGCAGACCCCCCAGCAGCAGGTTCTTGGTGTGGCTGATGATGCTGTTGAGCTGGTTCACCTGATCCTCTACCGTGGCGTCCCCCTTGGCCTCGACCTCGACCAGTTGTTGCTTGAGCTGGTCGGCGCTGCGTTCATAGTTGACCAGTTGACCCTGATACTCGCTCAGTGCCGCCATCCACTGCACCATCAGCCGCTGCACCTCAGTTTGCAAGGTGCGGTACTGGGTTGCCAGCGACTGGCCGGCAAATTCCCCTTCGCCGGGCACATCAAACATGCCGCTGCCCAGCATGGCGTCGACCGCTTCCTGGTAGAAGCGGGTCGCCTCTTTCATCTCGGCCTGGATGGCGGGAGTCGGCCCCTCGCTCTGCATCTTCTCCAGCGCATAGAGCTGGCGCAGGAAGCCGATGTTGGCCTCCATGCCGCCATCGGCGGCATGCCAGCGGGTGGCCAGACCGCCATTCCAGCTGATGGCCTGATCCGGCGACTGGGTCAGACTCTCGACCGCGCCGTCCCCTACCACCTCAAGTTGAGTCGAGAGGCGGGACATACGCTCCGAGCTGGCGCGCAGCGCCTGATCGACGCTGGTAAAGGCCCGGTAGAGTGCCAGCAACTGCTCCTGTTGCTGCTGATAGGCCAGATGCTGCTGCTCCATCGCGTTGATGGCGGTAGCGTCGATCAGCCGGCCTTCCCCCACCCGGCGCATGGCATCGGCGGTGGCCGCTCTGGCGCGCTGCAGCTCCGGCTCATCGAGCGGAATGCCTCTGAGCATCTTCTGGATGTAGAGCGACTGGTTGCCGAGCTCGATGGACCCCTCCATGGCGCCGTCGGCAGTCTGCCAGGCGGCGCCCAATACATAGGAGAGCAGATCGGCCAGTCGCTGGCTGCCATACCAGCCGACGATGCCCATCCCCAGCGTGCAGCTGAGCAGAATGGTCAGCCCGAGATTCGATGTGGTGACAATTTTCATGATGCAGGACCTTCCTTGGCTCCGAACAAACCCAATTCAGTGTTTTATCAATGGCGGGAATCCGCCATTCCCGATGAAAAATAAAGTTGTTGCCATGCCCGGATCCAAGCATGGCTGGCAACGGGTGAACGTGCCGAGAATCCGCCCCGATCCTCACCGCCCTATGCTGGATACTTATCCAGTTATTCTTTATGCTATGAGCCAATTTACAGATAGCTGGTTTGGTGAGGAGATTGCCGTGATTGGTCGCTTGAGAGGCGTAGTCATTGAGAAACAACCCCCCGAGGTACTGCTGGAGGTCGGGGGCGTGGGCTATGAGGTACAGATGCCCATGAGCTGCTTCTATGATCTGCCCGAGATCGGCAAGGAGGCGACCATCCACATCCACTTCGTGGTGCGGGAAGATGCCCAGCTGCTCTATGGCTTCAATCACAAGCAGGAACGGGCGCTGTTTCGCGAACTGATCAAGACCAACGGGGTCGGTCCCAAGCTGGCGCTGGCCATCCTCTCCGGCATGACCGCCACCCAGTTCGTGCTGAGCGTCGAGCGCGAAGAGATCAGCTCCCTGGTCAAGTTGCCGGGGGTGGGCAAGAAGACCGCCGAGCGGCTGGTGGTGGAGATGAAGGACCGGCTCAAGGGCTGGGTCAGCCACGATCTCTTCTCGCCGGCCGAGATCACCCTGCCTGCCAGAGAGAGTGCCCTGCGGGCGCCGGATTCGAGCGAAGAGGCGGCCAGCGCGCTGGTGGCGCTTGGCTACAAGCCGCAGCAGGCCAGCCAGATCGTCAGCAAGGTCGCTGCCGACGGCATGTCGGTGGAAGATATCATCCGTGAAGCACTGCGCAGCCTGGTGTGAGGTAGACAATGATTGAAGCGGATCGTCTCATCTCCGCCTCCGGCGGGCGAGAAGAGGAAGTCATCGATCGGGCCATCCGGCCCAAGCTGCTGGCCGATTACACCGGTCAGGATCCCGTCTGCGAGCAGATGGAGATCTTCATCGCGGCGGCGCGCCAGCGTGGCGAGGCGCTCGATCACCTGTTGATCTTCGGCCCGCCGGGGCTTGGCAAGACCACGCTGGCCAACATCGTTGCCAACGAGATGGGGGTCAACATCAAGACCACTTCCGGCCCGGTGCTGGAGAAGGCCGGCGATCTGGCGGCACTGCTCACCAACCTCGAACCGAACGACGTGCTGTTCATCGACGAGATCCACCGCCTCAGTCCGGTGGTGGAGGAGGTGCTCTACCCGGCGATGGAGGATTACCAGCTCGATATCATGATCGGGGAGGGGCCCGCCGCCCGTTCCATCAAGCTCGATCTGCCCCCCTTCACCCTGATCGGTGCCACTACCCGGGCTGGCTCCCTCACCAGTCCGCTGCGGGATCGTTTTGGCATAGTGCAACGGCTCGAGTTCTACAACGTCAAGGATCTGACCGACATCGTCGCGCGCAGCGCCCGTTGCCTCGGGCTCGACATGACGGAAGACGGTGCACTGGAGGTGGCGCGTCGTTCGCGCGGTACGCCGCGAATTGCTAACCGTTTGTTGCGCCGGGTGCGCGATTTTGCCCAGGTGAAATCTGACGGTCGCATCGATGGACCCATAGCGGCCCGAGCCATGGACATGCTGGACGTGGATAATGAAGGCTTCGACTTCATGGACCGCAAGCTATTGTTGGCTGTGATAGACAAGTTTCTGGGCGGGCCGGTGGGGCTCGACAACCTGGCGGCTGCCATCGGGGAGGAGAAGGACACTATCGAGGATGTACTCGAGCCTTATCTGATCCAGCAGGGCTATCTGCAACGTACACCCAGAGGGCGGATCGCGACACCAAGAGCTTATGCGCATTTTGGCCTGCAACGGCCAGATGAAGGGTGAAAATAGCTGATTGAACAAAAAACCGCCGCTAGAGGCGGTTTTTTGTTATCCGGGCAAAAAAAAGCCCACTGCGGATGCGGTGGGCAAAGACAATTCAGGATGGATGTTCACAGACAGTGAGTGCGTCTGGAGACAGACCGGTAAAAAAACAGAGGAGCCGTCGCGAGGCCTCAGAGTCGGTTCATTTGATAGAGCTGCACGAACGAAAGCTTGTAGTAACGGATGGTTTTAGCAACAAACTTTTTCATCTTTGATTCCAATAAACAGGTTCGAAATGTTTATCGAATACGTACCGGGAACCCAGATTGACCGGCCTGTATCCAAGGGTATGCCCTCACTGCGAGGCGCATTGTAGGAGCTCTATCGGACTCGGACAAACAAGAAAAATTACCTATCTCAGATTAGATTAACTAATCATTTTTCCGGCTTATGGAATTAGCATGAACATGCGTTTTTAGTGGTTTTTAATTAGTTTTATTCGGACCCGGCACAGCCACAGGAAACATTATGAAAACGACCTTGCCAGTTGTTTTTTAACAGAACCATTACTAATTGGTGATAAATATAAATTTGATTTAAATCAATGATTTGCGATCTTTGTTTTTTTGTGACGCAGCTCTCTAAAATAAATCTCATCGGTCGTTAAAATGCCTTTAAAAGGCATGTATTCATGATGGTTTTACATTGATTTCAATCAAATAAAGGTGATATAAAACGCAGGTCATTATGGGCGGGAATAAAGCAAGCTGGATTGTTTTGTAATTGTTAAACATTAGCTTTTTTTGTTCCCTATTATTGACTTGTTGTTAATGTGGTGGCAGTCGAATCCGGTCGTCAGTGCAAAACTGGAACATGACCGATAATTCGGGGACTTCCAACGGAAGCTTTGTCCTTAAAACTTAAAATAGCCGTGCCAATAATCGGTGAGGAAACATCATGATTGCTGAGCATGTGGTAGACCTATCGCGGTTCCAATTCGCTGCGACGGCCCTTTATCACTTCCTGTTTGTGCCCCTGACGCTCGGAATGGCCTTCATTCTGGCGATCATGGAGTCTGTCTATGTGATGACCAACAACCCTGTCTACCGGGACATGACCAAGTTCTGGGGCAAGTTGTTTGGTATCAACTTTGCCCTTGGGGTCACCACAGGGCTGACCATGGAGTTTCAGTTCGGTACCAACTGGGCTTACTACTCCCACTACGTCGGCGATATCTTCGGGGCCCCGCTGGCCATCGAAGGCTTGATGGCCTTCTTCCTGGAATCCACCTTCGTCGGTATGTTCTTCTTCGGTTGGGATCGCCTCTCCAAGCGTCAGCACCTGGCTGCGACCTGGCTGATGGCACTCGGGACCAACCTCTCCGCCCTCTGGATCCTGGTGGCCAACGGCTGGATGCAGAACCCGGTCGGTGCCGAGTTCAACTTCGAATCCATGCGGATGGAGATGGTGAGCTTCGCCGAGCTGGTGTTCAACCCGGTTGCCCAGGTCAAGTTCGTGCATACCGTCGCGGCCGGCTACACCACGGGCGCCATGTTCGTGCTGGGTATCTCTTCCTACTACCTGCTGAAGAATCGTGACGTGGCCTTTGCCCGTCGCTCCTTCGCCATTGCAGCCGCTTTCGGTATGGCTTCCATCCTCTCCGTGCTGATCCTCGGTGACGAGTCCGGTTACGAGACCGGTGAAGTGCAGAAGGTGAAACTGGCGGCCATCGAGGCCGAGTGGAACACCGAGCCGGCACCTGCCTCCTTTACCCTGTTCGGCATTCCGAATCAGGAGGAGATGCGCACCGACTACGCCATCAAGATCCCCTATGCGCTCGGCATCATCGCTACCCGTTCCCTGGATGGTCAGGTCACCGGCCTCAAGGATCTGAAGAGCGAGCATGAGCTGCGCGTGCGCAACGGCATGACCGCCTACGACCTGTTGACCAAGCTGCAATCCGGCGACAAGTCCGACGATACCCGTGCCCGCTTCGATGAAGTGAAGCAGGATCTGGGCTACGGTCTGCTGCTCAAGCGCTACACCAACAACGTTACCGATGCCACCGACGAACAGATCAAGGCAGCCGTGGATGACTCCATCCCGCAGGTTGCACCGCTGTTCTTTGCCTTCCGCATCATGGTTGCCTGCGGCATGCTGATGCTGCTGCTGATCGGTCTGGCTTTCTATGACAGCACCCGCCACAAGATCGGCGAGCGCAAATGGCTGCTCAAGGCGCTGCTGTACGGTATCCCCTTGCCCTGGATCGCCATCGAGTGTGGCTGGTTCGTCGCTGAGTATGGCCGTCAGCCCTGGACCATCGCCGAAGTGCTGCCGACCTCCGTCTCTGCATCCAATGTGCCGGCGTCCGAGATCTGGTTCTCTCTGATCGGGATCTGCCTGTTCTATACCGTACTGCTGATCATCGAGATGTACCTGATGTTCAAGTACGCGCGTCTGGGCCCAAGCAGCCTGAAGACGGGCAAGTACCACTTCGAACAGAGCAAGGCATAAGGAGAGTAACCCATGTTTGATTACGAAATGTTGCGTCTGGTCTGGTGGGTGCTGGTCGGTGTCTTGCTGATCGGTTTCGCCATCACCGACGGCTTCGATATGGGGGTGGGCGCACTGCTCCCCTTCGTCGGCAAGAAGGATGTCGAGCGTCGGGTGATGCTCAACACCATGGGCCCGCACTGGGAGGGCAACCAGGTATGGCTGGTGACTGCCGGTGGTGCCCTGTTTGCCGCCTGGCCCATGGTCTATGCCGCCGCCTTCTCCGGCTTCTACATCGCCATGATCCTGACGCTGATGGCCCTGTTCTTCCGCCCGGTCGGCTTCAAGTACCGTTCCCTGCGTGAAGACGCCAAGTGGCGCAGCAACTGGGACTGGGCGCTGTTCGTCGGCAGTGCGGTGCCGCCCATCGTGTTCGGCGTGGCATTCGGCAACCTGCTGCAGGGCGTACCGTTCGACTTCAACCAGTTCATGATGCTGACCTATCACGGCAACTTCTTCGGTCTGCTCAATCCGTTCGGCCTGCTGGCCGGCCTGGTGAGCCTGTTCATGCTGGTCACTCAGGGTGCGACCTGGCTGATGATGAAGACCGACGGTGAAGTGCTGGCCCGCTCCCGCACTGCCGCCATGATCTGCTCGCTGCTGACGCTGGTGCTGTTCGGTCTGGCCGGTTTCTGGGTCAGCGGCATGGAAGGCTATGTGGTGGTCAAGGCGGCCGCGACCGATGCCGTTTCCAATCCGATGAACAAGGACGTGGTGCGTCAGGCCGGAGCCTGGATGAACAACTACAGCCTCTATCCCTGGATGGTTGCAGCACCTGTGCTGGGTCTGGCCATGAGCCTGCTGACCGCGCTGTTCGCCAAACTGAACAAGGGCTGGCTGGCGTTCACTACCTCCTCCCTGGCGGTTGCCGGCGTGATCCTGACAGCAGGCTTCTCCATGTTCCCGTTCGTGATGCCTTCCAGTCTTGAGCCGTCACTGAGCCTGACCATGTGGGATGCCACAGCCTCCTTCAACACCCTCAAGGTGATGACGGTGGCGGCAGCCATCTTTGTACCGATTGTGCTGGGTTATACCCTGTGGACCTACATCAAGATGTTCGGCCGGGTGACCAGCAAGCACATCGAAGACAACCAACAATCGCTCTACTAAGAAGGTGCCCTGATATGTGGTATTTCACCTGGATCCTGGGTCTGTTGCTGGCTTGCGCATTCGGCATCATCAATGCGCTCTGGCTGGAGCACACCGAGAACATGGATCGCCAGATCGATGAGAACAAGTGATCGACTCGCCCGGTTGGCCGCTCCATTGGAGCGCCAACCTTGGCAGGGGTTGATGCTGTTGGCGGCGGCCCTGTTGGCCGTCGCCATTTTACAGGCTCCCAACCTGGTGGCCGCCAATACCAGCGAGCACGGGCTCTGGCTCGCGCCCTGGCTGATGTGGGCGGTCTGTTGTGGCGTCATGCACGGGCTGGGATTTCATCCCCGCAGCCTCATCGGTCGTGTGCTGTTTTGCCCCTGGCTCGCCTGGCCCAGTTTGTTATATGGGCTCTGGTTGACCCAAGGCTATTTCCTTTCATAAAAAACGGGGGGAGGCAGGATTTCCCTGCTTCCCCCTGCTTCTTTCCTATTCAGCCCTGCGCTATGATAGCCCCCCATCTGACTGTCGAATGGATCACAGATTGTTATGGGGGAAGTCTCTGAGTTTCCGGTACGGGTCTACTACGAAGACACCGATGCCGGGGGCATCGTCTACAACGCCAATTATCTCAAGTTTATGGAACGTGCTCGCACCGAGTTCCTGCGCTGCGGCGGCATCGAACAGGATGTCATGCTGCGCGACGGGTTCGCGTTTGTGGTGAGTCGAACAGAGATCGATTTCCGCTCGGCGGCCCGATTTAATGAGCTTTTGACTGTATTAACGCAAGTGACTGAAGTGAAACGCGCCTCCATGCGTTTTTCACAACGGATACTGGCGGCTGATGGACGACTGATCACCCAGGCCATGGTACAGATAGCCTGTGTCAGTCATCCGCATATGAAACCTGTTGCAATACCTGAAAATGTGAAGGGAGTGCTGTTAAGTGCACGCTGAAATTTCGTTTATTGGCCTGTTTTGGCAAGCCAGCCTGCTGGTAAAACTGGTCATGATGACCCTGATGGGTATGTCGGTAGTCTCTTGGGCGCTGATCATCCAGCGTTCCAAGGCCATCAAGGCAGCCAATCTCGCATCGGAGCAATTTGAAGACAGATTCTGGTCCGGGGTCGATCTGAACCGTCTCTACCAGGAGTCCTCCTCCCGTCGCGACGACATCGAAGGCATGGAAGATATCTTCTACTCCGGCTTCAAGGAGTACGCCCGTCTGCTCAAGGCCGGTGCCCGTGGTCAGGATGCGGTGATGGACGGTACTTACCGTGCCATGCGGGTCTCCCTTTCCCGCGCCGTGGACGAACTGGAATCCAACCTGCCGGTGCTGGCGACCATCGGCTCCATCAGCCCCTATATCGGTCTGTTTGGTACCGTCTGGGGGATCATGAACGCCTTTATCGCCCTGGGTCAGGTGCAGCAGGCCACCCTGCAGATGGTGGCACCCGGTATCGCGGAAGCGCTGATCGCCACCGCCATGGGTCTGTTTGCCGCCATCCCGGCCGTTATCTTCTACAACCGCTTCTCCAACAAGGTCGAGCGGCTGGAAAACGCCTACGCCAACTTCATGGACGAGTTCACCACCATTCTGAACCGTCAAATTGCTCAGCAGCAGGGTGATCAGTAATGCAAACCTATCAGCGGATCCGGCGCAAGAAGGTGGCCGAGATCAACGTGGTTCCCTATATCGACGTCATGCTGGTGCTGCTTATCATCTTCATGGCGGTGACGCCCGTGATCACGCAAGGGGTCAAGGTTGACCTGCCACAGGCGGAATCCGAGCAGTTGCCGGAAGATGCCAAGCCGCCCTTCATCGTCAGCGTCAACACCGAAGGCGAGTACGTCATCAAGGCCGGCGAGGCGGATGACGAGCCGGTGCCTGCCGGTACTCCCGAGGCGATGCAGCAATACATCACCGTGAAGGCCATGGGCTATCTGGCCATCAATCAGAACGCCCCCGTGGTGGTCGCCGGCGACAAGTCGGTGCGCTACGAAGAGGTGATCCTGCTGATGGTGGCCCTCAAGAAAGCGGGTGTGCCTCAGGTCGGCCTGATGACGGATCCGGTGAACTGACGGAGATGGATGTGAAGCGTGGTATTTCCGGTTATCTCATCGCGTCGCTTCTGCTGCACCTGATCATCGGCATCATCCTGTTTGTCGGGCTCGATTTCAGCAAGCCGAAGCGACCCGAGTCGAAGGGGCAGATCGTCAACGCCGTCATGCTCGACGAGAATTTCCTCAACGAGCAGGCCAAGCAGATCCAGCAGCAGAAGTCTCAGCCCAAGCCGCAGAAGGTAGAGAAAGAGAAGGATAAGGAAGACACGGACATCGCCAAGCGCGAGCTGGCCCAGCAGCAGGAGCGGCTGCGTATTGCCGAGACCAAGCGCAAGGAGGCCGAAGAGGCCACCCGCAAGGCCGAGGCTGAAAAGCAGAAGAAGGTAGCCGAGCAGAAGCAGGCGGAAGAGAAGGCCCAGAAGGCCGAGGAAGCCCGCAAACTGGAAGAGCAGAAAGCCAAGAAGGTGGAAGCCGAGCGCAAGGCTGCGGAAGAAGAGAGCAAGGCGCTGGCGCTGAAGAAGAAAAAGGAACAAGAGAAGAAAGAGGCCGAAGAGAAGCAGGCCAAGGCGGACGCAGCCAAGAAGGCTGAAGCCGAGAAGAAGGCCAAGCAGGAGGCTGAGAAGAAAGCCAAGGCCGAAGCGGACAAGAAAGCCAAGGCGGAGGCTGAGAAGAAAGCCAAGGCCGAAGCCGACAAGAAAGCCAAGGAGGCCAAGGAAGAGGCCGCCAAGAAGGCAAAAGCTGACGCAGAGAAGAAAGCCAAGGCGGAGGCCGACAAGCAGGCCAAGATCGCGGCAGAGCGCAAGCGCAAGGCGGCCGAGGAGGCCAAGCTGCAAAAAGAGATGGAAGACATGATGCAGCAGCAGCTGGCGGCTGAGGCCAATGCCCGCAGTCAGGCGGCATCTGCTGCAGCGCAGGGCGAGGTCGACAAATACGCGGCACTCATCAAGGCGACTGTTGAGCGATATATGATTTTGGATCCCACCATGCGGGGCAAAACATGTACTATCGGCGTACGTCTTGCGAGCACTGGCTTTGTCATTTCGGTAGATAACGGCCAGGGTGACCCGGCGGTATGTCGTTCCGGCAAGGCGGCCGTATTGAAGGCCAACCAACTGCCGGTACCGAAGGATCCTGCGGCGTTCGAGATGTTGAAGGAGTTCAACCTCAAGTTGGAACCGAGCATCTAAGGCCTGGGTAAGGTAAATCGTGTAGCGTGGTTGGCAGCATCTTGCCGAGAAAGGAAGTTAATCTCTCATTTTTTTGGAACCGAGTATTTAAGCCATGATAAGAAAAGTGTTTTTTGCTTTGGTTGGCTGTTTGTTGCTGGGCCAGAGCGCCCAGGCGGCCTTGGACATCGTCATCACCGGCGGTATCGACAGTGCCCGACCCATTGCGGTCGCCCCCTTCAAGTGGGAAGGCAATGGCCAGCTGCCGCAGGACATCGCGGAAGTGGTCTCCAACGACCTGATGCGCAGCGGCAAGTTCAAGCCGCTGGCTCGTGGCCAGATGCCGCAGACGCCGAGCACCAGCGGCGAAATCAACTTCGCACCCTGGGCTTCGCAAGGGGTCGAGGCTGTGGTGGTCGGTTCCATTGCCGCTGTCGGCGACGGTACCTACAAGATCAACTTCGAGCTGGTCGACGTGCTGAAGGGCCAACTGGCCAAGGCGCAAGGCGGCGAGAGCAACGGCTACATCCTGGACAGCCGCATGGCGACCATCCCGGGTGCCCAGATGCGTCAGTTCGCTCACCGCATCTCCGACATCGTCTATGAGCGCCTGACCGGCGAACGTGGTGCCTTCCTGACCCGCCTGGCCTATGTCTCCGTCCAGCAGGGCACCCAGTTCCCGTATCAGCTGCGCATCGCCGACTACGACGGTTACAACGAGAAGACCCTGCTGCGCTCCCGCGAGCCCTTGATGTCTCCGGCCTGGTCGCCGGATGGCAGCAAGCTGGCCTACGTGAGTTTCGAGAACCAGAAGTCCGAGATCTACGTGCAGGATATCTACACCCAGCAACGCAGCCTGATCACTAGTTTCCGCGGGATCAACGGCGCGCCTGAGTGGTCTCCGGATGGTCGTCGTCTGGCTATCGTTCTCTCCAAGGATGGTTCACCGAACCTCTATGTGGTTGATGTCGCTAGCAAGCAGCTGACCCGCGTCACAACCAGCCGGGTGATCGACACCGAACCCTCCTGGATGCCGGACGGGCAAAATTTGTTGTTCACCTCTGAACGTGGTGGCAAACCCCAGATTTATAGCGTAAATTTGGCGACTGGTATGACTCGCCGGATGACTTGGGAAGGTGAATCCAACCAGGGCGCATCCATCACTCCTGATGGCAAAATCATGGTGATGGTGACTCGTGTTCAGGGGCAGTACCGTATTGCCCGCCAGGACATGGAAAACAATGCCCTGCTGGTCCTTACCCAGAGTGCGCTGGATGAGTCGCCAAGTGTGGCTCCCAATGGCAGCATGATCATTTATGCCACCATCTATCAGGGTCGTAAGAGTCTCGCGTTGGTGTCGACTGATGGTCGCTTCAAGGCTGTGCTTCCGACCAGTAGCGGTGAAATTCGTGCACCAGCTTGGTCGCCCTTCTTGAATTGATAAAAATCCAATTGTTTTTTGTTTTGTTATAAAGGTTTAAGGAAATAGCATGCAACTCAATAAACTGCTCAAGGGTTTGGCCATCGCACTGCCACTGTTCACCCTGGCCGCTTGTAGCTCTTCTTCTGATTCTGACGCCGCTGGTGCTGAATCAGGTATGACCGACGGCATGGGCGGTGTACAAACCGGCGGCGCCAACGGCATGTTGTCCCCGGAAGAGCAGATGCGTCAGAAGTTCGAAGCGCTGCAACGTGACAACGTGATCTACTTCCCGTTCGACGGTTACGATATCCAGGGTCAGTATGCTGATCTGCTGGATGCCCACGCCAGCTACCTGCGCGAGCGCCCGAGCGTTAAAGTCCTGATCGAAGGTCACGCCGATGAGCGCGGTACTCCGGAGTACAACATCGCCCTGGGCGAGCGTCGTGCCAAGGCCGTTGCCAAGTATCTGCAAACCCTGGGTGTGCAGGCCGAGCAGCTCTCCATCGTCAGCTATGGCGAAGAGAAGCCGCTGGACATGTCCCACACCGAGGATGCCTTTGCCAAAAACCGCCGTGCGGTTCTGGTTTACTAAGGTTTAAACCGAACGAAGTTCGTTTATATGCAAGCGGCCATTTCGATGGCCGTTTTATTTGCACTAAACGCCAAGGTTTGATCCGAATGAAATCTGCATAAGCGAGCGACGATGGCGCTGGCCGTTTTATTTGCCCTAAACGCTAAGGTTTGATCCGAATGAAATCTGTGTACAAGCAAGCTGTTGTTGCGCTGGCCGTATTGGTTGCTCTCAATGCGCAGGCGGCGGCTCCCGTCAGCGATCTGAGCGGTGACTCGGGTGGTGGAGTTGTCCTTAGTGGCAACAACGGCGCCATCGTGCCCACCGGCAGCCTGGAAGACAGGGTTGCCCTGCTGGAGCGCACCCTCAATGCCCGTCTGCGGCTGCAAGCCGAATTGCAGCAGCAGGTCGACTCTCTGCAAGGGGAGGTCTCCGAGCTGCGCGGTCAGCTGGAACAGCAGACCTACCAGATGGAACAGTCGCAAGAGCGTCAGCGTCAGCTCTATCAGGAGCTCGACAAGGTGGCCAACAGCCAGCCTGCTGCTACGCCAGCAGCCCCGGCAGCCGCCGCTGCGAGTGCGACACCGGCAGCTGCGGCCAACTACTCGACCAACCTGAATGAGAACCAGGCCTACGATGCGGCCGTAAACATGGTGCTCAAGGAGAAGAACTACGACAAGGCCATCCCCGCCTTCGAAGGGTTCATCAAACAGTATCCAAGCTCGAGCTATGTCCCCAATGCCCATTACTGGCTGGGTCAGCTGTTGTTCAACAAGGGTGACCGGACCGGCGCTGCTGCCCAGTTCACCACGGTGGCAACCAAGTTCAGCAAGTCGCCCAAGCGAGCCGATGCGCTGTTGAAGCTGGGCATGCTGGCACAGCTTGACGGCAAGAAGGCGGAAGCGAAGAACTTCTATGAGCAGGTGATCAAGGGCTATCCCAACACCTCGCCGGCCCAACTGGCCAAGCAGAGTTTGAGCAAGCTGTAACATTGCTGCATGTCACTGTTTTCGTAACAGTCTTGTAAATACAGCCCCGCTTTGTATGCGCAATGAACAAACAGATTGAATTTAAGATTTTTCTATTGCGCCAGGATGATAAATCCGTAATATAGGCCGCCGTCAGAGCCGGTGCAGTATTGCAGTCGGTCCTGGTCGTGGTGAGGGTCGTTAGCTCAGTCGGTAGAGCAGTTGACTTTTAATCAATTGGTCGCTGGTTCGAATCCAGCACGACCCACCATTCTCTCCACAAGGTGGAGACAGCATTCCCAGGTCGCTTAGCTCAGCTGGGAGAGCACCTCCCTTACAAGGAGGGGGTCACTGGTTCGATCCCAGTAGCGACCACCAGTTTTAAACTGTTTGCCAAGGCAAGCAGTGTGCCAGGCAAGTCGGTGTGGGTCGTTAGCTCAGTCGGTAGAGCAGTTGACTCTTAATCAATTGGTCGTAGGTTCGATCCCTACACGACCCACCAATCTGGCCACAAGAATTCCCAGGTCGTTTAGCTCAGCTGGGAGAGCACCTCCCTTACAAGGAGGGGGTCACTGGTTCGATCCCAGTAACGACCACCAGTTTGTAAAAAATGATTTAGATGGGTCGTTAGCTCAGTCGGTAGAGCAGTTGACTTTTAATCAATTGGTCGCTGGTTCGAATCCAGCACGACCCACCATCATTTCAAGAATCCCAGGTCGTTTAGCTCAGCTGGGAGAGCACCTCCCTTACAAGGAGGGGGTCACTGGTTCGATCCCAGTAACGACCAACCCANCTCCCAGGTCGTTTAGCTCAGCTGGGAGAGCACCTCCCTTACAAGGAGGGGGTCACTGGTTCGATCCCAGTAACGACCACCAGATTGAAAAAGCCCGCAGCAATGCGGGATTTTTTTATGGCCGTTCGGCGTCAGGTTCTCAGTCGATCGAGCTGGGTAGCCAGTGCCGTGGCAGCCTGCTCCAGCTGCTCGCTCAGGTGATGGCTGGCGTTGGCCTCTTGCCCCAGGGTGGTGGCGGCGTCGCCGATCCGCATCAGATTCTGGTTGATGGTGTCGCTGACGGCGCTCTGCTGCTCGGCCGCCGTGGCCACCTGGCTGATGTGATCGTGGATCTGCTGGATCTGGGTGACCACCTGATTGAGGGCCTCAAAGGCCTGCTCCGTCCCTTCCACCGTGCTGGCCGAGCGAGTGATGCCGGTACTCATTAACTGCTGGCTGCTGCTGACCTCGGTCTGCAGGCTGCCGATGAGCTGACCTATCTCGTCGGTGGACTCCCGGGTCTTGTTGGCCAGCGCCCGCACTTCGTCCGCCACCACGGCAAAACCGCGCCCCATATCACCCGCCCGCGCCGCCTCGATGGCCGCATTGAGCGCCAGCAGGTTGGTCTGCTCGGCGATGGCCCTGATCACGTCGAGAATACGGCTGATGTTGGTGCTGCGCTGAGCCACCTGGGCGACGGCCTTGTCGGCGAGGTGCATGTCTTCAACCAAGGTGTGGATCTCGGTGCGGGCCCGGCTCAGGGTCTGCTGTGCCGTGCTGATGTGATGGGTGGCCGTTTCCGACTCCTGGGCTGCCTGCTCGGCATAGCCTGCCACGCTGACCGCAGTGGTGCTCATCTGATGCATGGCACTGACCACGCTCTCCAGCTCCAGGCTCTGCTCGTCCAGACTGCTGCGCATGGTGTCTGCTGTCTGTTTCATGCCCTGGGCCTGCTGGTGCACCTGCTGGCCGATTTGCTTGCTGCCCTGCACCATGCCGCGCAACTTGCCGAGGAAGGCGTTGAGGTGGCCGCCCAGCTCGATCAGCTCCTGGTGGGTATCTATCCTCATCTGCTGGGTCAGGTCCCCCTCGTTGCTGGAGAGGTGGGATACATGGCGGCTGATGAGGGAGAGGGGGGCCGTGATGGTCTGGATGAACCAGATGAGCAGCGCCAGCGCCAGCAGGGTGATGACGACGATGGTGATCAGTTGTTGCTGCTGGGTGGCCTGCAGCAAGTCGCCAAGCTGGTTGCTGATGGTATTGGCCTGGCTGAGAGCCAGCGCCTTGGGTACCTTGAGCATCAGCCACCACTGGGTGTCGGCGGCGTCGATCCTGACCGGTTGTTGCAGGATGAAGTCGGTCTCGGTGTCCTGCTCCTGGCCGGTGGGGGCGGTGAGGCCGGCTTCCGTCAGCGGCCGCCCCAGCTTGTCGGCGTGACGGTTGCTGCCGACGATGAGACCCATCTTGCTGACCAGAGTGACCTCGGCCTGGTTGTCATACAGGCTCTTGCCGAGGTTCTCGGCCAGTTGCTGGAAGATGGGCAGGTTCATGTCGACGCCGGTGATGCCGGCGAACTTGCCGGCTTTCAGAACGGGCACCGTCAGGCTGGTCATCAGCATCTTGTTGCCTGGGCTTATCTCGTAGAGGTAGGGCTCCATCAGACAGGGGCGCAGGGTGTCGCGGCCGCACAGGTACCATTCGCTGTTGCGGATGCCGAACTCGTTGACCGAGGTGTCGTATTTGGCGGCACTGGTGGCGGCATCCACCGGCTGCTGGCTGATCTGGCCACCCTGGTCGCGGGTGAAATAAATCTCCAGGCTGCCCTTGCCGACGACGGAGTGGGAGGCGCCGGCCTGCCAGCTGGCATCCTGGCCGTCGTACCCGTCGGGTTCAAACTGGGCATAGATGGAACTGATGCCGCCCGCTTGCTGCAGTCGGCTGTGAAGCAGCGTTTCGACCTGGGGGCGGCTCAGCAGCCTGTCCGGCTGCGCCATGCTGCCCTCCAGCTGGGCCGCCATGCCCAGCGGCACCTGATAGGACTGCTGCAGCAGGTCGGCGATCTGCACCGCATAGCGTTCGGCCTGGAACTGCAGGGTACGGGAGACTTCTTGTTCCAGCGCCTGGCGGGTCTGGCTGACGATGTTGCTGCGCAGGGTGTTCAGCGAGGAGGACTGCATCAGGGTCATGGCGAGGCCGCTGGCGAGAAACAGCCCCATGGTGAGCAATAGCAGCTTGGTTTTGAGGGAACGTTGTTTCATTCGACAACTCCTTTGGCAAGAATGACAACGAATTACTTGAGTATATTCGGACACTTGCGCAGCACCGGATTTGTTGATGGGTTTGTGCGCGGCTTCTGGTTATAATTTTTGCCTTTCCAAGCGTTGATGGAACAGTCGCAATGAGCAATGCACTGAACAATGTCCCGCCGGTAGTCGAGATGGACTATCCGTTTCCGGCCAAGCCCCTTCCCCTGAGCGCCGAGCAGAAGACGACCCTGATCGCAGACATCAAGGCACTGCTCAAGGAGCGCAAGGCGGTGCTGGTCGCCCACTACTACACGGATCCCGAGATCCAGGCGCTGGCGGAGGAGACCGGTGGTTTCGTCGGCGACTCCCTCGAGATGGCCCGCTTTGGCCGTGATCACGAGGCGCAGACCCTGATCGTCGCCGGGGTGCGCTTCATGGGCGAGACCTCCAAGATCCTGAGCCCCCACAAGCGAGTCCTGATGCCGACGCTGGAGGCCGAGTGCTCGCTTGATCTGGGTTGCCCCATCGAACAGTTCTCCGCCTTCTGTGACGCCCATCCCGACCATATCGTGGTGGTCTACGCCAACACCTCGGCGGCGGTCAAGGCGCGGGCGGACTGGGTGGTCACCTCCAGCATCGCGCTGGAGATCGTCGAACATCTGGACAGCCAGGGTCACAAGATCATCTGGGGTCCGGACCGTCACCTCGGTGCCTACATCGAGAAGAAGACTGGCGCCGAGATGTTGCGCTGGCAGGGCCACTGCATCGTCCACGACGAGTTCAAGGCCCGCGCCTTGCGTGAGCTGAAGGAGCAGAATCCGGATGCCGCCGTGCTGGTTCATCCGGAGTCCCCTGCCTCGGTGATCGAGCTGGCCGATGCGGTGGGTTCCACCAGCCAGCTGATCAAGGCGGCCAAGGAGCTGCCCCAGCAGAAGCTGATCGTGGCGACCGATCGCGGCATCTTCTACAAGATGCAGCAGGCCTGCCCGGAGAAAGAGATGGTGGAGGCGCCGACCGGTGGCGATGGCGCGACTTGCCGCAGTTGCGCCCACTGCCCCTGGATGGCGATGAACGGTCTGGTGGCCATCAAGGAGGCCCTCACCGATGGCGCCGAGCGCCACGAGATCCTGGTGGACGAGGATCTGCGGGTAAAGGCCTTGATCCCGCTCGACCGCATGCTCAACTTCGCCGCCGAGCTCAGGCTCAAGACCCAAGGCAATGCCTGATTACCAAGACAAAGAGATGCAAAGAGAGGGCTCCCGCGGGAGCCCTCTTTATTTATCTGAACCTCATCCGGCTCAGATGATCACGGTGGAGAAGCTGTGCTCTTCATCCGGTGCGACGGTCACGCCTGCCTCGCTGGCGATGGCGGCTTCGACGCAGAGCATGGTGCGATAACCATCATCGCTCATGTCGGCCATGGCGTGGGCGCCTTCCAGCCAGGGGGTCCAGACTACCACGCTGTCGTGGTTGCCGCTGACCACCCGGGTCTCGCGTTCGCCATCCTGGATGCTGACGTGGGCCGCAGGCTGCCAATAGACCCGATCCAGCGGGCCGTTCAGGGTCAGAGGACCCTGCTGCTGGCCATTCTGGCCGGTCAGTTTGTCGGCATAGGGCTCGCCAAGGCCGCTGACGCTCACTGACTCCGGTGAACTTATCTGCAGGTAGGTGTGCAGGGCACCGCTGTAGACGAGCGGCGCTTTGCCGGTGTTGCGGGTGGTCAGTACCAGGGCCAGCTCCTTGCCGACCAGCACGTCCAGCTCCAGCTCGAAGGCATGAGGCCAGAGCTGACGGGTTGCCTCGTTGTCACGCAGAGACAGATGGACGAGTGTGCCGTCACCGTGATCGGAGACACCGTCCAGCGTCCACAGGCTGGTGCGGGCAAAGCCGTGGGAGGGCTTGCCGCTGCCGACGCGAGCAGGGGCCGGGCCGAACCAGGGCCAGCAGAGGGGAATGCCGCCGCGGATGGGTTTGCTGCCATCCAGCACCGCCTTGTCGCTGAGCCAGATGGAGGCGGGTTCGTCGTGACGCTGGTAGCTGAGCACGTGGGCGCCAAACAGGCTGATTTCTGCCTTGGCGTAGCCGTTGTCGACGGTCAGCAAGGGTTGGCCAGCCGGGTGGTGGCTGAGGGTACAGTGGGCAGTCAGAGAGCGTGTCGGTTGCATGAGGACTCCTGTGCTCGCGCACATTCAGAAGAGAGGGTTGGAAAAATCCCGGTCCAGAATACAAAAAGGCGGCCCATGGCCGCCTTTTTCAAGCTACTTGATTGCGTATCCCAAATTACTTGGAGATGTGAGCGATCAGGTCCAGAACTTTGCTGGAGTAGCCCATTTCGTTGTCGTACCAGGATACAACTTTAACGAATTTGTCGTTCAGCTGGATACCAGCCTTGGCGTCGAATACGGAGGTCTGACGCTCACCCAGGAAGTCGGTAGAAACCACTTCGTCTTCGGTGTAGCCCAGAACACCCTTCATGGCGCCTTCGGAAGCAGCTTTCATCGCTTCGCAGATTTCTGCGTAGGTGGCAGCTTTCTTCAGGTTGACGGTCAGGTCAACAACAGACACGTCCGGAGTCGGAACGCGGAAAGCCATACCGGTCAGCAGGCCTTTCAGTTCCGGGATAACCACGCCAACAGCCTTGGCAGCACCGGTAGAGGACGGGATGATGTTCTGAGCCGCACCGCGGCCACCGCGCCAGTCTTTGGCAGACGGACCATCAACGGTCTTCTGGGTAGCAGTGGTAGCGTGAACGGTGGTCATCAGGCCGGACTCGATACCGAAGGTATCGTTCAGAACCTTGGCGATCGGAGCCAGGCAGTTGGTGGTGCAGGAAGCGTTGGAAACGATGTCCTGGCCAGCATAGGTAGCGTCGTTAACGCCCATTACGAACATCGGGGTAGCGTCTTTGGACGGACCGGTCAGAACGACTTTCTTGGCGCCGGCAGCGATGTGCTTGCGAGCAGTCTCGTCGGTCAGGAACAGGCCGGTAGCTTCGGCAACAACGTCAACACCGATTTCGCCCCATTTCAGGTTGGCCGGGTCACGCTCAGCGGTAACACGTACGGTTTTGCCGTTGACAACCAGGTTGCCGTCTTTGACTTCAACGGTGCCCTTGAAGCGGCCGTGAGTGGAGTCGTACTTCAGCATGTAGGCCATGTAGTCAACGTCGATCAGATCGTTGATACCAACCACTTCGATGTCAGAACGCTCAGCGGCCAGACGGAAGACGAAACGGCCGATGCGGCCAAAACCGTTAATACCTACTTTGATAGTCATAATTGGTTACCTAACTGTTCAGTAGTCAAAGAAAATTCCGTTTGTAAATTTACTAGAACTCCCCCGTGAGTCAACCAACAATCTGTCTGAAATTGCGCTATATCATGAAAAACTGTGAAATTTATTTTCTGTTTATGTAACTGACTACCAGCTTTTGTCGAAATAACTATCTATCTCCTGGCGGTGCGGTTATCAACAATAGTGCCTGCTCGGTCACACAACCAGCCAGGCAGATGTGTAAAAATGTGCGCGGTTTAGCATGGCCCATAGAGCCACTGTTCAAGTACCACCCATAAAAATTAATCAAAATAGTATAGATAGAATCCACAGCGGGAATTCTCAAACTATGACCACCCTGATTGAACAGCTGGCTGCCGCCAAAGGTATCGCCAGCGAGTATGTTGATGCCTGGGGCCACCCGGCTCAGGTATCCGAAGAGAGCAAGGCCGCCATGCTGGGCGCCATGGGTTACCGCGTCGATGACGAGGCCGCCCTGACCGAGCAGCTTGAGCAGGAGCACCGCCAGCACTGGCTGCGTGCGCTGGATCCCGTGATGGTGGTCCGCAGCGGCGAGCCCATTACCCTCGAAGTTCGTCTGCCCATCGAATTCGTCAACGACGCCCTCAGCTGGCAGCTCTCCCTGGAGCAGGGCGGCCTGTTGTCCGGTCAACTCACCCCCATCGACGGCGAGCTGGTCGGCGTGGCCGAATTCGAAGAGATGGAGTGCCAGGCCTATCGCGTGGCCCTGGCTGTGCAGCCCGAGCTGGGTTATCACGATCTGATCCTGCTGGAGGAGGGCAATGACGAGCCGCTCGCCAGCATGCGCCTCATCGTCGCGCCCAAGGCGTGCTACAAACAGCCTCCCATCGCCAATGGTCGCAAGGTGTGGGGCCCGAGCGTGCAGCTCTACTGCCTGCGCAGCCGTCACAACTGGGGCATCGGCGATTTCAGCGATCTGGGCCAGCTGGTCGAGAAGATGGCTGCCTGGGGCGCTCACTTCGTCGGTCTCAACCCGATTCATGCCCTCTATCCGGCCAACCCGGAGAGCGCCAGCCCCTACAGCCCCTCGTCCCGACGCTGGCTCAACGTGGCCTACATCGATGTGGAAGCCGTGCCCGAATTTCTGGCCAATGCCCGGCTCAAGGCCGAGGTGGCGAACCCCGCCTTCCAGCAGCACTTGAGCGAGCTGCGTGCCAAGGGCAACGTGGATTACACCGGCGCCGTCGAGACCAAACTCGGCATGCTGCGTCAGGTGTTTGACCAGGCGAGCCTCTGCGCCGAGCGTCAGGCCGCCTTCGATGCCTTCGTTGCCGCCGGTGGCGACAGCCTGCAGCAACAGGCCGCCTTCGATGCTCTGCAGGCCCATTTCTACGCCAAAGGCGAGAATGCCTGGGGCTGGCCGGTGTGGCCGGAGCCGTTCCGTGACTACCACAATCCCGAAGTGGCGGCCTGGATGGCCGAGCACAGCCAGGATGTGAATTTCTACCTCTATCTGCAGTTCCTGGCCGACGAGCAGCTGGCCCGGGCCGACGCCCGTGCCAAGGCGGCCGGCATGGTGATGGGGATCTACCGCGATCTGGCGGTGGGCGTCTCCGAAGGCTCCACCGAGATCTGGGCCAACCGGGATCTCTACTGCCCGAAAGCCTCGGTCGGTGCGCCGCCCGATATTCTGGGTCCGCTCGGCCAGAACTGGGGCCTGCCCCCCATGAACCCGAACCAGCTGTTCGAGGCGGCCTACCAGCCGATGGTGGATCTGTTCCGTGCCAACATGCGCTCCTGCGGCGCGCTGCGCATCGACCACGTGATGGCCTTGCTGCGCCTGTGGTGGGTGCCGCCCGGAGAGTCTGCCGCCAAAGGCGCCTACATCTATTACCCGGTCAACGACCTGCTCGGCATCCTGGCCCTCGAGTCCCACCGCAACCAGTGTCTGCTGATCGGCGAGGATCTCGGTACCGTGCCGGAGGGGATCGACGTGACCCTGAAAGAGAACGGCGTCCACTCCTACAAGGTGTTCTTCTTCGAGCGCTCCAAGGCCGATGGCGGCTTCATCTCTCCGGCTCACTACGCCGAGCAGGCGATGTCGGCGCTGACCACCCACGACATGCCGACCCTCAAGGGCTTCTGGCATTGCGACGATCTGGCGCTGGGGCGTGAGCTGGGCTTGTATCCGGATGAAGACGTACTCAAGACCCTGTATGCTGATCGCCACCAGGCCAAACAGCGGATCCTCGACAGCCTGCACGGCCACGGGGTGATCTCCGGCAACATCAGCCACGACGTGAACTGGGTCGGCATGAATACCGAGCTCAACCACGGTCTGCAACTGCACATGTCTCGCGGTAGCTGCGCCCTGTTCAGCACCCAGCTGGAGGATTGGCTGGAGATGGACAAGCCGGTCAACGTGCCGGGCACCAGTTACGAGTACCCGAACTGGCGCCGCAAGCTGTCTACCGATCTGGAGGATATTTTTGCCAATGAGGCGCTCAAGGCGCTGGCAGGCAAGATGAGCCAGGCCCGTGACGAGGCCAGTCGTTGAGCCACTGCCGACAAAACGTGACTCACTTACATCCGCTTCGGCCCAGGCCGGAGCGGATGCTCAGCTATGAAAGGAAATCTCGATGCTCGTTGAACGTTTGGTTGCAGCCCGCTGTTCCGATCCCTTCTCCCACTTAGGCCTGCAGGCCAATCCGGATGGACCCGGCCTCAAGCTGACCGTCTGGTTACCCGATGCCCAGGCCGTACGGGTCAGGGATCTCAAGTCGGGCAAGATTGTTGCCACCCTGGCGCCCACCGATGATTCGGGCCTCTTTGAAACTGTTTTCACCCGCCGTAAAAATCCTTTCCCCTACCAGTTGCTTGCCGACTACCCAGATGCCAGCGTCGAGGTCATCGACCCCTATCAGTTCCAGGATGCGGGCTGGGCCGGGTTGGCGGAACTCACCTACCAGCCGGAAAACCTCTACCACACGCTCGGTGCCCAGCTGCGTACCGTGGGGCATCTGGATCAGCAAGTGGAAGGGGTGCGCTTTGCGGTCTATGCACCGAGCGCCACTGCGGTGAGCCTCATCGGCGATTTCAACTTCTGGGATGGCCGTCGCCACCCGATGCAGCGCAGCCAGTGCGGTCACTGGGTGCTGTTCGTGCCGGGCCTCAAGGCCGGGGATCGCTACAAGTTCGAACTCAAAGACCCGGCGGGCAACCGGCTGCCGCACAAGAGCGACCCGGTCGGTTTCTACTGCGAGCAGTACCCGTCGTTCGCCTCCGTGGTCTATGACCACGACCAGTACCAGTGGCAGGATGCCGCCTGGCGGGAGAGCCAGCTCAACGACAAACGTGAGCAGCCGCTCTCCATCTACGAGCTGCACGTCGGCTCCTGGAAACGCCACCCCAACGGCGACAGCCTGAGCTGGCGCGAGCTGGCGGTGGAACTGGTGGATTACGTCAAGGGGATGGAGTACACCCACATCGAGCTGCTGCCGGTCTCAGAGCACCCGTTCAGCGGCTCCTGGGGCTACCAGCCGGTGGGCATGTTCTCGCCCACCAGCCGCTACGGCACGGCTGATGATTTCAAATACTTCGTGGATCAGTGCCACCAGGCCGGCATCGGCGTCATCCTCGACTGGGTGCCGGCCCACTTCCCGTCCGATGCCCACGGGCTGGCCCGCTTCGACGGCACTCCGCTCTACGAGTACGAGGATCCGCGCCGTGGCTGGCACCCGGACTGGAACTCCTACATCTATGACTTCGGCCGCAATACGGTGCGCCAGTTCCTGGTGGCCAGCGCCCTGTTCTGGCTCGACAAGTTCCACGTCGACGGCCTGCGGGTGGATGCGGTCGCCTCCATGCTCTATCTGGACTATTCCCGCAACGCCGGCGAGTGGGTGCCCAACGTCGATGGCGGCAACCACAACTACGAGGCGATCAGCCTGTTGAAGTGGACCAACGAGGAGGTGTACGGCAAGTACCCCCACGCCATGACCATCGCCGAGGAGTCCACCGCTTTTGCCGGGGTGTCCCGTCCCACCTTCCTCGGTGGCCTGGGTTTTGGCTTCAAGTGGAATATGGGCTGGATGCACGACACCCTCACCTACATGCAGAAAGAGCCCATTCACCGTCGCTACCACCACAACGACATGACCTTCTCCATGGTGTACCACTATGACGAGAACTTCATTCTGTCGCTCTCCCACGACGAGGTGGTGCACGGCAAGCACTCCATGCTCTACAAGATGCCGGGGGACGAGTGGCAGCAGGCGGCCAACCTGCGCGCCTACATGGGCTTCATGTATGCCCACCCCGGCAAGAAGCTCAACTTCATGGGCACCGAGATCGCCCAGAGCAACGAGTGGAATCACGATGCCCAGCTGCCCTGGCACCTGCTGCAGTATCCCAAGCACGGCGGCCAGCAGCGGCTGATCCACGATCTCAACCATCTCTACCGTCATGAAGCTGCCTTGTATCAGGCGGATTATGAGCAAAACGGCTTCCGCTGGCTGGATCACAACGACGCCGACAACAGCATCTTTGCCTGGCTGCGGGCCGACAAGCAGGGGGCCAACCCGCTGGTGGTGGCCTGCAACTTCACGCCGGTGCCGCGGCTTGCCTATCGGCTTGGGGTACCGGCGGCCGGCCACTACCGGGTGGTGCTCAACACCGACAGCGAGCATTACTGGGGCAGCAACTATGATGTGGGCCTGGTCTTTGTCGCCGAGGCGACCCCCTGGCAGGGGATGGCGCACAGCATAGTGCTGGATCTGCCGCCGCTAGCGACCTTGTTCATCAAACAGGAGTCTTGATGTTCGCAATGGAAAAGGGGCAGGACCATCCGCTGGGGGCCCTGCTCGACGAGACGGGTTGTCACTTCTGCGTCTGGGCGCCGCAATCGGACAAGGTGGAGCTCTGCCTGTTCGACGAGCAGGAGCGGGAGTTGGCCCGCCTCGAGCTGCCCGGCCGGCGCGGTCAGTACCGCTTCGGCCATGTGCGCGGCGTCAAGGCCGGTCAGCGCTACGGCTACCGGGTTCACGGCACGTCGCAGGAGGGGATGCTGTTCGACCCGGACAAGCTGCTGATCGACCCCTACGCCAAGGCGCTCAGTCGCCCGACCCACTGGGATGATGCCCTCTATCAGGGTGACAGCGCCGCCATGGTGGCCAAATCCGTGGTGGTGGACGATGCCTTCGACTGGCAGGGGGTGGGCAAGCCCGCCATCGAGCCGGCCCGCACCGTCATCTATGAAACCCACGTCAAGGGCTTCACCCGTCAGCATCAGGGGGTGCCGAGCGAGCTGCGCGGCACCTATCTGGGCATCTGCCACCCGCTCATCATCGAGCATCTCAAGTCCCTCGGCATCACCTCGGTGCAGTTGATGCCGGTGGCGGCCTTCATGTCCGAGCCCAGGCTCGAGCAGCTGGGGCTGACCAACTACTGGGGTTACAACCCCATCGCCTTCTTCGCCCCCGAGCCGCGCTATGCGGCGCAGGAGGCGGTGACCGAGTTCAAGACCATGGTGCGCGAGCTGCACAAGGCCGGGCTCGAGGTGATCCTGGATGTGGTCTACAACCACACCGCGGAGTCGGGCTTCGACGGCCCCATGCTCTCCTTCAAGGGCTTTGACAACGCCGGTTACTACGCCTTCGAGGCGGGCGCCCACGGCCCCGACTACACTCGCCACGCCAACGTCACCGGCTGCGGCAACAGCGTCAATCTGGATCACCCCAACAGCCTGCGACTGGTGCTCGACGCCCTGCGCTACTGGGTCACCGAGATGCAGGTGGATGGCTTTCGCTTCGATCTGGCTGTCACCCTGGCGAGGGAGGCGGGCGAGTTCGACCCCATGGGGGCCTTCTTCAAGGCCATGATGGCAGACCCCGTGCTGGCGCGGGTCAAGCTCATCGCCGAGCCCTGGGATATCGGCCCGTTCGGCTATCGGCTCGGCCAGTTCCCGAGCCAGTGGCTGGAGATCAACGACCGCTACCGCGACACGGTACGCGCCTTCTGGCGCGGTGATGCGGGCAAGATGGGGGACTTTGCCACCCGGCTGGTCGGCTCACGGGATCTGTTCCCGAAGAACTGGCGCTCCCCCCATACCAGCGTCAACTACCTCTGCTATCACGACGGTTTCACCCTGGAGGATCTGGTCTCCTACAACCAGCGCCACAACCAGGCCAACGGCGAGGACAACCGCGACGGTCACGGCAACAACCTCTCCAACAACCACGGGGTGGAAGGGCCGACCCTGGATCCGCGGGTCAACAACCTGCGCCAGCAGCAGAAGCGCAACCTGATCGCCACCCTGCTGCTGTCGCAAGGCACCCCGCACTTCCTCGCCGGCGACGAGATGGGCCGCAGCCAGCTCGGCAACAACAATGCCTACTGCCAGGACAACCAGATCAGCTGGGTCAACTGGCAGTGGCGGCCGGAGGATGAGCGGCTGCTCGCCTTCACCCAGCAGATGCTGGCGCTGCGGGCGGAGTCCACCGTCTTCTCCAACCTGCAGCTGAGCGACGACAGCTGGAACGGCACCCCCAGCAGCTGCCACCAGGTCAACTGGTATCACCCGGACGGCCATCAGCTCACCGATCAGGACTGGCATGCCCCCATGGGGCAGGCGTTTGCCATGGACATCGGCATGATCGGCTGCGGCGGGGAGCGCTGGTACGTGCTGTTCAACGCCAGCGACTACGACATCCAGTTCCGTCTGCCGCCGCCGGGTGAGGGGCTGGAGTGGATCCAGACCATCGACACCGCCACCAACGACGGGCTGCCGTTCCTGCCCGACGACATCAAGCGGCAGGTGGCGGTGGGCCGGGCCCACTCCCTCAAGCTGCTGGAGCGGGTCGCCCTGAGTGCGGTGGCGCTGGCCGAGGAGGGAGTGGTCGCTACCCCGGATGTTGCCGTCGTGTTGCCAACCGGATCACAGTTCCCGCTGGCGGGGTAGAGCGCGGCGCCCTGACTGGGTATGCTGGGCACCGATATTCACGGCAAGGAGTCAGTATGAGCGGCAACACCCCCAACCCCGAGCAGTGGCGCCGGCAGTTGAGCGCCGAGCAGTATCACGTCTGCTGGGAGAAGGGCACGGAGCGTCCCTACAGCGGCGCCCTGCTCCACAACCGCAAGAGCGGCGACTACCTGTGTGTCTGCTGCAAGCAGGTGCTGTTCCACTCGGATGCCAAGTTTGACTCGGGCTGCGGCTGGCCCTCGTTCGATCGGGCCATCGAGGGGACCGTGACCTACACCGAGGATGGCAGCCACGGCATGAAGCGGGTGGAGATCACCTGCAGCCAGTGCGGCTCCCACCTTGGCCACGTCTTCCCGGACGGACCGACCGAAACCGGTCAGCGCTACTGCGTCAACAGCCTGAGTCTGGATTTCGATCCCGAGCCCTGAGTCTGGCGCCCGGCATCCATGCAAAAACGGCCCCCTGCCTTGGCAGGGGGCCGTTTCTTTGTGGCCGCAGCCTGGGCCTATCAGGCCAGCAGCAGGGTGGCTACCACCAGCAGGGAGGCCAGCGCCAGAATGGGCAGCTTGAGTCCCCGCAGCAGATAGAAGCCGACGGCGGCCAACGCCAGATCGGTGGGGGCCAGCACGGCGCTCTGCCAGACCGGCTGATAGAGCGCCGCCAGCAGCAGACCCACCACGGCGGCGTTGATGCCGGCCACGGCGCCAGCGAGGCGAGGGCGGGCCAGCCAGCTCTGCCAGCAGGGGCCCATGGCCCACAGCAGCAGAAAGCCGGGCAGGAACAGCGCCAGGGTCGCCAGCAGGGCGCCGTCCACCGGGCTCGCCGGCAGCAACTGGGCACCGAGATAGGTCGCCAGGGTAAACATGGGGCCGGGCACCAGCTGGGCCAGGCTGTAGCCGGTCAGGAACTGCTGCTGGTTGAGGCTGTGGCCCACGCTCTCCGCCAGCAGGGGCAGCACCACGTGACCGCCGCCAAACACCAGGCTGCCGGCCCGGTAGAAGTCGGCGACCAGCTGGCCGACGGGGCCCCCCAGCAGTGGCAGGCCGACAAACAGCAGGGCAAACAGCAGCAGGGTGGGCCAGTGGGGTTGGTGCACAGGGATGGACTGAGCCGCTGAGGACTGTGGGTCTGGTGTTTGCGGCGAGTCGACGCGGGCACAGAGCAGGGCGGCGCCCGCCAGCATGACGAGCTGGGTGAGCAGGCCGGGCTGCCACCAGAGGGCGGCCGCGGTGGCGACCATGATCCCCTGATTGCGCGTCGCCTTGCAGAACTGGTGGCTCATGGTGAGCACCGCATCGGCGACCACCACCAGTGCCAGCAGCTTGAGACCGTGCAAGGCGGCATCGAGCCAGACGTTGTTGCCGAGCTGGCCCAGACCGATGGCGGCGGCCAGCAACAGCAGGAAGGAGGGGAGGGTGAAACCGGCGAAGGCGGCCAGTGCCCCAGCGAGCCCGGCCCGCTGGCGGCCGATGGCAAAGCCGAGCTGGCTGGAGGCGGGGCCTGGCAGCAGCTGGCAGAGGGCCAGCAACTGGGCGAATTCGGCCTGGGTCAGCCAGCCCAGCCGCTCGACGAAGGTGCGCTGGAAGTAGCCGATATGGGCGGCGGGTCCGCCGAAGCTGACACAGCCCAACCATAAAAACTGAATAAACACCTGCCCCACGTCCTCACTCCCTCGTTGTCATCATCGACCCCGATGATATGACAAAGCGGTGACTTTTTTATGACAAATCAGGGGGCTGCTGGCAGGTAGCCGCGCCTTGTCAGCCGCAGGTCACTCCATCGGCTGGCCTGGTTGTGGCAGATAGCAATGGCCAGCAAGCCAGCAGGCGATGGTTTATGGGGCCGGCTGGCTCGAGGTCGGCAGGTAGCAACGATTCGCCAGCCAGCAGGCGATGGTCTATGGGGTGGGCTGGTTTGGCGTCGGCAGATAGCAACGGCCAGCCAGCAGGCGATGGCTTATGGGGCCGGCTGGCTTGAGGTCGGCAGGTAGCAACGATTCGCCAGCCTGCAGGCGATGGTCTATGGGGTGGGCTGGTGTGGCGTCGGCAGATAGCAACGACCGGCGAGCCAGCAGGCTATCGATTGGCGACTGGCATCGAAGTGGGGCTCTGGCAGATTGCGCGGGTCGCACCAGACCCAGCCTTCGCACTTCTCCGGCTCCAGCAGCTGGGGCTTTCCCTCTACCTCGGCCAGCAGGGTGACCGAGACATAGTGCAGGCCGCTTTCACGCCAGGTCTCCAGGTTGTTGGTGACGGCGATGACGCTGGGGTTGCTGATCTGAAAACCCGTCTCTTCGGCCACCTCCCGGATCGCTGCCGATTCGAACGTCTCTCCCAGCTCCAGATGGCCGCCGGCGATGGACCAGTAGGGGGCGTGGCTGCCCTTGCGTTTGCCAAGCAGCACCTGGCCCTGGCGGTTGGTGAGGATTACGCCGACACCGACGCGGGGATAGGGGGTAGACATAAGAAGGGCTCCTTGCTGAGGGGGAGGTGGGGTAATGGGTTGGTCAGGATCACTCTGTCATCGACCACCGACGCGGGGATAGGGAGTAGACATATGAGCTCCTTGCAAAGACGAGACAGACTATAAAAAACGGGCCCACCTTAGGGCGGATGGGCCCGTCATGCAAGCAGTCTGCGGCGTCAGGCGCCAGTGCTGCGGATCACGCCAGCTTGACCAGCATCTTGCCGATGTTGCGCCCTTCGAACAGCCCGATGAAAGCCTGCGGCATGCTGGCGAGCCCCTGATAGACGGTCTCCTCGGCCTGCAGGGTGCCAGCATCGAAGGCCGGGGTCACCTCGGCCAGAAACTCGCCGTAGTGCTGCCAGTGATCGAACACGATCAGCCCCTGCATGGTGAGGCGCTTGCGGATCACCTGGGAGAGGTTGCGCGGGCCGCTCGCCTCGCTCTGGCCGTTGTACTGCTCGATGAGGCCGCACATCACGATGCGGCCGTGCACTACCATGTGGTTGAGGGCGGCGTCCAGCATGGCGCCCCCCACGTTCTCGAAGTAGACGTGGATCCCCTCCGGTGCCAGCCGGGACAGCTCGGCATCGAGATCCGGGGTCTCACGGTAGTTGATCACCTCGTCGGCCCCCAGGCTCTTGAGGTAGGCCACCTTGTCGGCCGACCCGGTGGAGCCGATGACACGGGCCCCTGCCCGTTTGGCGAGCTGCACCACCATGGATCCGACGGCGCCGGAGGCGGCCGACACCAGCACGGTTTCACCGGCCTGCAGTTTGGCGATGCGGTTGAGCCCGGTCCAGGCGGTCATGCCCGGCATGCCGAGGGCGCCGAGAAAGAGCTGGGGCGGCAGGCGGGTGTCGGGCAGTCTGGTCAGCTGGGCGCCGTTGGCGACGAAGCGATCGCGCCAACCCAGCATGCTGCTCACCCGGTCGCCCACTGCGAAGTCCGGGTGACGGGAGGCTTCCACCACGCCGATGGCGCCGCCATCGAGGGGGCCGTTGAGGGGGAAGGGGGGCACATAGCTCTTGGCTTCGCTCATGCGACCGCGCATGTAGGGATCCACCGACAGCCATTGGTTGGCGACCCGCACCTCTCCTTCTTGCAGCTCGGGCAGGGCCACCTCGGTCAGGGTGAAATCGGCCAGGCTGGGCAGGCCGACCGGGCGACGCAGCAGCTGGATCTGATGGCTGGACTGATTCATGGTTTTTTCTCCAGGGTGAGGGGGGTTGGCAACCTGCGAGTCGCCAGCATGGCTATTTCCAAGGGGTTGAGGCTGAACGGGTTCACGCCGTCTCATCCAGCGGGGCGCCGTTGAGCAGCAGCCGGGTGACCACATTGCCCCGCATGGCGTTGGAGAAGGGGCAGGTCTGGTGGGCCAGCCGCACTATCTGCTCGGCCTGCGCCGCCTGTTCAGGTTGGGTCGTGGCGAGCGCTACGTCCAGCGTGATGGCGAAGTTGAAGCGGCCATCGTCCAGCGCCAGCAACTCGACTCCGGCGGTGACGGGAGCACTGGATAGGGGCGAATCCAGTTTGTGGGCCACGTGGATCAGCGCATTGGAGAAGCAGGCGGCATAACCGGCGGCCAGCAGCTGCTCCGGGTTATTGCCCTTGCCGTTGCCACCGAGGGCGGTCGGCAGGGCCAGTGCCAGCTGCAGGCTGTTGTCCAGGGTGTGAACCTCACCGTTGCGGCCGGCCTGGGCGATGGCTTGAGTGCGATAGAGCGTCTTCATGTCGGGGTCTCTGATTTTGTTTGTGTGCAAAGTAAATCCAGACTAATCCCGAAAATGCGGGCTGACAACTATTTTGTGTGCAAATTATTCGACCCCCGATTTTCCTGGGGTATACTGGCCCCAGTCGTCAGCGAGGTGCCCCATGAGTGAATTGAAAAAGCAGGTCTGTTTTGCCCTCTACAGCGCCTCCAACGCGGTGATGCGGGCCTATCGGCCGCTGCTGGACAAGCTGGATCTCACCTACACCCAGTATCTGGTGATGCTGTCGCTGTGGGCGCGGGACGAGGTCAGCCTCAAGGAGATAGGTCAGGAGACCGGGCTGGATGCGGGCACCCTGACCCCCATCGTCAAGCGGCTGGAGAGCAAGGGCTGGTTGACCCGCACCGTCTCCAGCGAGGATGAGCGGCAAAAATGCATCGGCCTGACCGAGGCGGGGCGTCAGCTGCAGCAGGAGGTCAGGGAGTGTTGTCTGGCGGACAACTTGCGCAATCAGGTGGATCTGGCCGATGCTGAACTGGCCCAGCTCAAGCAGCTCTGCGATCGCATCTCGGCCCAGCTGGGGCGCTGAGTGCAGCCGACCCATACAGCCTGAGGATCACCCCATGAAACTTCTGTTGCCCCTGTTTGCCCTGTTGCTGACCGCCTGCAGTACCGGTTCCCATGCCCCTTCGATGGCCATCGACGATGCCGATGCCTGGCAGGCTATCTGCAAAGACGGCACCCGGGTGCGGGCCGTGGTGGAGGAGGGGATCTGCGCGGATCATCGCGGTGTTGCCATGTGGACGAATAAGCCAAGAGCCGCACGGATGGCAGAGGAAGCCGCCAAATAGTGTGATCCAGGCGCCATAAAATGACACAACCGGCCGACTGGCCGGTTTTTTTCGCGATCCCGTCGGCACTTTGCCATCTTGTTCATGGTGCGCTCAGTTTTCTCTTCCCATACTGGCCCTACAGTTCCAAAAGAGGAGAGACGAGATGCAATCATCGTTGGTTGGGCTCTCCATTCTGTGGGGGCTGGCCAGTTTTGGTGTTCAGGGGGATTTCATCGAGAGCCGTGATTCCGTTGCGCCATCCTGGCAAGCCGAGTCCAGAGTGGAGATGGAAGGTTATCTGATCGAGTCGCTGGGTGAAGATCGCTGGCTGTTCGACAACGGCAGCGAGAGCCTGCTGGTCTCCCTGCCCCAGGGGCAGTGGGTGCCGACCGGCGAGCGGCTGCGGGTCAGCGGCGAGCCCCAGCAGGAGCAGGCCGGCTGGCTGTTGCAGGTGCAGGATGTCAGCCAGGTAGCAGTCTGAGTGCAGGCCGCTGACTGAAGATAAAAGAAGAGGAGGCCAGTGGCCTCCTCTTCTTTTATCCGCTCTGGCCCGCCGAGCAGGGCTGGCGGTCAGCCCAGATGGTTGAGCGGCAGCGCCGTCTTGTGCTTGATCCGGCGCAGCACGAAGCTGGAGCGCACCCCGGTCACCCCCGGAATGTGGGTCAGCTTGTCCAGCAGGAAGTGCTGGTAGTGCTCCATGTCCCGCACCACCACCTTGAGCTGGTAGTCGGCATCGTTGCCAGTGATGAGGTCACACTCCAGCACTTCGGGCAGCTCACTGATGGCGCGGTCAAAATTTTCGAACCGCTCCGGGGTGTGCCGGTCCATAGAGATGTGAATGTAGGCGGTGAGGGTCAGCCCCAGTTGACGGGCGTTGAGCAGGGTGACGTGGGTGTCGATGAGACCGGCATCCTCCAGCGCCTTGACCCGGCGGGAGCAGGGGGAGGGGGAGAGCCCGACCAGCTCGGCCAGCTCCAGGTTGCTGATGCGGCCATTCTCCTGCATCAACTCCAGAATATGCCTGTCTATGCGATCAAGTTTCAGCATTCTCCGTTCCTCGTTGCAATTACTAATTCACTTTTCCTAGATTAAGGGTGAACTATTGCAAAAACAACTGAAAATACATGCTACTTCGCAACCACTCACCGGGCCGGCAGGGATACCATGGTTACATCTTCCGGTGGCAAGACAGAAACCCAACCCGGTCTCTGTGGTGAAGGACCTTACCGGGTCAACAACCCCATCAGCCGTCTCACCTTATCGGGCAACGACGGGCTGGAACGAGAGCATCCCCTCCCCGAAGGCAACAAAGCAGGCATCCCGGCGCCTGCTTTGTTGTTTCTGGCGTTCGCGGATCAGGGCTGCGGCCTGATGCGATAGAGGCAGCGGTGATCCCCCTCCAGCAGATACTGCTCCCGCTCCACTCCGGCCGGCGCCAGCAAGCGGCGAAACATCTCCAGCTCGCTGCGACAAAAACCCCGGCAGGCCCGCGCCGCCGCGCAGATGGGGCAGTGGCTCTCCCACAGCAGCCAGCTGCCATCCTCCTCCTGGCGAAAATCCGCCATATAGCCCTCTCGCGTGCGCTGCGCCGTCAGTGCCGCCAGTCTGTCGGCCAGCGCCGGCTGGGTCAGCTCGGCCTGATAGCGGGCGAGCTGCTGCTGCTCCCGCTGGGCGATCAACCGCTCCATGCCCACCTCGCCAAACAGCTGCTGGATGTTGTCGATAAGCTGCAGCGTCAGTTCGCTGTGGCTGTCGGGGAAGCGTTGCCAGGCCTGCTCGGTGAGGTGCCACAACCGTACCGGTCGACCGCGCCCGCGGGCCTCGTCGTTGAAGCTCACCCAGCCGTCGGCCTCCAGCGTCATCAGGTGCTGGCGAGCCCCCATGGAGGTCATCTGCAACTGCTCTCCCAGCTCGGCGGCGCTCTGTGGCCCGTGGCTCTTGAGCAGAAACAGTATCTTGTCGGTGCTGGCGTTCATGGCAAGGCTCTCATCGTCGGCAGGTGCGACCGCTTGCGCGGCAGCGGTTCTGGCATGGATAAGAGCATTATGGGGAGGGGGATTTTTTAAATCAACAATTCGCTTTACTTAATCTGGTTTGATTGCCAACATAAATAAACCAATGACTTTATTTAATGGGGCGAACATGGAAGGGATCAAGGGGCAGGCCAGCCTGTGGGTACTGGTGATGACGGTGACGCTGGCGGTGGCGGGCTTCAGTCTGCCGTCTCCGGTGCTGGCACCGCTGATGCTGGATCCGGCCCAGGGCATGCTGACGCCGGAAGCGTCGGACTGGAGCCGCAAGGTGTGGCTGGGGGTCATCATGGGGCTCTATCCGCTGTTTCAGCTGGTAGGGGCTCCCTGGCTCGGCAAGCTCTCCGATCGTCATGGCCGCAAGCCGGTGCTGACCCTCTGTCTGGTGGGCGTGCTGGTGGGTTACGCCCTGATGGCGCTGGGGATCGCCTGGCGTTCCTTGCCGCTGCTGTTGCTGAGCCGGGTGGTGGAGGGCTTCTTCAACGGTGACATCGCCATCGTGCAGGCCATGGCGGCCGACATGAGCACCGCCAAAACCAAGGCGCGCAGCTTCGCCTGGATCAACATCGGCATGAACCTGGGCTGGGTGGTGGGCCCCATGATCGGCGGCTATGCCGCCGTGGTGTCCGGCGATTACAGCCTGGCGGCCTGGCTGGCGGTGGCGATGACCCTGGTCAACCTGCTGCTGGTGCTCTGGCTGCTGCCCAATCGGCCGGCAGCGGCCCGCAGTGAGCAGCAGCCACCGGCCCTCTCTTCCCGCCAGCTGCTGCTGCAACCGGCGCTGCTGCCCTATTTCGTGCTGACCCTGCTCAGCTACGGTGCGGTGCAGCTCTACTTCACCTACTTCAACGTCTGGCTGGTGGAGCGGCTGGCCTGGGATCCGGTGCAGCTGGCGCAGGCCGCCGTGCTGGTGAGCGTGCCCATGATCCTGGGATCCTGGCTGGGCTCCCGTCTGGCTCGCCATTGGCGTGGCAGCAGTCTGGGGGTGGTCGGTCATCTGGTGATGGCGGCGGGCATGCTGATGTTCGTGCTGCCCGGCCATTGGTGGGGGCTGGCACTCACCTTTATCCCCACCGGCATCGGCATGAGCCTGGGGGAGCTGGCGACCTCGGTGGCGGTCTCCAACCGCAGCCATGCCGAGCAGCAGGGGCAGGCGATGGGGCTCTATCGCGGGCTGGCGGTGGGCAGCGAGATCCTGGCGGTGGTGGTCGGCAGTCTGGTGCTGCTGGCGGGTACCGAGTGGCCCTTCTATCTGGCGGCGCTGTGCAGCCTGCTCTGTGCCGCCGGCTTCTATGGCCTGCGCCGGGCTGCGGATCGGCGGCAGCGGCTCGACGTCCAGGTCGAAGCCGGCTGACGGGATCACAGAACGACGCGAAGGGGGCAACCGGCGCTTGCATCGTGGCGCCGACTCTGGGACGGTATGGCTCTTTGCCTTGCTTGCCCGATCGCCCGGTGCTGCCCGCTATGCTCAGCCTTTGGCGGTAGCATGAATCGTTATTTGAACGCGGGTTGGTATGGCGCTGCATTCGTTTCGACATGTTGGCGGTGACATGAGTCGTTTTCAGGCCATTGCACTGGAAGCGGGACTGTATGGCACCCCAGCCGTTTCGACATTTTGGAGGTGATATGAGTCGTTTTCAGGCCATTGCGTTGGATATGGACGGTACCCTGCTGACCCGGGATCACAAGATTTCGTCCGCCACCCGGGCCGCGCTGGCCCAGGCCCGTGCCCACGGCATCAAGGTGCTGCTGGTGACGGGGCGCCACTTCATGACGGCCCGTCCTTTCCATCACGAGCTGGCCCTCGACACCCCCATCATCTGCAGCAACGGTGCCTACCTCTATGATCCGGTGCTGGAGCAGATCCTGGTCGGGGATCCGCTGGCGGTGGCCCCCCTCAGCCGGCTGCTGGCGGAGGTGCAGGCGCACCAGATGGGGGCCCTGTTCCACCTCGACGAGGGGATCGGCTACCTCGGCTGCGAGGAGCATGTGACCCGGATGCGCCATTGGTCGGCGACCCAGCCGGATCATCTCAAGATCTCCCTGTTGCCGGCGGAGGATCTGGCGAGCTGGCTCAGCCGGCCGGTCTGGAAGCTGGAGCTGTTCAACCAGGATCCCGCCCTGCTCCATCACTTCATGGCAGAGGTGGTCGAACAGTTGCCCTTTACCCGTGACTGGGCGGCGCCCTATGCGGTGGAGCTGGTGCAACCCGGCTGCAGCAAGGGCAACCGACTGGCCCAGTGGGCGGCGAGCGAAGGGATCGCGATGGAGAACGTGGTGGCGTTTGGCGACAACAACAACGACATCAGCATGTTCGAGCAGGTGGGGCTGGCGGTGGCCATGGGCAACGCGGCGTCACAGATCCAGGCGCTGGCGGATCGGGTCACCGCCGATCACAACGAAGACGGCATCGCGCTGGCGCTGCAGCGCTGGGTTCTGCCCGCCTGAGGGACAGAAACAGCAACAGAAAGGGGCCATGTCGGCCCCTTTTTTGTTTGTCAGTTCCCGAAGGAGAACTGGATCACCCGATCCGGGAAACGGATCCGGTTGTAGTCACGGCGCAGCCCCTCGTAGTGACGGATGGCGCGTTCGCGCTGGGCGCGGTAGTAGTCGCGCTGCTTGCTGTCGTTCTCGTTGCGGATCTGGCGCTCCAGCGTCTCGATGTCGCGCTCGGTCCGCTCCATGTCGCTCTTGAGGTCGCTGAGCTGTTTCTCCACCAGGTACTCCTGGCGGCCGCGATCGTACTGGGTCAGGAAGCTGGCATCGTTGGGACAGACTCCCTGATACTCGGCGCCGGACTTGCCCTTGCTGTAGGCGAGCTCCGGAATGCAGTAGAGCTCCAGCCCCTTGGCATAACCCCGTTTCCACTCCGCTTCGTCCACCTTGAGGCCGTATTCGCCGCAGGTCGAGACGTAGTCACGGGTGGCGGCCCGGGTGTTGCCCTGCTCGCCGTCCTGATAACCCAGGTTGTACCAGCTCATGGTGCGGCACTCTTCTTCCGACAGCGAGCTGCAACCGGCGAGCAGGAAAGGCAGGGTCAGCAACAGGATCTTGGGGGACATGGACGACGGGCTCCGAGAGGGATGATGGGGGCATTCTAGAGAGGATGCAGGGGCAGGACAAGGGATGAAAAACGGTGCTGGCCGGCGCCGTTTTCTGAGCGGTTTGTCACTATTTGCGAGGGCTGGCGGCGTGACGGCCCGCGCCCTTTCCTTGTTGCCGGCCACGGGGTAAACTGCGCCATCTTTTAACTGGCGCGTAACAAAAACAATGAAAGTCCTGACCGTCGATTACCGCTCGCCCGATGCGGCGCAGCGCTTCACCGAATCCCTGCGGACCACCGGCTTCGGGGTACTGACCAATCACCCCATCCCGAAAGAGCTGGTACAGTCCATCTATGACAACTGGTATCGCTTCTTCATGAGCGAGCAGAAGCAGGATTTCCTGTTCAATCGCGAGACCCAGGACGGCTACTTCCCGCCGTCGGTGTCCGAGGTGGCCAAGGGCCACAGTCAGAAGGACATCAAGGAGTATTTCCACCTCTACCCCTGGGGCCAGATGCCGGCCGAGCTGAAAGAGCAGGCGATGGAGTACTACCGCCTTGCCAACAACCTGGCGGCCGAGCTGCTGGGTTGGGTCGAGCAGTACACCCCGAGCGACATCGCCGCCCACTACAGCTGCCCGCTCTCCTCCATGATCGAAGAGAGCCAGAAGACCCTGCTGCGGGTGCTGCACTACCCGCCGTTCGACGGCACCGAGGAGCCGGGTGCCATCCGCGCCGCCGCCCATGAAGACATCAACCTGTTGACCATACTGCCCGCCGCCAACGAGCCGGGCCTGCAGGTGAAGGGTTCCGATGGCGAGTGGATGGACGTGCCGTGCGATTTTGGCACCCTGATCATCAACATCGGTGACATGCTGCAGGAAGCCTCCCACGGCTATTACCCCTCCACCACCCACCGCGTCATCAACCCGACCGGTGGCAGCGCCGCTAAGTCCCGCATCTCCCTGCCGCTGTTCCTCCACCCGCGCCCGGACGTAGTGCTCTCCGAGCGTCACACCGCCCACAGCTACCTGATGGAGCGGCTGCGGGAGCTGGGGGTGATCTAGTCCCCGAAGCTGGCTCACCACCCTGTAAAACCGGAGCAAAATTGCTCCGGTTTTTATTTGTTGGCAGGATTGCGCGTTAAATAGAATTTAATTAGGCAATGATGCCAATAATGTGCGTTTTATCCAGATAAGTGGCGTTGTGATTGCGCAGCCCCCCCCGTACTCTGAGCGTCATTTTGGGCCCCTTGTGGCGGGCCCCACGGTTGGAGTTCTTATGAAGCAGTCCCAATGGTCATCCCGGCTCGGTTATATCCTGGCCGCCGCCGGTTCCGCAGTCGGTCTCGGCGCTATCTGGAAGTTCCCCTATGTGACGGCTGCCAACGGCGGTGGCGCCTTCCTGCTGGTGTTTCTGCTGTTCAGCTTCACCCTGGGGGTGGCGGTGTTGATGGGGGAGACCTTGCTCGGCAGCCTGAGCCGGCGCGGGGTGGTGGGGGCCTTCGGTGCACTGATGGGCAAGCGCTGGCGCTGGGTCGGCGCCATGGGGCTGCTCAGCAGCCTGCTCATCTATAGCTTCTACAGCGTGGTGGGCGGCTGGACCCTGGGCTACACCGGCATGGCGCTGGCGGGCAGTCTGCAGCACGGCGACGGCGCGGCCCTCACCGCCCGCTTCAACGACTATGTGGGGGATCCGCTCTGGCCGGTGCTGACCCACCTGCTGTTTGCCGGGCTCACCTGGTGGTTCGTGCAGGGAGGCGTGCAGAAGGGGGTGGAGCGCACCCTGCGCTGGATGATGCCGGCCCTGTTCATCATGATCCTGATGCTGGTGGCCTTCGGCCTTACCTTGCCCAACGCCATGGCCGGGGTGCGCCACTTCCTGATGCCGGATTTCAGCAAGCTCGGTATGTCCGGCGTGCTCGACGCCATGGGGCTGGCGTTCTTCTCCCTCTCCATCGGCCTTGGCATTCACACCACCTATGGCGCCTACCTGCCCTCCAGCGATGGGGTCGGCCGCTCCAGCCTCTGGGTGGTGCTGCTGGCAAGCCTCATCGCGGTGCTGGCGGGCTTGATGATCTTCCCGGTGCTGGCGGCGACCGGCATCGATCCCGCCTCCGGCCCGGGTCTCACCTTCATGACCATGCCGGCGGTGTTCCAGCAGTTGCCGTTCGGCCAGGGGCTGGCGGTGGTGTTCTTCGCCTTGCTGGTGGTGGCGGCGCTGTCGTCGGCCATCTCGCTGCTGGAACACCTGCAGTGCTTCGTCAGCGAGAGCCTGGGTTGGTCACGGCGGGCCGCCTGCGGCCTCATCACCGTGCTGGTGATGGCGGGAGGCATTCCGGTCAGCCTGTCGTTCGGGCCCTGGGCGCAGGTGACCCTGTTTGGCAAGAACATCTTCGAGCTGCTCGATTTCGTCACCTCCAACCTGATGATGCCCATGTTCGGCTTGGCGCTCACCCTGCTGCTGGGTTGGAAACTGGGGCGCCAGGCGCTGCCCGCCGGGCTGGCGCTGCACTGGCGTACTCTGGTGATGGGCTGCTGGCGCTGGCTGGCGCCGCTGCTGATCGGCGGCATCCTGGTGCGCGGGCTGGTGTAATCAGGGTTGGCGGATGGGCTGCTGCGGCTGCGGGTGACGGTCTCTGACCTTGTCGATGGCCGCCTGCCAGCGGGCGATCACGGCGTCATCCTCGCTCTTCGAGAAGACGATGTAGAGCCAGTTCTCCTGCAGCAGCAGCCCGGAGTTCACCACGCTGCGGGGGGAGAACTTCATCTTGGCCAGGATGGCCGGCATGATCTGCTCCCCCATGGGGAAGGCGTCTATCTTGCCGAGCATCAGTCGTTCGATGGCATCTTCGATGGTCTGGCAGCGCACCAGGTTGGTGTAGCCCTCGCGGGTGAGCAGCTCGTCATCGGCATTGCCGAGCAGTACGCCGACCCGCGCCAGCTGGCGCAGCTGGGCCAGATCGGTCAGCGGCTGGCTGCCCCTGGCTTGGTAGATCACCACCCGGTTCAGAAACAGCGGCCCCACCCACTTGAACTGGGGTTCCCGCTGGGGCGTGCGCAGAATGACGAACAGGGCGAAGCCGGGCTCGACCCGGGTCAGCGCCAGCGCCCGCTTCAAGGGATAGATCTTGATGGGGTAGTCGACCCCCATCTCCTGCTGGGCCTCCTGCACCAGTTGCACCGCCAGCCCGCCGAGCTTGCCGTCGCTGGTGTGGGTAAAGGGGGGCAGCTCGTGGCTGAGCAGGGTCAGCGGGGGTTGCGTGGCCTGCGCCAGGCCGGGCAACAGTAGCCAGGGCAGCAGCCATTTCATCCAGTATCCGGTCAGGTGCGTAACGTCGGTACATCCATGTTGCGCAAGGGAGTGGCAGGGCTGGTCGGTCCCATCCGGTTGCACCGAACCCGCCCAAGCTAAGACTATTATCGTTCAAGGCTGTGGGCGGGGAGGCTGCGGCGCTGATTTTTGGCGCCGGCCGGGTGAAAACAAACTTTTATTGGCTACATGAAAAAAAGTTTGGTCATGTTGTGTCAATTTTTCTTTCCATGGTTTAGGCTGTGATCCCTTTTCAGCATTCAGATCAGATTATTCATGTCACGTCGCGTTGCCCTGTTCGGTCGATTTTTTAGCTCGCAAGAGAGGTGACCTTGCACGCGCAGCTTGTCTGAATGTTCATTGCAAAGGTCGCCATCAGGCGGCCTTTTTTGTTGCCCCGCCCAGCGCGGTTACCCATGGAGTATCGATGTGATGTTGTCTTGCCCGGAGGTTGTATGAGCCAGGTTCAGTGGTCTTCCCGTATCGGTCATGTGCTGGCCGCCGCCGGTTCGGCGATCGGCCTTGGCGCCATCTGGAAGTTTCCCTATGTGACGGCCACCAACGGCGGCGGTGCCTTCCTGCTGATGTTTCTGCTGTTCAGCTTCACCCTGGGGGTGGCCGTGCTGGTGGGTGAGACCCTGCTCGGCAGTCGCAGCCAGCGCGGGGTGCTCGGTGCCTTCCACAAGCTGGTGGGGCCGAACTGGCGCTGGATGGGGTACATGGGGATCCTGTGCGGCTTCTTCATCTACAGCTTCTACAGCGTGGTGGGCGGCTGGACCGTGGGTTACGCGGCGCTGGCGGTGAGCGGGCAGCTCAACCTGAGCGAGGGCACGGCGCTGACCGCCTTGTTCAATGGCTATGTCAGCCACCCCTGGTGGCCGGTGCTGACCCATCTGGTGTTTGCCGGGCTCACCTGGTGGTTCGTGCAGGGGGGCCTGCAGAAGGGGGTGGAGCGGGCGCTGCGCTGGATGATGCCGGCCCTGTTCGTGATGATGATGCTGCTGGTGGTGACTGGCCTCTCCATGCCGGGCGCCATGGCCGGGGTGCGCCAGTTCCTGCTGCCGGACTTCTCCATGCTGACCGGCCAGGGCGTGCTGGACGCGCTGGGGCTGGCCTTCTTCTCCCTCTCCATCGGGCTTGGCGTGCACACCACCTATGGTGCCTATCTGCCGAGCAGCGAGGGTGTGCTGCGCTCCGGCGTCTGGGTAGTGACCCTGGCAAGCCTCATCTCGGTGCTGGCGGGGTTGATGATCTTCCCGGTGCTCGCCTCCACCGGTATTGACCCGACTGCCGGGCCAGGGCTCACCTTTATGACCATGCCGGCGGTGTTCAACCATCTGCCGTTCGGCCAGGGGCTGGCGGTAGTGTTCTTCTTGCTGCTCTTGGTGGCGGCGCTCTCCTCCTCCATCTCCATGCTGGAGCACCTGGTACGCTTCACCACCGAGGAGTGGGGTTGGTCGCGGCGCGGTGCCTGCCGGGTGCTGACCCTGCTGATCATGGCGTCCGGCATTCCGGTCAGCCTGTCGTTCGGCCCCTGGAGCGAGCTGACCCTGTTCGGCAAGACCATTTTCGATCTGCTGGACTATCTCACCTCCAACCTGATGATGCCGCTGTTCGGTCTGGTGCTGACCCTGCTGCTGGGCTGGCGACTGGGTGAGTCCGTGCTGCCTGATGGCCTGTCGCCGCTGCTGCGTGGCTGCCTGCTCTGGTGCTGGCGGCTGGTGGCGCCGCTGCTGATCGCCGGCATCCTGGTGCGCGGGCTGCTGTAACCGCGGCCCGGCTGACCGGGCCTAGTTGGGGGGCGTGGTGGGTAGACGGGGATTGAGGTGGGAGCGGATCTGCAGCAGGGTCTTGTGGTACTCCTCGGCGTGGTGCTCCATGAAGGAGGCGCTGTGGTTGAGGCGCCGCTCCAGCCGATCCACCAGCAGGGCCACCCTGGGGGCGGCCATGCCGGCCGGCCAGCACAGTTGCAGCAACTCCAGCAGTTGCCAGGCATCGCCGGGCAGGGCGGGGAACTCCTCCTGCAGGGTCAGCGCATACTGCACGGCCAGCTGGTGCTGGCCCGCCGCGCTGGCCCGCTGCCGTTCCTGGCGCAGGTAGGTCAGCCGCAGTTCGCGCCGCTCCAGCTGTTTCATGAAATCGCCGATGACCTGCTTGAACAGCTGCTGTACCAGCGGGGCCGGAGCGACCCTGGCCTGATACTGGCTGAGCTGGCTCAGGTAGCGCTGGGCGTGGTGGGGCAGGCCGCAGAACTGGCTGACGGCAAAGCCGAGCAGCTGGTTGAGGTGGTGATCCCGTGCGCTCTCCGGCGGGTGCTTGGCGAGCAGCAACAGGGCCTCGTCGAAGCGATAGTCCAGGCTCAGCATCAGCGCCTTGAGCAGGGCCTCCTCGTGGGCCCGCAGGGTCACCGCCTGGCTGAGGTAGCGATACTCCTGCTGCAAGGCCCTGATCCGGGCGGCGCTCGGGTAGTGCCAGAGCACCGCCAGGCTGGCATTGAGGATGAAGTTATCGATGGACACCCGGAACTTGTGATCGCCGAAGAAGCGCAGGCTGAGGGCGTTGGCCTGCTCCAGCGCCTTGCCCTCGTCCTTGAGCAGCAGCGCCAGCAGAATGGCCGCCTGGCGCCACTCCGGTTGCCAGGCCTGCTTTTGCAACAGCAGGGTGAGCACGTCCCAGGCCCCTTCCCATTGCCGTTCGTGCAGCAGACAGGCCAGCGCCAGCTCCAGTTGCAGGGGGGCTGGCAGCCGTTCCCGGTTGCGGGCCAGATCCTTGCGCGCACTCTCCAGCTTGTTCAGCCCCAGCAGAGCGTGGATCAACCCCTTGCGCGGCCACCAGGCATCGTGCTCCGTGGTGCAGACCGCGTAGTGCTGGGCGGCGTGAAAGTGATCCTGCTGCTGCAGCAGCATGTAGCCCTTGATCCTGTCCAGCAACGGCCCCAGCTCCCGGTATTTCTGCTGTTGGTAGAGCAGGTCCTCGCACAGGGCGCAGCTGACCTGCCACTCCCTGAGCTTCATCGGGGCGGGCAGGGTGCGGGTCAGCCCGGTCAGCTGCACCAGTTCGCGCAGGCTGGCGGTGAGCTGATCGGCGGTGAACGGCATGGGCAGCAGCAGCGGAAAGTAGAGGTCGGAAGGGGGAAACTGCAGCTGATCGTGATCCTCGTCCAGCAACAGCAGCACGCAGCCCGGTTCGAGCAGACCCAGATAGTGGGCCTCCTGCAGCAAGCGCACCCCCTCACGGGCCTGATGGTGGTACTGGCGGCAGATGACCACATCGAACGACTGCTGGCGCAGCAGGGTGGGCAGGGTTGCCAGCTCCTTGCAGTGGGTCAGCTGGGCGGGGGTGATCCCCTGCTCATTCAGCCCTCGGGAGAGGGCCGTGCTGAGCATGGCATCATCTTCGATCAGGAGGATCTGCATCCTTGGCGCTCCTTGGCTGGTTCAGGGTACGGACAAGTATGGCATGTTGCCGGAGTCAAAGAGCTACCACGCTCGACGCCAGCCTGCGGGCGGTCAATTCCTCCCCGGCGTCAGGCACCTGGCGGGTTGATGAGAAACACCACAGCGCCGCGATAGGCCGCCGAGTCGGCCAGCCTGCTTTCCCACGTTTGATCCCACTCGCCTCCCTGCACCAGCCCCACCTTGAAGGGCAGGGTCAGCCGCGTCAGCGCCTGCAGGTAGCGCGCGTAGCCCGGCTCGGTGCGGCGGCCGCGATAGGTCTGCACCACCAGCTCGTCGACCACGCCGGCAAGGGCGTTGAGGGTGGCGACGTCGCCGGTGCGGGTCCAGTCCAGCAGGCCGGTGATGCTGATGGCGCAGTCGGCGGGAAGCTGGCGGCGGAGCTGGCGCAAGAACTCGCCATAGTCCGCCAGCCGGTGGGTGCGGGCATCAAAATCGATCTGGACGCCGCGCACCCCATTACCCTTGCGCTGCCAGGCTGCCAGCTGGTTGGTCAGGCTCTTGAGCAGGGCCTCATCCCAGTCGAGTCGTTCCACCCGGTAGGCGAGCCAGAGCTCCTTTACCGGCAGCTTGCTCGGCGCTATGCCTTGCCCCTGAAAACGCACGGGCTGGCGCGCATCGAGCGGGCCTATCTCCCCCTGATGCAGATAGAGCCGCTCGGCCTGCTGCAGCACCGGCTGGGGCCTGACCCCGGCCCACAGCCAGAACTGGCGGTAGTGGCTCGCCTCGACGGCGGCGCTGGCCTCGGCGCCCAGCAGCGCCAGCATCACCAGTAATATTTGAGCTGCTTGGCCCACTGGCTCGTTCCGTACTGGCGTTTGAGGGTGTTGAACCAGCCCTTGCGCTGGCTGAGGGGGATCTCTTGGCTGCCGCAGCTGTTGTTGCCGCTCGGGGCGTAACAGTTGATGGCGCGGTAGAGGGCGTAGGCTTTCTCCTCCTTGGCGGCCTTGGGGCTGGCGATCACCTGTTGATACCAGTCGAGCCGGCTGCGCTGCTGGCCGGCAAACAGATCCCGGCTGCCCGCCAGGGTGTCGGCGCCCGGCCGCTGCAGGAGCGGATCCCAGTCCAGCCCCTGGCTCAGGAAAAACTCGCCGAGGCAGTTGAGTGCCTTGGGCGATTTGGGGTTGTCCGCCAGGGTGGTGACCACCGCCGTGAGCGCCGGGCACTGATACTCCTGGCTCCCTTGCCAGTCAAACGGGGCGGCCAGCGCCAGATCCTGCAGGAAGCCCCGGTAGTCGCCGTGGGTCAGCTGCTTGTAGCGCAGGGTGTGGCCGGCGCGCTGGCGCAGGGTGTCGGAGGCCTGCTCATCCTGCACCATGCGGCGCAGCAGCGGGGCCGGTGCCACGTATTCCAGCAGCGGAATGCGGTAGTGATCGCTCTGGATGGGGCTCTCCTTGGCGAACACCTGCTCCAGCCGGCCGGCCCGCTCCAGGGTCATGGCCAGCGCCAGCTGCAGCAGCTGATCCTGCAAGGGGGTGGGCTGGCTGGCGAGCAGGGCGCGCCACTGCTGCTCTGCCTCGGGCAGTGCCTGACTGGCCGCCAGCGCCATGCCCTTGAGCACCTGCTGGCTGAACGCCAGGTTGTCGAGTGGCCCCTTGTCGAGGGTGGGAGCGGCGGCGATGACGGCGGCATAATCCTTGGCGAGATAGTAGCGCTCGGCCTGCTGCAGATAGGCGAGCCAGGCCGGGTTGCTGGCAAACTGGGCGCTCTGTTGCGCCAGCTCGCCGCTTTGCAGCGGTTGCCACTCGTCCCAGCTCTCGTGCAGCCGCAGCCGGCGCAGATCCTGCACCAGGGTCAGCTGCGGCATGGCGGCTGAGCCGGTGAAGCCGGGCTGCATCAGCAGCTTGAGGTCTATTTCGTTGAGCAGCTCCGGGTTGCCCGGCTGGCGGCTCGCCTGCTGGAACAGGCCGGCCAGCGCCGCTTCGTCCCCCTTGAACCAGGCGAGCCGGCGCAGCAGCCCGTTGGCGGAGTCGAGATAGCGCCCATCTGGGTAGCGACTGCGATAGTCGGCGATGAACTGCTCGGCACGCTGCACGGCGGCCTGGTCAATTTGGTTGCGATCCAGGGTGCCCCAGTCATCGAAGGCGCTTTGCTGGGACTGGTTGAGGGCGACCCGGATCCGCATGTAATCCGCCGTCTCTTTCAGCCAGGGCTGATCCTGCCCGGTGAGAGCGGCAAACAGCGCATCGGCCTGGGCGAACTCCCCCTGATAGAAGAGTCGGCTGGCGGCCAGGTAGTTGGCAAAGCCCTGGCCGACGGCCGACAGCGGCGCGGCCTTGTCCTCCGGCGCCGTGGCCGTTTCGGCCTGCTGGGCGCACTGGCCCAGCATGGCCAGCCGCTGGCGGGCCAGCTGGCTGCGCTCGTCGGCGCCAAGCGCCGGGGTGTCGACCAGCGCCTGCAGGAAGGCTTCGGCCGCGATGGGGTTGTTGCTGATGCAGCGCCCCTCGCTCCAGCCGGCGGCCCGCTCCAGAGCGGCCTGGGTGGTGCTCTGCTCGATGCCGAGACCGGCGGCCAGCGCCAGCAGGGGATCCGGCCCGGTGGGGGCCGGCTCGGCTTGGGCTGGGTTGAGCAGGGCCGGGTTGAGCAGATCCTCGATGGCGAAGGGCAGCGGCAGCGGCGCCTTGGGCAGCGAGAAGGCCTGCTCATCGGCCAGTAGCAGCGCCAGGTTGGTGCGGGTGTCGTTGTCAGGGGAGAGGAACGGCAACCCGTTCAGATGGCACTGGGCGGCGGTCAGTTGCAGGGTGAGCGGCGTCTCGCAGCCATCCGGGCCGCAGGCCAGGGCGGGCAGGCTGCACAGGGCCAGCCACAGGGGAGTCAGTTTCATCGGCGCTTCCAGCAGGAGTCGGGATGCTGGCACGCTACAAGATGCCTTCGCCCCTTTCAACTGACCATAGGGGCAGGTAGGCCGCCAGCGGACTTACTGCAGACCGGGCCCTTTGGCCGAAAAGGGGCAGTCGCGCTGCTGGATCAGTTGCTCTCCCGAGCCCGCCGCCCCCTGCCAGTGCAGGGCGAGCTGGCCGAGGCGGCCCAGGTGGCGCAGCTCGAATTCGTAGCGCAGACAGGGATCGGCGAGGGGCAGGCTGGTCATGCCGGCCGGCAGCCGGTAGTCGTAGCGCAGCAGGGGACCGTCTGTCAGCGTGCTGCGGCTGGGCAGCAGCCCCTCTGCCGTGGGGACGGGGGCGCTCAGCCGGCGGCGCAGGCTGAGGGGGGCATCGATCGCCTTCTGATAGTGCAGGCCGTTCATGGCCGCCAGCTCCTCTTCCAGCCGTTGCAACTCCCCCTCCAGCCCGCTCAGCGCGGTCCCCAGCTGTTGATGAGCGGGGGAGGCGCAGCCCCCCAGCAGCAGGGTGAGGAGCAACAAGGGGGCGCGGGTCGGGTGCATGGGCTCTCCTTTGAGCGCACGGATGGGCTGGGCCGGGGCTGACTATAGCAGGGTATTGGTGGGCGGCGCGGCGCGCAGCAGACCGGCGAGCCGCTCCAGCCCCTCGGCGACGCGGGCGTCGGTGGCCGGTTGGCTCAGGCTCAGCCGCACGCCCTGCGGCGCGGCAAACTGGCCGGCGGCGAAGTGTTCCCCGCTCGCCACGCCGACGTCAAGGGCGTTGGCGGCCTCGGCAAACTCCTGGCTGCGCCAGGGTTCCGGCAGCGGCAGCCAGGCGTGCATGGAGCCGGCCTGCCAGCAGGCCCCCGGCAGCAGGTGGCGCAGCAGCTCGCCGCGACGTGCCAGGATCTGCCGCTGCTGCTCTACAAGAGGCATGATCTGGCGCTGGCTCACCAGCTTGCAGGCCAGCTCGATGAGCAGCGGGCTCACCATCCAGCTCGACAGCCGCATCGCCTGGGCGAAGGCGCCGCGCAGGGCTGGCGGGGTCAGCACGAAGCCGACCCGCAGGCCGCCGCAGGCGATTTTGGCCAGGCTGCCCAGATAGATGACCCGCTCCGGCGCCAGGTTGACCAGCGGTGTCACCGGCTGCTGGGGTAGCAGGCCGTTGACGTCATCCTCGATGATCAGCAGGTCGTGGCGACGGGCGATGGCGATGATGGCCTCGCGCCGCGCCAGGCTCATGGTGGCGGTGGTGGGATTTTGCAGGGTAGGGGTGAGGTAGAGCAGCTTGGCGCGGCGGGTGCGGCAGGCCGCCTCCAGCGCGTCGGGTAGCAGCCCCTCTGCATCCATCGCCAGCCCCACCACCTGATTTTTCAGCTGACGGGCGTTGCCCAGCATGCCGGGGTAGCTGAGCCCTTCGCAGAACAGGGTCTCCCCCACGCAGCCGGTGGCCAGCAGGGAGAGCATGATGCCGTGCTGGGCGCCGTGGCTGAACAGCAGATACTCCTCGCTGCCCGCCACCCCCTGCTCGGCCAGCCAGTCGATGAACAGCTGGCGCTGGCTCGGCTGGCCCGCCTCCTTGTCATAACCGAGCAGGGCGTTGAGATCCCCGTCCGCCACTTCCGCCAGCATGGGACGAATGATGGCGGCCCGATCCAGCTGCACCGGCAGGTTCTGCCACAACTCGATGCGGTGCCCCTCCTCCTTGCGGATCACCCAGGCGTTGGCCGGATCCTCATGCTCCCCCTTGACCCAGGTGCCGTGCCCCACCCGGGCGGCCAGCAGCCCGCGCCGCTCCGCCTCGCCATAGGCGCGGGTGACGGTGCCGACGGTGACCCCCAGCTTGTCCGCCAGCGCCCTGTGGGTGGGCAGCCGGGTCTCGGGCGGCAGGGAGCCGTCCTGAATGGCCTGCTCGATGGCCTTCACCAGTTTGAGGTAGAGGGGGCCGGCGAAAGGGGTGAGGTCCGGGGTCCAGATTGTCATGGTGACAATAAATCCATTGATCGAAATGTATCGGCAATATAGCGTGATTTTGAACCCGATAACAACCAAAAGTGGCACATTGTATCGATACAATGTGCGCAGTTCAGGAGTACAAAGATGACGATCGAATGGTATGCCACCCTGTTTGGCTTTGCGTTGCTCACCTGTGGCACGCCGGGCCCCAACAACCTCATGCTGACCGCCTCCGGCGCCAACTTCGGGGTGCGTCGCACCCTGCCTCATCTGATTGGTGTCGTGGTGGGACAACCCGTCCTGCAACTGGTGCTGGCGCTGGGGCTTTATCCCCTGTTCGAGCGCTGGCCGCTGCTCAAGCTGAGCCTGCAGGTGCTGGGCAGCCTCTATTTGTTGTGGCTGGCGTGGCGCATCGCGGTGGCCGGCGCTCCCGGTGATCCGGAACGACGTTCGCGCCCGCTGACCCTGCTGGAGGGGCTGGGCTTTCAGTTCCTCAACCCCAAGGCCTGGATGATGGGGATCTCCGCCATCAGTCTGTTCAGTCTGCCGGGCAGTGCTTACTGGCCGAGTCTGTGGGGCATCATGGCCGTCTTCCCCATGGCGGGATTGCCAGTCTGCTTTGCCTGGGTGCTGTTCGGTCATCAGCTCAGTCGCTGGATCAACTCTGACACAGGCTGGCGCCGCCTCAACGGCAGCCTGGGGGCGCTGACCGCGCTCTGCGTGGTGATGCTCTGGTACTGAGTGCTGCCAGGGGCCGCATAAAGATGCGAAGAAAGTGCATTTGCGGCCTTGTCTGACGGGCACCGGCTCTGCATATTAGAAGGCTTGTCGCCGAGTCGGCGCCCTGCATCATCAAGAGGTTGAGATGGATCTGAACTGGTTGCTTCCCCTGGCGGGCTTTGCCCTCATCACCTGTGGCACGCCGGGCCCCAACAACATGCTGCTTACCAGCGCCGGTGCGGCCCAGGGCTTTCGCCGCAGCGTGCCCCTGCTGGTGGGCGTGGTGGGGGGGATCAACCTGATGATCCTGGCCACGGCGCTGGGGCTGGGGGTGATGTTCGAGCAGCTGCCGCTGCTGCACGACGGGCTCAAGCTGATGGGGTCGGCCTACCTGCTCTGGTTGGCCTGGAAAGTGGCGACCGCCAGCGGCCCGGCCGAGGGCAACCGGCCGCTGATCCCGGCCCATCAGGGGGCCATGCTGCAGTTGCTCAACCCCAAGGCGTGGATGATGGCGCTCTCCGCCATCAGCGGCTTCACCCTGGCGGGAGAGGCTTACTGGCCCTCCGCCATCTGGGTGCTCGGCATCTTCTTCGTGACCGGCCTCTATACCGGGGCCTTCTGGGTGCTGTTCGGTGCCCAGGTGCGCCGCCTCATCCGTACCGCCAGAGGCTGGCGTCGTTTCAATCTCGGCATGGGGGTCGCCACGGCGGCCTGCGTGCTGATGATCTGGATTTAGTCCGGGCCTGCGCCCGGGCCTTTACCGGCTGTCTTGTTGGCCCTGCGGGGCCTTTTTTATTCACGGGGCGGTGCCATGACGCGCGCCGCCCTCTGCTCGGTTTGCACGATCGATTTACACGATCGGCTTACACAAGGAGGTCCCATGAAATGTATCGGTCTGCTGGGTGGCATGAGCTGGGAGTCCACCGTCAGCTATTATCAGGCGCTCAACCGGGGCGTGCGCGAGCGGCTCGGCGGCCTGCACTCGGCGCGGGTGCTGCTGAGCAGCGTCGACTTTGCCGAGATAGAGCGGCTGCAGCATATCGGGGACTGGCCCGCCACCGCCCGTCTGCTGGCGGCCGAGGCGCGGGCCATCCAGGCCGGCGGCGCTGACTTTCTGCTGATCGGCACCAACACCATGCACAAGGTGGCGCCCGAGATCGAGGCCGCCATCGATATCCCGTTGCTCCATATCGCCGATGCCACCGCGCGTCAGCTGCAAGCGGACGGGATCCAAAGGGTCGGTCTGCTCGGCACCCGCTTCACCATGGAGCAGGATTTCTACAAGGGGCGCTTGCAGGACAAATTCGGGCTGGAGGTGCTGGTGCCCGGCGAGGTGCAGCGGGAGCGGGTACACCGCATCATCTATGACGAGCTGTGCCTGGGCGACATTCGCGATGCATCGCGGGCCGAGTACCTGGCCATCATCAGCGCGCTGGCCGACGCGGGAGCCCAGGCGGTGATCCTCGGTTGCACCGAGATAGCCCTGCTGGTGGGGGAGGCCGCGGCCGCGGTGCCGCTCTACGATACCACCGCCATTCACGCCGAGGCGGCAGTCACTCTGGCGCTGGCTTGACGACAGGGGCCTGCTGGCAAGCGGATAAGCCAGAAATTGTCCGGCCGCCGGCTCGGCAGGGCTTGACCTTGCCGCAGGGTTGCTGCTTAGGCTGAAGCTCCGCTTTGGCCAACGAGGAGTGACTCATGCAGCGTCGCGATTTTCTCAAATTCTCCACCGCCGTCGGTATCGCCGGCGCCCTGCCCTGGTGGGGGCGGGCGGTTGCCGCCGAGCGGCCAGCCCTGCCGATTCCTGCGCTGCTGGAGGCGGATGCCAGCGGCGTGTTTCAGCTCAGAGCCCAGCCGGGCCAGATGCAGTGGCGACGCCAGCCGACTCATAGCTGGGGCTACAACGGCAACCTGCTCGGCCCCACTTTGCGTGCCCGTCAGGGGCAGGCGGTGCGAGTCCGGGTTGCCAACCAGCTGGCGGAGACCACCACGGTGCACTGGCACGGGCTGGAGGTGCCCGGCACCGCCGATGGCGGCCCGCAGGCCAGCATCCCGTCCGGCAAAGAGTGGCAGGCGGCGTTTCGCATCGAGCAGCCGGCGGCCACCTGCTGGTATCACCCCCACACCCACGGACAGACCGGCCATCAGGTGGCCATGGGGCTGGCCGGGCTCTTCATCCTCGACGACGAGGAGAGCCTGCGGCTGCCGCTGCCCCAGCGCTGGGGGGTGGACGACATCCCGCTGGTGTTGCAGGACAAGCGGCTCGATGGGCGGGATCAGGTGGACTACCAGCTGGACGTGATGAGCGCCGCGGTCGGCTGGTTCGGCGATCTGATGCTGACCAACGGCGCCCTCTATCCGACCCACGACGCTCCCCGTGGCTGGCTGCGCTTGCGGCTGCTCAACGGCTGCAATGCCCGCTCTCTCAAGTTGGCGGCCAGTGACGGCCGCCCCTTGTATGTGATCGGCAGCGATGGCGGCCTGCTGGCGGAGCCGGTGGCGCTGAGCGAGCTGGCGCTGCTGCCGGGGGAGCGCTTCGAGGTGATGGTGGATGCCCGCAACGGCAAGGCGTTCGACCTGCTCACCCTGCCGGTACGCCAGATGGGGATGACCCTGGCGCCGTTCGATGCGGCCCTGCCGCTGCTGCGGATCCGGCCCTCCCTGATCGAGGGCAAGGGCCGCTTGCCGGACAGCCTGGTCCGGCTGCCGGCGCTGCCCGCCCCCCAAGGCTTGCCGAGCCGCACCCTGACCCTGTCGATGGATCCCGAGCTGGATCGGCAGGGGATGCAGGCGCTGATGAGCCGCTACGGCCACGGCGCCATGGCGGGCATGAGCATGGCCCACGGCGATACGGGCGCCATGGCCGGGATGAAGATGGACGGGCAGGGCGACGGGATGGCCGAAATGTCGATGGCGGGGATGGATCATGGCGAGATGGCCATGCCAGCGGGCGAGATGCAGCACGACACCATGGCGGGGATGCAGGAGGACAAGGGCAGTGCCAAGCCGCTGGATCTGCACGGCGGCAACCGCATCAACGGTCAGGCCTTCGCCATGAACGACCCGCAGTTTGCGGTCAAGCGCGGCCGCACCGAGCGCTGGATCATCTCGGGGGAGGGGGACATGATGCTGCACCCCTTCCATATTCACGGCACCCGTTTCCGGATCCTGAGCGAGAACGGCCAGCCGGTGGCCCCGCATCGCGCCGGCTGGAAGGACATCGTCAAGGTGGAGGGCGGGCGCAGCGAGGTGCTGGTGCGTTTCGATCACACGGCGCCCAAGGAGCGGGCCTACATGGCTCACTGTCATCTGCTGGAGCACGAAGATACCGGTATGATGCTCTCGTTCACGGTGGAAGAGTAAAAAGAATGGCCCGAACGGGGCCATTTGTTCATTTCACTGGTCAGATCTCACTATCTACGCACGCCACATACCCCTCGGCATAAAAGCGTGTAAAATTGCGCCCTGAATTTTCCGGCCAGCGCGCGCTGGCCGCGACTCCTTACCTGCAAGGCTGACACTGTGACTGAAGTAGATAGATTCGCGGACATTCGCCCCTACCGCGATGAGGAAGTGCCGGCAGCCATCGAACGGCTGATCCGGGATGATGAATTTGTCGGCGCCATCGCCAAGTATCGTTTCGGCTCCCTGATGAGCTGGCTGGGCTGGGCCATCCGCCCGCTGATCCGCCAGTTCCTGCGCTACAAGTGGTCCAAGGTGACCACCATCCATCAGGTGCAGATGGGGGTGACCCGCTACATGAGCCGGATGATCGCCACCTCCACCCAGGGGGTGACCTTCTCCGGGCTCGAGCATCTGAAGAAGGAGCAGGGCTACCTGTTTGTCTCCAACCACAGGGACATCGCCATGGATCCGGCGTTCGTCAACTGGGGGCTGCACACCCATGGTTTCGATACCGTGCGCATTGCCATCGGCGACAACCTGCTGCGCAAACCCTGCGCCACCGAGCTGATGAAGCTCAACAAGAGCTTCATCGTCAAGCGCTCCGCCAAGGGGCCGCGGGAGATGATGAAGGCGCTCGGCGAGCTGTCGGCCTACATCGGTCAGTCGGTGCACGAAGGCCACTCCATCTGGATCGCCCAGAAGGAAGGGCGCGCCAAGAACGGCGATGACAAGACTGATCCGGCCATCCTCAAGATGTTCTACGTGGACGGCAAGAAGCAGAAGATCGAGTTCGTCGACTACATGCGCAGCCTCAATATCGTGCCGGTCAGCATCAGCTACGAGCTGGATCCTACCGACAAGGCCAAGGCGCGCGAGCTGTACGAGAAGTCGGTCAACGGCAGCTACGAGAAGGGCGAGTTCGAGGACATCGAGAGCATTGTCGCCGGCATCGTCGGCCAGAAGGGGCGGGTACATGTCTCCTTCGGCGCCCCCATCACCGAGGGCTTCAGCGATCCGGATGAACTGGCTGCGCTCATCGACAAGGCGATCTGGGGCAACTACCGCCTCTTCCCGGGCAACTACCTGGCTGCAGATGTGTCCGGCAAGGCCAACACCATCGAGCAGGCTGCCTTCCTGAGCCGTCAGTCGGAGGTGCCGGAAGAGCACAAGGCCATCTGGCGCGCCATGTACGCCAAGCCTGTGGAGAACGCCAGCAAGGCTTGAATGGCACCGGTTATCACCAGGTGATGCGAAAAAAACGGGAGCAGATGCTCCCGTTTTTGCGTCTGGTCAAAGTCGACGGTGCTGGAGTAGTGAATAATATTGTTTCAGCTGGTACGATCACTGGGCGAACGCGCTTGCGCCTCTTGGCAAGCCGCAGATGAGTGTGTAACAGTGCACTCATCCCGCTTGATACGAGCAAATGCTCTATCTCTGTCTGCACGGATTGCAGGCGGTGTGACACAAGGACCTCAACAGGGTCCTTTTTCATTTTGCGGCTAAGATGTCGCCTGAATACACCTAAGGAAGCGCCATGATCACCGGCAGTCTGAACACCCTGCAGCGCACGCCGCTGCCCGCCCCGCTGGACCGCATCATGGTCGATGTGGTGCAAAGCGTCGAACAGTGGCTGCAGGCGCCGCTCGGCAAACAGGAGATCGACGGCCTCACGCTGTTCTGCCTGGTGAGCGAAGAGCTGACCGAGCCGGCCGCGGATCGCCGTGGCGAGTTCCATCAGCAGTATCTGGACATCCAGTTGCTGCTGCGTGGTGAAGAGTGGATCGGGGTCGGGCCCCATGGCTATGTTGTCGAAGGCGCCGATCATCCCCATCCCGACCTCTGGTTCGTCGAGGACGAACAGACCAGTTATCTGGCGTTGCAGCCCGGCGACTTCGCCATCTTCTGGCCGGGAGAACTGCATCGCCCCCTCTGCACCCCCAACCAGCCGGCTCAGGTGAAGAAGCTGGTGGTCAAGGTGCACCGGGATCTGCTGGCCGGCCTGTGACCGCTGGCGCAGCCTGGCTGAGACGAGTGCCCGGAATCATCCGGATTTGCACTTAACATATTGAAAAATTGGGCGCACTTTCCTGCGACCATAAGCCCCCGGCAGGGGAATCCCATCCACTTTGGATGACACGACACTGTCGGCATAAAGCCGAAGCACAGGAAGATGTAGAACATGAGCAAGTTGGTATTGATCCTTAACTGCGGTAGCTCTTCCCTGAAATTTGCCGTAATGGACGCCGAAACAGGTGAGGACATGCTGTCCGGCCTGGCCGAATGCTTCAATCTGGATGATGCACGTATCAAATGGAAACTCCACGGGGTCAAGGGCGAAGCCATGCTGGGCGCGGGCGCCGCGCATCAGGAGGCCCTCGATCACATCGTGGGTCACATCCTGCCGCAGGATCCGACCCTGGCCGAGCAGCTGGTGGCCATCGGTCACCGCATCGTGCACGGTGGCGAGCAGTTCTCCCGCTCCGTTCGCATCGATGACGGCGTGATTGCCGGCATCGAAGCCGCCATTCCGTTCGCCCCCCTGCACAACCCGGCGCACCTGATCGGCATCCGTGCCGCGCTCAATGTGTTCCCGGCGCTGGCAGAGAAGAACGTGGCCGTGTTCGACACCGCCTTCCACCAGACCCTGCCACAGGAAGCCTACCTCTACGCGCTGCCCTACAAGCTCTACAAAGAGAACGGCATCCGTCGTTACGGCGCCCACGGCACCTCCCACCGCTTCATTGCGGAAGAGACCGCCAAGGCGCTGGGCAAGCCGCTCTCCGAGCTCAACATCATCAACTGCCACCTGGGTAACGGCGCCTCCGTCTGCGCCATCCGTGGCGGCGAATCCGTCGACACCTCCATGGGCCTGACCCCGCTGGAAGGGCTGGCGATGGGCACCCGCTCCGGCGACATAGACCCTGCTGTGGTCTTCTTCATGCACGACCAGCTCGGTTACAGCGTGGAGCAGATCAACCACACCCTGACCCGCGAGTCCGGCCTGCTGGGCATGACCGAGGCGAGCAGCGACTGCCGCTACGTCACCACCAACTACGCCACCGACGCTGGTGCCAAGCGCGCGCTGGACGTGTTCACCTACCGGGTGGCCAAGTATGTCGGTGCCTACGCTGCCGCCATGGATGGTCGTCTGGACGCCCTGGTGTTCACCGGTGGTATCGGTGAAAACGCCGCCATGGTGCGCGAGATGGTGCTGGCCCGTCTGGCCCTGTTCGGCTTCAAGATCGACAAGGAAGCCAACAACGCCGCGGTACTGGGCGGTGAAGGCCCCATCACGGCCGAAGGCAGCCGCCTGGCGCTGGTGATGCCCACCAACGAAGAGCTGGTCATCGCCCGCGATGCCCTGAGCCTGGTCGGCTAACGCCCCCTCGCTCCCAGACAACGCCCGGCCCCTGCCGGGCGTTGTCGTTTGTGGCGGCCGTGACGCCGGCTGTCATTTGACATGGGGTGGCAGATACGTACCCTGACCGCAGTTTCACGCACAGGAGGATGGGATGAAGGAGATGTTTTTTCGCTGGCTGGCCGGGCTCGGGCTGGAGGTAACCGGCATGATGGGGCTGGTGATCGCTCTGGGCTTTATCGTGCTCACCTCGCTGTTGCTGCACATGTTGCTGCACCGGGTGCTGCTGGTGCGGCTGGTGGGCGTGCTTGGCAAGACCAAGCAGGTGTGGCTGCCGCCCCAGTTGCAGCAGCGGCTGTTCTACCGGCTCGCCTTCGTGCTGCAGGGGGCCGTGCTGCTCGGTCAGGCCGAGATCTGGCTGCCGCGCAACTCCGACAGCCTGCAACTGATCGAGATGGTGGCCCAGCTCTGGATCCTGCTGTTCTTGCTGCTCTCCCTGTTCGCCCTGCTCGACTGCATGCTGTCGGTGAGCCGCTACACCCGGCTCGGGCGGGATCTGCCCCTGCGCGGTATCTTCCAGGGGGTGAAGCTGGTGGGCAGCATCCTGGTGGGCATCCTGATGATCGCCCTGCTGCTCGGCAAGTCGCCGCTGTTCCTGTTCAGCGGTCTGGGTGCCATGACCGCAGTGCTGATGTTGGTGTTCAAGGACCCCATCCTCGGGCTGGTGGCCGGCATCCAGCTCTCCGCCAACCGCATGCTGAGCGTCGGTGACTGGCTGCAGATGGACAAGTACGGCGCCGATGGCGAGGTGACCGACATCGGCCTCACCACGGTCAAGGTGTCGAACTGGGACAAGACCATCACCACCATCCCCACCTATGCCCTCATCTCCGACTCCTTCAAGAACTGGCAGGGGATGACGGAGTCGGGTGGCCGGCGCATCAAGCGCAGTGTCAACATCGACATGACCAGCGTGCGTTTCCTGACGGCGGACGAGCAGCTGCAGCTCAAGCAGGCCCAGCTACTGGCGCCCTATCTGAGCCGCAAGGAGCAGGAGCTGAGCGCCTACAACCAGCAGTTGAGCGACGCCATCAGCTGCCCCATCAACGGTCGTCACCTCACCAACCTCGGTACCCTGCGCGCCTATCTGGACGCCTACCTGCGCGCCCACCCCGGCATTCGCAAGGACATGACCCTGATGGTGCGCCAGCTGGCACCGACCTCGGACGGCCTGCCGCTGGAGATCTACTGCTTCACGGCGACCACCGCCTGGGCCGATTACGAAGGGATCCAGGCCGACATTTTCGACCACATCTTTGCCATCATTGAGCAATTTCATCTGCGGTTGCACCAATCTCCCACAGGTTACGATATGCGCGCCTGGCAAAAGGGGTAAACGACCGACCGGCAGGGGCTGGCGGCGGATAAAAAAAGCGATATTAATCGCCGACCCGCCGCCACTTGTCAGTTGAAATTTGTCCGGCAGAGGAGAAAAATGGCGGCCTTCTCTTCGCCCCCCGGATCGCCCGCCGCTCCCGGGTCAGCCCAGAGTCTTGAACCACGTCATCCATTACAGGAAAGTTATGAAGCTCCTCCACAATACTGCGGCCGCGCTGTGCTGCAGCCTCCTCTTGGGCGCCGCGCCTGCGCTCGCTGTTGAATACGCCCTGCCTGCGGCCAACAGCCGCCTGGTGGGTGAAAATCTGGAATACGTGGTCCCGGCCGAAGAAAACGGCCAGCCGCTGGAGGCCGCTGCCGCCAAATTCCAACTGGGGCTGACCAACATGCTGGAGGCCAACCCCAAGGCGGATCCCCTGCTGCTGCAGACCGGCGAGAAGCTGATCGTGCCGCACCAGCTGATCCTGCCGGATGCGCCCCGTGAAGGCATCGTGCTGAACGTGGCCGAGATGCGCCTCTACTACTACCCGAAAGGCAAGAAGGTGGTGGAAGTGCTGCCCATCGGCATCGGCCAGCTCGGTACCGACACCCCGGAAAACTGGGTGACCAGCGTGCAGCGCAAGAAGGCGGGCCCGACCTGGACCCCGACCGCCAAGATGCATGCCGAATATGCCGCCCGTGGCGAAAGCCTGCCGGCAGTATGGCCGGCCGGCCCGGACAACCCCATGGGGCTGTTCGCGCTCTACATCGGCAAGATGTACGCCATCCACGGCACCAACGCCCAGTTCGGCATCGGCCTGCGGGTGAGCCACGGCTGCGTGCGCCTGCGCAACGACGACATCGAGTACCTGTTCAAGAAGGTGCCGGTCGGTACCCGCGTGCAGTTCGTCAACCAGCCGATCAAGGCCAGTGTCGAGCCGGATGGCCGCCGCTACCTGGAAGTGCATCAGCCGCTCTCCCGCAATCAGGAGGAGTTCAACTCCAGCCTGCCTGCGCCGCTGCCGATGACCCCGGCGGTGACCCGCTTCATCGCCCACGCTGACAGCGACTCCCAGCTGGTCAAGCAGGCGCTGGAGCAGCGCAGCGGCATGCCGATCGCGATCAATCGCTGATTGGTGCTTGCCGAGATGGCCCCGACCTCTGGTCGGGGCTTTTTTTTGCGGCCGTGGCGAGGCTGTGCCGCGGCTCGTGCCCGGCGGATAAGCAGTTGCTGCGTCAGGATAAAATCTGGTGGAACGGGGCAAAGCTGGTCTGTTGGTTAAAGATGAAACGTTTATATTGTGTTTTCTGTTTGTTAAAAAAGGTTGAGGTCATGGGATCTGCTGATTAAGCTAGGGCGGTTTTTTTAAGGAAGAGCCCGTCGTCAGAACGGGTACACACGTCACATAACGGAGTTTTGAATGACAGCCAGCACACCCATGCTCATCACCTTTCTGGTGTACATCCTCGGGATGGTCCTGATCGGCTTTATCGCCTATCGCGCCACCCGCAACTTTGACGACTACATTCTCGGCGGCCGCCGGATGGGGAGCTGGGTGACCGCCCTCTCCGCCGGTGCCTCCGACATGAGCGGCTGGCTCCTGATGGGCCTGCCGGGCGCCGTCTTCATCGGCGGCATCTCCGAGAGCTGGATCGCCATCGGCCTCACCCTGGGCGCCTACCTCAACTGGCGCTGGGTCGCCGGCCGGTTGCGGGTGCATACCGAGAAGAACCGCAACGCCCTGACCCTGCCGGACTACTTCACCTACCGCTTCGAGGACAAGAGCCGGGTGCTGCGCATCCTCTCCGCTCTGGTGATCCTGCTGTTCTTCACCATCTACTGCGCCTCCGGCGTGGTGGCCGGTGCCCGCCTGTTCGAGAGCACCTTCGGCATGAGCTATGACACCGCCCTCTGGGTCGGCGCCGCGGCCACCATCACCTACACCTTCTTCGGCGGCTTCCTCGCGGTGAGCTGGACCGATACGGTGCAGGCCACCCTGATGATCTTCGCCCTGATCCTCACCCCGGTGTTCGTCATCATCGCGGTGGGCGGCATCGACACCGCCATGGTGCAGGTGGCGGCGCAGAACGCCAGCAACCTCGACATGTTCAAGAACCTGGACTTCATCGCCATCATCTCGCTGATGGCCTGGGGCCTGGGCTACTTCGGCCAGCCCCACATCCTGGCGCGCTTCATGGCGGCGGATTCCCACCACTCCATGGCCAATGCCCGCCGCATCAGCATGACCTGGATGGTGCTGTGCCTGGGCGGCGCCGTGGCCATCGGCTTCTTCGGCCTGGCCTACTTCTCCACCTTCACCGAACAGGCGGCCGGCGTCACCGGCAACCCGGAGCGGGTCTTCATCGAGCTCTCCAAGATCCTGTTCAACCCCTGGATCGCCGGCGTGCTGCTCTCCGCCATCCTGGCGGCGGTGATGAGTACCCTCAGTTGCCAGCTGCTGGTCTGCTCCAGCGCCATCACCGAGGATCTCTACAAGCCGTTCCTGCGCAAGAACGCCTCCCAGCAGGAGCTGGTGTGGGTCGGTCGTGCCATGGTGCTGGTGATCGCGCTGATCGCCATCAGCGTTGCCATGAACCCGGAGAACCGGGTGCTGGGGCTGGTGAGCTACGCCTGGGCCGGCTTTGGTGCCGCCTTCGGCCCCGTGGTGCTGCTCTCCGTGCTCTGGTCGCGCATGACCCGCAACGGCGCCCTGGCGGGCATGCTGGTCGGTGCCCTGACTGTCATCGTCTGGAAGCAGTTCGGCTGGCTGGGGCTCTATGAAATCATCCCTGGCTTCCTCTTCTCCGGACTCGCCATTGTGGTGTTCAGCCTGCTGGACAAGGCCCCCTCCAAGGCCATGCTGGAGCGCTTCGACGACGCCGAGCGCGAGTTCCAGACCCCGCCGGATGCGCTGGGTCAGCCGGTTGTCGTCAACTGAGTCGGCTATTGCAGATAACAAAAAGCCCCGCGATGCGGGGCTTTTTTATGAGCAAGGGGACCAGTTCACCCAGCTTGCAACAAAGTCGCTGGGCCTCTCGGATAAAGCTGGCCCATTCCAGAACCTCGACCCGGTAGGCGCGATACTTGTCGCTCCGCCTGGGCTCGGGCAGCAGCCCGTAAAGACGGACAGCCTTTGGGGTGGTGCCCGCCAGCCGGGCAAATTCGCCGATATACATGGTGCTGCTCGCAAAGGTGGTTTGAGAGGTGCCCACTATAGGTCAGTGGCTGGCGGGAGAGAATCCCCATGGAGGAGCTGTCGGCGCAGTGCATTGTACAGCAGCGCTCTGGATGTGGCTTTGCCCCATAGAATGCGAGGGCCTTGCCCTCGACGGGGTTTCGCCCGCCCTTCGGGCCGGGGCGAGTGACTCTGGCGAACTAGACAGGGCTACCTGGTGACCGAAAGGGGCTCCCCAAGCGGATTTCCCGATCCTTGTTTATGTCGTGGCGTGTTTATACGCGATGGTATGAATACGCTTCTCTAATTGAATCTACAGGCTGACACTTAAACATTTTTAAGATTCTTCTGCCTCATTACTAATTGCAGCTTCATGCTCTTTTCTTTGTTTAAAAATGTCAATTATGAAATGCATGGGCACTGGCAACCTGTAATGCCTACAGCCAGTCAATATAATCGGCCAAAATGAAAATTTAAAAGCGCTCATTTCATAAACTTTATTTGATTGCTCACACTCACTAACCAACTGCTCAATCAATTTATCTGGCTCTTCGGTCACGCATACATCAGATAACGTTGCACCATGCATTTTATTGAAAAGGTAAAAGTGGTCTTCAGATGATTCATCCAGAAAGTACACTTGAAAGTTACAATGCGGTAAAAATTCTTCTTTAATTTTTTTAACTACTCCATATGGCTCTGAGAAGCCCATAATCGCTGAAAAAGTAGAGATGTAGGGGTATAAGATTGAACCTTTAGTTACACTTTTTTTATATTCTTCGGTTTTATTAATGGGATGTTCAATCAATTCAGCGTAGCTTTGTATGGTTGTCGGGTATTTGTCGCCCATCTCAAACATTTGATAGATTTCTCGCGACATATTGCTTAACCAATAATTTATATCATTCCAATGTCTATTATCGAGAGACAGAAACCAAACGGCTAATACTAAATCTATCGCTTGATCATCTTTGTATGGTGTAAACAAAAGAGGGTTGTTTACGATTAACTGCTTAATGCTATCTTGATAATTAGCTACTGCTTCTGAAAAAAACTTACTAGCGTTTTCATTTTCTTCGGGAATTCAGATAATAAGTGCGACACTCATGGATGAATGGCGAGAGGTGGCCAACTGCTGATTGGTGGTACCCT
>NZ_JAPDBT010000009.1:0-183333 GCF_027705405.1 Aeromonas sp. QDB34 | reverse complement strand
AAAAAAACCCAGTGAAATCACTGGGTTGTTCTTTTTTGTGCCGTTTATTATGACACTTTATAATTTTCCGTCCGTTAAAAAGGTCTCTCATCGTCAAAGGAATGGACGTTATGGGATTTGCAGGAAGCGATCGCTATCTCGCCTCTGAATCGCTCAAGATGGCGGTCAATGCCGCCATCGTGCTGGAAAAACCCTTGCTTATCAAAGGGGAACCCGGCACAGGCAAGACCGAGCTGGCCGAAGCGGTGGCCCGCCATCTGGGTACCGAGCTGATTGCCTGGCACATCAAATCCACTACCAAGGCCCAGCAGGGGCTCTATGAGTACGATGCGGTAGCCCGGCTGCGGGACTCCCAGCTCGGCGACCCCAGGGTGGGGGATATCAGCCACTACATTCGCCGCGGCAAGCTGTGGCAGGCCTTCACCGCCGACCAGCGCCCGGTGCTGCTCATCGATGAAATCGACAAGGCGGACATCGAATTCCCCAACGATCTGCTGCAGGAGCTGGATCGGATGGAGTTCGACGTCTACGAGACCGGCGAGCGAGTCAAGGCCCCGCAGCGGCCGGTGGTCATCATCACCTCCAACAACGAGAAGGAGCTGCCGGACGCCTTCCTGCGCCGCTGTTTCTTCCACTACATTCGCTTTCCCGACAAGGCCGAGATGCAGGCCATCGTCAAGCTCCACTATCCCGATCTCAAGGAGAGCCTGCTCGGTGAGGCGATGGATCTCTTCTTCGAGCTGCGCGAGGTAGAGGGGCTGCGCAAGAAGCCCTCCACCTCGGAGCTGCTGGACTGGATCCGGCTGCTCTTGGCCGATGACATCGCCCCCGAGGCGATGCGTGCCCGCGAGCTTGGCAAGCTGGTGCCCGCCCTCTACGGCGCCCTGCTCAAGACCGAGCAGGACCTGCATCTGTTTGAGAAGCTCGCTTTTCTGGCCCGACGCGGCAGCTGACTCATGCTCATCGACTTCTTTACCCACCTGCGCCGCCACAAGCTCCCCTGCAGTCTGCGCGAACTGCTGGACTTGCACGCGGCGCTGGCAGCCCGGCTGGTCAGCCTCGACATGGACGAGTTCTACCAGCTCTCCCGCTGCCTGCTGGTGAAAGACGAGGCCCATTACGATCGCTTCGATCGCGCCTTCGCCGAGTATTACGAAGGGCTGGCCGCCATCCCCCTGTTGCCGGAGAGCCTGCCCGAGGAGTGGCTGCGCCAGGAGTTCGAGCGGCTATTGAGCGCCGAGGAGAAGGCGTTGCTCAAATCCCTCGGCGGACTCGACAAGCTGCTGGAGACCGTCAACCAGCGGTTAAGCGAGCAGAAGGAGCGTCACGCCGGCGGCAACAAGTGGGTCGGTACCGGCGGCAGCAGCCCATTCGGTCACGGCGGTTTTCACCCGGAAGGAGTGCGCATGGGGGGAGAGGGCCAGCATGGCAAGGCGGTCAAGGTGTGGGAGGCAAGGCATTACCGCAACTTCAGCGACGATTCACCGCTGGGACAACGGGCCATCCAGCTGGCGCTGCGCAAGCTCAGGCACTGGGTGCGCAAGGGCAACCCCGACGAGCTGGATCTCGACGACACCATCCAGAGCACGGCCAGACAGGGCTGGCTCGATGTGAAGCTCAGACCCGAGCGCCACAACGGGGTCAAGCTGCTGGTCTTCTTCGATGTGGGGGGCTCCATGGATGCCCACGTGGCCGAGGTGCAGCGCCTCTTCTCGGCCCTGCGCCACGAGTTCAAGCATCTGGAGTACTTCTATTTTCACAACTGCCTCTACGACTTCGTCTGGCAGGACAACGCCCGCCGGCACGAGGCGCGCTTCGATACCCTGCGCCTGCTGCGCACCTACGGCAGCGACTACAAGGTGATCCTGGTGGGGGATGCCACCATGGGCCCCTACGAGATCACCTGGCCCGGCGGCAGCGTCGAATACTGGAACGAGGAGGCCGGTCAGGTGTGGCTGGCCCGCCTGCAGCAGCACTTTCCCAAGCTGGTGTGGATCAACCCCACCCCGCGCCGGGAGTGGCTCTGGCACCCCTCCATCAAGCTGATGAATGAATTGATCGGCGGGCGCATGCACCCGCTGACCCTGGCAGGTCTGGCTGCGGCCATCGACCAGCTGTGACCCTCTCTACCCGAACAGACCAACAAGCCGGGAGTGAACCCGGCGAGGAGCAAAGATGACCTCTATCGTGATCAGTGGCTCAGGCCTCTATACCCCTCCCTTTGCCGTCAGCAATGAAGAACTGGTGGCCGCCTTCAACCAGTATGTAGATCTCTACAACGAGGAGAACGCCTCCGCCATCGACGCTGGCCAGCTGTCCGCCAAGCAGCACTCGAGCAGCGAGTTCATCGAGAAGGCCTCCGGCATCAAGAGCCGCTATCTGGTGAGCAAGGAGGGGGTGCTGGATCCCGACATCATGCAGCCGCTGCTGCCTGAGCGGCCCGATGACAAGCCCTCCATCATGGTGGAGATGGCGGTGGCCGCCGCCGAGCAGGCACTGATCGCCGCCGGTCGCGAGCCCGGCGAGATCGATCTGGTCATCGTCGCCGCCTCCAACATGCCGCGCCCCTATCCGGCCCTCTCCATCGAGCTGCAGCACTATCTGGGGGCGAGCGGCATGGCGTTTGACATGAACGTGGCCTGCTCCTCCGCCACCTTCGGCATCAAGACGGCGGCAGACATGCTGGCGGCCGGCAGCGCCCGATTGGCGCTGGTGGTCAATCCGGAGATCTGCTCGGGGCACCTCAACTTCCGCGATCGGGACAGTCACTTCATCTTCGGCGACGCCTGTACCGCCGTGCTGCTGGAGCGGGAGGCCGATTGCAAGGTGGCCAACCCCTGGCAATTGGTGGCCAGCAAGCTGGTGACCCAGTACTCCAACAACATCCGCAACAACTTCGGCTTCCTGAACCGGCTCAGCCCGCGCACCCGCTACGGCGACGACAAGCTGTTTCGCCAGCAGGGGCGCAAGGTGTTCAAGGAGGTGCTGCCGCTGGTGTGCGACCAGATTGCCGGCCAGCTCAATGAGCAGGGCTGGGCAGCAGATTCCCTCAGCCGGCTCTGGCTCCATCAGGCCAACCTCACCATGAACCAGTTCATCGCCCGCAAGCTGCTGGGCCACGATGCCAGCCAGCAGGAGGCGCCGGTCATTCTCGACAGCTACGGCAACACCAGCTCGGCCGGTTCCATCATTGCGTTCCACCTTCACAACGGCGACCTTCCCGCCGGGGCGCGCGGCGTGCTCTGCTCGTTCGGCGCCGGTTACTCCATCGGCAGCCTGCTGCTCACCCGTTTGTAAGGGGGGCCTAGCCGCGGCAAGCAACAAAAAACCACCCGGGCGGGTGGTTTTTTTTATGGCTGGCTCACAGGGCCTGCTCGATGGCGAGCACCAGGCAACTGGGCTCGCTGATGCGAAAGCGCACGTTGCAGTCAAACAGCCTAACGCCGTACTCCTTGTCATCCGGCTTGCCCTTCTTGTAGGCGGGGCGGGGATCCTGGGCCAGCACCTCGCTCACCAGCAGGCGCAGCTCGGGGTGGGCCTTGAGCCAGGGTTGCAGCTGCTGCTCCGCCTCGGGGCTGAAACTCACCGCCAGCGGCGGGGTGGGGGCATCGGGGGCGAAACCGCCGCGGGCATCCGGCAGGCTGTCGGCATAGGGGATATAGGGCTTGATGTCGACGATGGGGGTGCCATCGAGCAGGTCCACCGCCCCCAGCTCGAGCCAGAGTTTGCCGCGCTCACGACCGACCCCGTGCAACTCGACCACCGAGAGGCCGAGCGGGTTGGGGCGAAAGGTAGAGCGGGTGGCAAACACCCCGACCCGCTCGTTGCCGCCCAGACGCGGCGGGCGCACGGTCGGGTGCCAGCCCTGCGCCATGGTCTGGTGAAACACGAAGCTGAGCCAGAGGTGGGAGAACTGCTCGATGCCGCGCAGCACGTCCGGCTGATCGTAGGGGGGCAGCAACTCGAGGCGGGCGCGGGCCGATTTGACCAGACCGGGCTGGCGCGGGATGGCGAACTTCTCCTTGTAGGGAGAGCGGATGATACCCAGGGTGTCGATTTCGAACTTCATGGCGGATCCTGACTGAAAACCCCGGCAATGTAGCACAGCGGCCCTTAAAACGCAGGCTTGTCCGCCGGCTGGTGGCTGCCTGCTTGCCGTGATCCCGCTCCCATCCCGGCCGCTTCGGGGCTGTATCGTGCCGCCAAGTTGCGTAGGGTGGGCGCAGGATGAGTGAAAGGCGTGTCCGCCAGCAGGGCGGCTCGCTACAACCGGCGTGACCGCAGGAGAGGGGCCGCGCCGCACAGGAGAGACAGGGATGAAACTGCTGATCATCGGCGGCACCGGATTTCTGGGGCGCCATCTCACAGCGCTGGCGCTGGACTGGGGCCACGAGGTGACCTTGTTCAATCGTGGCCGACGCCAGCACCCGGACTGGCGCGAGCTCAGCCAGCTGCAGGGGGACCGGGATCAGGACCTGACCCCATTGCATCGCTACCAGGGAAGCTGGGATCTGGCTATCGACACTTGCTGCTATCGCCCCGAACAGGCGGCGAGCCTGTCGGCCGCCCTGCTCGGGCGCTGTGAGCGGTTGATCTTCATCTCCACCATCAGCGTCTATCACGACTTCGCCCAGCCCGGGCAGGACGAGTCGGCGCCGCTGCACGAGATTGCCGAGGGGGAGATGCCGGAGGATTACGGCCCCCTCAAGGTGCTGTGCGAGGCCACGTATCGCTCCCGTTGGGGCGAGCGGCTCTGCATCTTGCGCCCAGGCGTCTTGTGCGGCCCCCATGATCCCACCGGTCGGCTGGCCTGGTGGGTGAAGCGGGTGCAACAGGGCGGCCCCTGGCTGCTGCCAGGGCAGGGGGAAGACCGGCTGCAATATCTGGACGTGCGCGACTGCGCCGAGTTTGTGCTGCGGGCCGCCGAGCAGCAATTGAGCGGCATCTTCAATCTGATCAAGCCCGGTATCGCACTGAACGACTGGGTAGATCGCCTGGCCGCCAGGCTGGCACCTGCGACCCCGATCGTGCCCGAATGGGCACCCTGGCCCGCGCTGCTGGCCGCCGGGGTGGAGCCCTGGCAGAGCTATCCGACCCTGTTGCCCAATGAGCAGCCCGAGTATGCCGGTTATGGCCGCATCAGCGCCGAGGCGGCCATCGTGCAGGGCCTCAATTTTCGGCCGCTGGAGGAGACGGTGGCGGACGTGGCCGAGTGGCTGGCCGGCGCGCCGGACGCCGCGGTGGCCGCCGGCATCACCGCCGAGCAGGAGACGCGGCTGCGTCAGCTTGTCCGCTAGAGGCCGGCAAGTGCGGCAGCAAAGTAAAAGGGCATCGAGAGATGCCCTTTTCTGTCTGGTGTGAGCGCAGCTATTCAGCGCGCATGGCGGCGCCGGCGGCGGTCAGTTGCTCGCGCAGGATGGCGCGATGACAGCGGGACTCCTGCTCGCAGTAACAGCCCACTGACAGGTTGGTGGTGTGGGAGAGGGCGGCCAGCAGCGCCAGATCGTGCCTGGCTGCGGGGGTCGCCAGCTCGGCCTTGTACTGTTTGCAGAAGGCGCTCCACTGGGCGGGCGTCTCGGCAGCCTGGCCCAGCTTCATGGTGTCGTTGCTGGGGGCGAGATTGGGGAACCAGACGTCGTACCAATCCTGGCTGGCAAACTCGGTTTTGGGCACGCCGCGGGGCGGGCGGCGCACGGTGCCGATCCGCAGCCCCTCGTCGGGCAGGCGGGGCGTGCCGAGGCGAACGATGGCCAGTGCCATGCAGGCTCCTTACCGTTGACGCTTATTTCTCGGTGGCGACTTTCAGCGCCTGGCCGTAGCAGATCACCTGCTTCAGGCAGCCCGGGGTGTCGCTGAATTCGGCGCACTTGTCGAAGGTGACGCCGTTGCCGCCCATGTCAGCCACACGGCGGCGGGCCAGAGTGCGGGCCTCGCCGGCGTTGGGGATCGGCTGCTTGGCATCGCTCTGGCAGGACTCCCCTTCGACGGTGCCGAGGTAGAGGTAGTTGAGATCGGCCAGCTGGCCCTGTTCATAGATCTGAACGCTGCCCGGCTTGAAGTACTCGTCGAAGTTCTCTTTGTCCAGATTACTGTTGAAGGCAAAGTCGGCGCAGCCGGAGGCAATCAGGGGCATCATCAGGATCAGGCGTTTCATCGTCTCGTATCTTGTGTCGGTGATGAGGACAGTAGCAAGGCGCAGGCGCTCCATGTCGGCATCTTGTGGAATAACGAAGGGGCCATTATAGGGGCCAGTCGACGGTGTCGACCAGCCCCATTTTTAGCCGTATGGGCGGGGTGTGACCAGGATCCGGCCGTGTGTTGCCCGTGCAGCTTCACGCTGCCGGCAAAGATGACTGGCCCGGTGTCATGAGAGAGGAGCGCACCGGGCGCCCCTCTCTCATTGGTCATCAGGTCGGCGCCAGCCGCTGATGCAGGCTGCGGTAGTAGTCGTCCGCCAGCAGCGTCTGATGGGGGGCGCAGAGGCGGATCTGCCCCTCTTCCATCAGGGCGATCCGGTCCATCTGCTCCAGCCCCAGCAAACGGTGGGAGATGAGCAGCAGGGTGCGATCCGATCCCAGCTTGAACAGCAGATCCATGATCTCCCGCTCGGTCTGGCTGTCGAGCCCCTCGGTCGGCTCATCCAGCAGCCAGAGCGGCGCATCGTGCAGCAGGGCGCGGGCGATGCCGATGCGGCGGCGCTCGCCACCGGAGAGCGGCCGCCCGCCATCCCCCAGCCAGGCATCGAGCCCGCTGTCGCTGTGGCCGTTGTCATCTTCCAGCAGGTTGGCGAGGCCGACCTGGGTCAGCACCTGCACCAGCTGCTCGTCACTGGCATGGGGGGCGGCCAGCTTGAGGTTGCCGCGCAGGGTATCGGCAAACAGGTGCACCCGCTGGTTCACCACCGAGAGGGAGGCGCGCAGCGCCCCTTCGCTGTAGTCGGTGAGCGGCTTGCCATCGAGCAGGATCTTGCCGGCCTGCGGATTCCATTCGCGGGTCAGCAATCCCATCAGGGTCGATTTGCCGCAGCCGGTCTGGCCCAGCAGCGCCAGCTTTTCACCGGCCTGCAACTGCAGGGTACAGCCGCGCAGCACCGGCTGCGGGTTGCCTGGGTAGCTGAAATAGAGGTCGCTTATCTGCAGCGCACCCTGTGGCGCGTGGCGCTCTTCGTGGCCCCACTCGGGGGCCTTGGCCTCCTGCAGGATCTCGTTGAGGCGGCGGGCAGAGGTGAGGCTGGTGGAGAGGTGCTGGAAGGCACCAGCCAGCGGCATCAGCGCCTCGAAGCTGGCCAGGGTGGCGAACACCATCAGCGCCGTGATGGGATCCGGCGCGGCTCCTGCTACCCCGTGGCCGGCCAGCCACAGCATCAGGGTGAGGGTCCAGCCGCTCAGCAGTTGCACCGAACAGTTGGCCAGCCCGCTCACCCGGGCCATGCGGGCCTGGGCCTGGATCAGCGCCTGCTCGGCCTGCTGCAGCTCGTCGCGCGCCCGGGGGGCGGCGGCAAACATCTGCAGCTCGGCCTGACCGTCCAGATAGTCCACCAGACGGGTACGCAGGTTGGACTTCTCGGCGATCAGCTGGCGACCGGGCTGGCGGCCAAGGAAGTAGAACACCAGCGGCAGGGCCAGCATGCCGAACAGCAGGATGGCGCCCAGTATCAGGGCCAGGTCGGCATCAAACAGCGAGAGGAAGAACACCAGGCCGGCGCTGCTGAGCAGGGCCGCTCCTATGGGGGTGACCAGCCGCAGGTAGACGTGGTCCATGGCGTCGATGTCGGCCACCAGCCGGTTGAGCAGGTCCGCCTGGCGAAAGCCTGCGAGGGCGCCGGTGGAGAGTGGCGAGAGCTTTTGCCAGAACCAGACCCGCAGCCGGGTCAGCACACGGAAGGTGGCGTCGTGGCTCACCACCCGCTCACCCCAGCGGCCGGCGGTGCGGATGATGGAGAAGAAGCGTACCCCGCCAGCCGGCGTCATGTAGTTGAAGGTGTCGCGACTGGCGACCGCCATCCCCGCCACGGCAGCGGCGGAGAGGAACCAGCCGGAGAGTGACAGCAGTCCCATCCCGGCGACCAGGGTCACCAGGGCCAGCAGCAGGCCGAGGGAGAGGCTCAGCCAGTGCTGGCGATAGAGGCGCAGAAACGGCAAGAGATCAGTCATCGAGAGAACCCTCGTTACGTTGGGAGAGCTGGCGGGCGAACGGCCCCTGCGCGGTACTCAGTTGCTGGAAGCTGCCTTGCTCCACCAGCTTGCCACGCTCTAGCACCAGGATCTGATCCATCTTGGTGAGCTGGTCGATGCGGTGGGTGATCATCAGCAGGGTCTGGCCTGCCGCGGCCTGTTCGAGCGTAGTCATGATGGCCCGCTCGGAGTGGCGATCCAGGCTGGCGGTCGGCTCGTCCAGCACCATCAGCTGGGTGGACTTGAGCAGGGTTCGGGCCAGGGCGAGGCGCTGGGCCTGGCCGACCGAGAGGCCGCCGGCCTGATCCCCCACCGCATAGTCGAGCCCCTTCTCCATGGCAAACTCCCACGCCTGAGCCCGTTTCAGGGCCTCCTCCAGTTCGCTGTCACTGGCGGAGGGGTTGGCAAGCAACAAGTTGTCGCGTAGCGAGGCATGGAACAGCTGCGGGTTTTGGGAGAGCCAGCCCAGTTGGCGGCGCCACTGGCTCATGTCGAGGCTGGCCAGCTCCTGGCCGTTGACCTTGAGCTCGCCGCGATAGGGGGCAAAGCCGAGCAGGGCGTTGACCAGCGAACTCTTGCCGGCGCCGCTGATGCCGATGAGGGCGGTGCGCGAGCCGGATGCCAGGGTGAAGTCGATGGGGCCGACCAGCACCTTGCCCTCGGCGCTCAGCACTTCAAGGCCTTTGGCCTCTACCTTGATGGGGGCGTCGGCATGGAAGGGCGCATGGCCTGAGGCAGGTTCCGTCACCTCGGCTTCGAGGAACTCCAGCAGCTGTTCGGCGGCGCCGATGGCCTGCGCCTTGGCGTGGTAGTGGGCACCCAGTTCCCGCAGCGGGGCATAGAACTCGGGAGCCAGAAACAGCACGAACAGGCCGGTAAAGAGGGTGACTTTGGTGCCATAGTGGCCGAAGTTCAGGTGATCGATATAGGAGAAACCGAAGTAGACGGCCACCAGCGCCACCGAGAGGGCGGCGAAGAACTCCAGCACGGCGGTGCTGAGGAAGGCAAGGCGCAGCACCTCCATGGTGCGTTCGCGAAAATCTTCCGACGCATCGCGAATGGCATCCCCTTCCGCCTGGGTGCGCATGAACAGCTGCAAAGTGCGCAGCCCCTTCAAGCGATCGAGGAAGTGGCCGGAGAGACGGGCCAGCGCCTGGAAGTTGCGGCGGTTGGCATCGGCGGCGCCGACCCCCACCAGGATCATGAAGAGGGGAATGAGGGGCGCCGTGCCCAGCAGGATCAGGCCGGCGGCCCAGTTGACCGGGAACACGGCCACCAGGATCACCACCGGAATGAACACGGCAATCGCCATCTGCGGCAGATAGCGGGAGAAGAAATCCTGCATGTTTTCAATCTGCTCCAGCAGCAGGCTGGCCCAGCTGCCGGCCGGTCGACGCTGGATGTAGGCCGGTCCCAATCGGCCGAGGCGGGTGAGCACCAGCTCGCGGATGGCCTGGCGCACCGCGCTGCCGGCCTTGAAGCTGGCCACTTCACGGCCATAGGCCAGCACCGCCTTGCTGAGGGTGACCAGCAGCAGGGCGATGAAGAGGGGAATGGATTGCGCCGGCGTGGTGCCTTCGATGATGAAACCGTGCAGCAGGGTGGCCAGCAGCCAGGCCTGCGCCACCATCAGGATGCCCTGACCCAGGCCAAAGCCGATGGAGAGGCCGATCCAGCGCCGGCCGTGGCTCGATTGATTGCGCAACCAGCCATAGAGTCGTTTTTGCGTTTTTTTATCCATTACCACCATCCTCGCGTCGAGTGGCGCAAGACTATCCTCGCCCCCCAGGCTTGGCAACCTTGTAAATTCCGGCTTGTGAAAACGGTTGATTGAAAAAGCGTCGCGCTGCTCATTAGTTGGTCGAACAGATTGATTTACGGTAAAAAACCGTATCGAGGTGATTGCGCTCGGCGGCAAAATGCATATAGTAGAGGCCCTGACGCGGGTGTAGTTCAATGGTAGAACGGTAGCTTCCCAAGCTGCATACGTGGGTTCGATTCCCATCACCCGCTCCAAATTCCAGATAACGGTCAAGGCCGTTGTCACCTCAGCCGAAACGGCTGTCTGTCGTGGGGTTTCCCCATCACACCAAGCAAGTTTTGATGCCAGGCGGGCATCGTATAATGGCTATTACCTCAGCCTTCCAAGCTGATGATGCGGGTTCGATTCCCGCTGCCCGCTCCAGCCTTCATGCAAAAAGCCCACTCCTGCGAGTGGGCTTTTTGTTGTCTGTTTTTTGATGCCGGCGAGAGTGCCAGCTTGACCAAGCTGGATGGCGCAGAAATGGAAAAGGCGCCATCGGCGCCTTTTCAACTCGGGGAGAGGGAGGATTACTCCTGCTCCAGCTCGCCGCAGAAGCGATAGCCTTCGCCGTGGATGGTGGCGATGATCTCGGGGGTGTCGTTGACGCTCTCGAAGTGCTTGCGGATGCGGCGGATGGTGACATCCACGGTACGGTCGTGGGGCTTGAGCTCACGGCCGGTCATCTTCTTGAGCAGCTCGGCGCGGGTCTGGATCTGGCCCGGGTTTTCGCAGAAGTGCAGCATGGCGCGGAATTCGGAGCGCGGCAGCTTGAACATGTCGCCAGCCGGACTGACCAAGGCGCGGCTGTTGATGTCCAGAGCCCAGCCGTTGAACAGGTAACGCTCCACCAGTTTCTTCTCTTCGCCACCGGCGGCCACGTTCATGGTGCGGCTCAGCAGGTTGCGGGCACGGATGGTCAGCTCACGGGGGTTGAACGGCTTGGTGATGTAATCGTCGGCACCGATCTCCAGACCCAGGATCTTGTCCACTTCGTTGTCACGACCGGTCAGGAACATCAGGGCGATGTTGTCGTCCTCACGCAGCTCGCGTGCCAGCAGCAGGCCATTCTTGCCCGGCAGGTTAATGTCCATGATCACCAGATTGATGGTGTGGGAAGTCAGAGCCTGATGCATCTCGTCGCCATTGTTGGCTTCGAGCACGATATAGCCCTCTGCCTCGAAGATGCTTTTCAGGGTATTGCGAGTGACCAGTTCGTCTTCGACGATCAGAATGTGTGGTGTTTGCATGAGTATTCCCAGATTCTTATCAGTTAGTTATCTAAATTTTAACACTCTTTGGCGTTACCCGACCGGTCCTGAAAATTTATTACGTCATCCTGGGTATGAATGTCAGGTCGGATTATCGCGAATTTGGCATCAGCGTTGGCAAACATCCCTGTGCCACACATAGGCTCTCAATAAGTCTGATCGAGAGAAGCCTGGAAAGGTAGTCCATTACAAAAGTGGCTGCATTTTATCAGTTAACAGGCGCATAACAACACTCTTTGCCGTCAGATAGCAACTTTTTAACTCTGGTTTGATATAGGTCAAACCCTGAGTTCACAGCATGATACTTGGGGTTGCCCCCATTTTCGCCCTTATAAAATGTAATGGAATGTAACATGTGGTTGACATGAATTTGTGGGAAAACTACAGAAAAATCTGCTTTATTGCACCCTTTTCGGCGCCGAAATGGCCTGCCTACGCCATTGTGACGGCCTGGAATCCTGCCAGCCGCCAGCTGGGAATGCGTCGCAATACCCGCCGTCAGCGGGCCCTGTGGCGGGCCATTGCGGCGGTTCTTCGTTGGCAGGTGATGGGGCCTTGTCGGGGCAGTTCGCTGGATGAAAACTGGAAGGAGTCGTCGCTGCTGCTGGCCTCCACGCGCAGCGAGGCCATCCAACTGGCGGCCCGCTTTGGCCAGAATGCCATCTACTGGGTGGAACAGGGGGAGCTGTGGCTGCTGCCAGTGTTGCTGGCGGGGGAGCCACACCATCTGGGCAGAATTGAATCCCACTGGATTGTCAGGGGCTCTGCTTGATGAAAGAATGAGCGAATTCATGTCCATGGAAGGAGACTTATGATGCTGGATCTACTGCCCGATCTCTGTGACGAGTACGGCGATGCTCTGCAGGTGGCGGAGCCGCTGTTTCAAAATTTTGGTGGCAAGGCGCTGTTTCACGGCCAGGCAGTCACTCTCTCCTGTTATGAGGACAACAGCTTGGTGCGGGAGCTGGTCAACCGGCCCGGGCAGGGGCGGGTGATGGTGATCGATGGCGGTGGTTCCCTGCGCCGCGCCCTGCTCGGCGATCAGCTGGCGATCAAGGCGGCGGAGCAGGGCTGGGAAGGCATCGTGATCTACGGCGCCGTGCGCGACGTGGGCACGCTGGCGACACTGGCGCTGGGGGTCAAGGCATTGGCGCCCTGCCCGGTTAAAACCGAGAAGCGGGGACAAGGGGAACTGGATGCCGTGGTGTCGTTTGCCGGGGTGACCATACACCCGGGTGACTACGTCTACGCCGATCTCAACGGCGTGCTGGTGAGCGCCACCCGGCTGATCTGATCTCGCTAGAAGTTGAAGCCGACCCCGACGCTGAGGGATTGTTCGGTGCTAAAGGCGCTGACGCCGTAATTGGCGGTGATGGCCAGTTGCGGGGTCAGCAGGAGGCTGGTGTTGAGCTCCAGCAGGGTGCTGGGTTTGTTCACTTCCAGCTGTTTGAGCTGGCTGCCGATGTTGAGCATGGGGGAGAGCTGATAGCGCACCCCCGAGCTCAGGTTGTAGCCGGATTGCTCGCTGCTGGGACCGATGGCCGGGCCTGCTTCCATGTAGAGGCTGACACCATCGTGCAGCGGATACTGATAGCCGGTATTGATGAGCCAGAGATCGAAACTGTCGTTGTGATGAGTCTGATTGCCGAGCAGCACGCCGGAGTAACTCTTGACGTAGAGCTGGCTGTTGGCGTCGTTCTTGAGGAAATCCCAGTCGGCGGCCTGGGCGGTAAGGCTGAGGCATGAGACGAGTGCGATGACGGATGATTTGACCATTCTTTTCCCCTCCCTGGGTCCGGAACAGGAATACAAGCATGGCACATGCCAGCTGGTAGTAAAGGGAACCCCGATCACAATAAAACAGTTTTGATTTGCTCCGCTCTCATGATACACAGGCCCCCATCACCATGTTTCTTCCCCTATTTTGCTGATATCAAGAGGTGAACCCATGAACAAAAAACTGACTCTGCTGGCCGTATTGGCCCTGGGAGGCTGCGCCATGGCAACTGGTTCCAAGCTGACTCAACTGCAAGCTTCCACCTGGCAACTGCAAGGGGCGAGCGGCGACACCTTCACCCTGCAAGTCGCCGGTGACAAGGTGGCGGGCAAGGGCGGCTGCAACCGCTATTTCGGCGCCATCACCCAGCAGGGTGACGGTGTGCTGGCGCTGGGCCCCATGGGTTCGACCCGCATGATGTGCATGGGCGATCTGGCTGGCAAGGAGATGCTCTATCTGCAGAAGCTGGAGAAAGTGGCGAGCTTCCAGATCAGCGGTCAGCAGCTGGTATTGAGCGACGCCAACAAGGCGGCGCTGCTCACCTTCGATGCCATGCCTGCCGCCAAGTAACTGACGGTTTTGTCAGGGACTGTCGTAGCGCGAGCTGACGGCCCAACGCAAAAGGGACGCTACGGCGTCCCTTTTGCTATTTGCACTCCCTTTTGCAACTGGGCTCCCGGACAGGCTAGCCCCCCCGTTGAAACTTGAAGCGCTTCTTGCGCCGATAGGGATAGACATCCTCGAATACCCCCTCCTTGATGTTGCTCTGCAGCATCTTCCAGTAGTTGGCATCGAACAGCTCCTTGTGCAGCTGCATCATGATGTCGCGCACCTGAGGTTTTTGCAGCAAGAAGGTGGCGAACTCTTCGGGGAAGATGTCGTTGGGGGCCACCGAATACCAGGGTTCGGCGCTCCACTCGTCCTCGGGATAGCGCGGCGGCGGGATCTGGCGGAAGTTGCACTCCGTCATGTAGCAGATCTCGTCGTAGTCGTAGAACACCACCCGACCGTGACGGGTGACCCCGAAGTTCTTGAACAGCATGTCCCCCGGGAAGATGTTGGCCGCCGCCAGCTGCTTGATGGCGTTGCCATACTCCTCCAGCGCGAGCCGGGTCTGCTGCTCGTCCGCCTTGTCCAGATAGAGGTTGAGCGGGATCATCTTGCGCTCGGTGTAGAGGTGCTTGATCACCAGCTTGTCGTCGGTGAGGGTGAGCGCAGACGGGGCCACCGTCTTGAGCTCGGCCAGCAGCTCGGGCGAGATGCGATCGAGCGGAAACTCAAAGTTGGTGAACTCCTGGGTATCGGCCATGCGGCCCACCCGGTCGTGCTGTTTTACCAACCGGTACTTCGCCTTCACCTGCTCGTGGCTCACATCTTTGGGCGGTGTGAACTCGTCTTTGATCACCTTGAACACCACGTCATAGGAGGAGAGGGTAAACACGCTCATCACCATCCCCTTGATGCCGGGGGCGATGACGAACTGCTCCCGGCTCTGGGCCAGGTGCTGCTGGTAGTGACGATAGAGCTCGGTCTTGCCGTGCTTCTGGCAGCCGATGGCGTTGTAGATCTCGTAGTCCGGCTTGTGGGGCATGATCTGGCGCAGAAACAGCACGAACAGCGCCGGCACGGGGGCATAGACCATGAAGTAGGCGCGGGCGAAGCCGAACACGATGGAGGCTAGCTCAGGCTCGAAGATGACGGTGTCCACATAGATGCTCTGGCCGGTACTGAGCAGCGGCAGAATGAAGGGAAAAACCTGCCCCTTGACCCGGATCAGCCCCACCAGATAGGCGCCCTTGTTGCGGTAGAACACCTCCTTCAGCAGCTCGATGGCGAACGGTTCATCGTGCAAGATGGCCGGCCCGTTCTCGGCAAGATGACGCTGGATGTCGACAATATCCCGCTGTTTGTCCTCATAGGGCAGGGTGAAGCTGTAATCTCCCAGCAGCTGGCTCAGGGTCTGCGGCAGGTGGGCGAGATCGGTGCGATAGATGCGCAGCAGGGCGCTCAGGTCGGGATGCTCCCCCCGGCTGCGAAACGGATGGATATAGAGGTTCTCGTCGCGAATGTTGCGATGGCGGAAGATGCGGCGATAGACGGAGTTGAAGAAGGACTCCGCCACCTCGAAGTTCTCGCACTTGGGCAGCAGATCGCTGAACGCCCCCTTCACCTGCTTGAGCAGGGCCTGGCTCGGCAGGGTCGCCCCCATCATCTGCTTGATCAGCGCCGTGGTGGCGCCGACGTGGTGATCGTAGAGGCGAATACGCTCGCGCCCGGCGAGCTGCACCCCCAGCCAGTCGCTGTTCTCGAAGCGGCTCTTGCTGCCCTGGGTGATTTCGAGAAACCGGCTGTAAAACGACTCGAAGCGTTGCAGAATCGTCTCGGCGACGGCCTGTTCCAATGGCTGCTGCATCTCTCTCTTCCTTGTGATCTGTCGGGCCGATGGCGCCTGGGATTGGCTGCAATTTGTTCACATTCCCGGCCACTATGGCAACATTCAAACGTCTGTTCAAGTGGCAATTTTCGGGTGAAAACGGTAGATTGCGCCCCTGTTTTGCCGATGATCCGCTGTTGTTTGCGCATTCGGCCCTGCCCAGGAGAAAACCCGATGAAACTCTATTTTGTGCTGGTGGCCCCCGCCCGCCCGGCCAACGTGGGCGCTGCCGCCCGCGCCATGAAAACCATGGGCTTTGATGCCATGCGACTGGTGGCAAGCCGGGTGCACGAAGAGGAGGAGGCGAGCTGGGTGGCCCACGGTGCGCAGGAGATCCTGACCCAGGCCCAGGCGTTCGACACCCTGGAAGAGGCGCTGGCCGACATGGATCTGGTGGTGGCTACCACGGCCCGCCAGCGCGGCCGTTATCAGCACTACCTCACGCCGGCCGAGATCCGCGACCAGATCAAGGCCAAGCCGTCGCTGGACAAGATCGCCATCGTGTTTGGCTGCGAGGAGTCGGGGCTCTCCAATGAGCAGCTGGCCCAGGTCGACCTCATCAGCTATCTGCCGCTCAAGGTGAGCTACCCGTCCCTGAACCTGGGGCAGGCGATCATGCTGTACGCCTACGAGCTGAGCCAGTTGCTCGATGAGCCCGAGGTGCTAGCAGAAAATGTTGATAACGCCGGACAGGTTCGGGTGCTTAAAAGCAAAACAGCAGAAATTCTCGGTGATCTCGGAGTTTCGCAGGATGAAAAACTGCATCAGTGGGTGATGGACCGAGTGCCCATGCTGCCGCAGCGGGATTTGAATATGCTTCACCTGCTCTGCAAAGACCTTGCCCGCAAACTTGGCAAAGAGGTTTAGGTTGACAGCCCTGCGCCCGGCGCGGTATTGCTAAAAGCCAGCTTCGTTCAAGAGTGTTCGTCATGCAGTTATTCACCAACGTCATCACCACCACCATTATTACCGGTACCACCACAGGTGGCACTGGGGCCGGTTGATGCGCTGACGAACAAGCACAGAAATCAGAAAAGGCCCGTACCCACCCAGTACGGGCCTTTTTGTTGGATGATTTTCAGAACCATTTTCGGGCAAATTTGCAAGGATCACAGGGAGAGAAAGCGATGAGAGTGTTGAAGTTTGGCGGGTCGTCACTGGCCGATGCAGAGCGTTTTTTACGGGTCGCCGATATCGCGGTGAATACCCACGGCCAATCCCAGGTTGCCCTGGTGCTGTCGGCACCGGCCAAGGTGACCAACCACTTGGTGGCGCTGGTGGAGCAGACCAGCCGCGGCATGGATGCCAGCAGCACATTGTTCGAGATCAACGGCATCTTCTCCCGCCTGCTGGCAGGCTTGAAGGCAGCCTATCCGGCGCTGGATGACAAGGCGCTGCAGGCTCGTCTCACCAGCGAACTGGATCAGGTGGAGCGACTGATGCAGGGCATCCGCCTGCTGGGGCTCTGCCCAGACAACGTGCAGGCCCGCATCCTGAGCCGGGGCGAGAACCTCTCGATCGCCTTCATGCACGAGCTGCTGCGGGTGCGCGGCCTCGAGCTGGACATCATAGTGCCGGAACAGCTGCTGGTGACCGACGGCGGTTATCTGGAGGCTCACGTCGACATCGAAGCCTCCCGCCTGCGTTTTGCCGCCAAGGGCCTGCGCTCCGATTGCCTCTACCTGATGCCGGGCTTCACCGGCGGCAGCGACAAGGGTGAGACCGTGCTGCTGGGTCGTAACGGCTCTGACTACTCCGCCGCCGTGCTGGCCGCCTGCGTCGATGCCGAGTGCTGCGAGATCTGGACCGACGTCGAGGGCTGCTACAACTGCGACCCGCGCCTGGTGCCGGACGCCTATCTGCTGAAAACCCTCTCCTACAAGGAGGCGATGGAGCTCTCCTACTTCGGTGCCAAGGTACTGCACCCGAAAACCATCGCGCCGGTGGCCCAGTTCCACATCCCCTGTCTCATCAAGAACAGCTTCAACCCGCAGGGGCCGGGCACCCTCATCGGGGTCGAGCAGGGGGATGATGACCTGAAAGTGAAGGCCATCTCTGATCTCTCCGGCATGTGCATGTTCAACGTCTCCGGCCCCGGCATGAAGGGCATGGTGGGCATGGCCGGCCGCATCTTCTCCGCCGTCTCCCGCGCCGGGGTCAGCATCGTCCTCATCACCCAGTCATCCTCCGAGTACAGCGTCAGCTTCTGTATCCACAGCTATGACTGCGACAAGACCCGCAAGGTGCTGGAGCGCGAGTTCGAGCTCGAATTCAAGAACCAGCTGCTGGATCCGCTGGAGATCATGCAGGATCTGGCGATCATCTCCCTCATCGGTGATGGCATGCGCACCTCCAAGGGGATGGCGGCCCGCTTCTTCACCTCGCTGGCACAAGCCTCCATCAACATCGTCGCCATCGCCCAGGGTTCGAGCGAGCGTTCCATCTCTGCGGTGGTGCGGGATCGCAAGGTGGCGGAAGCCATCAAGGCCTGCCACCAGAACTTCTTCGGCAGCCAGCAGTTCATCGACTTGTTCGTGGTCGGCGTCGGCGGTGTCGGCGCGGCCCTGGTGGATCAGATTGCCCGCCAGCAGCCGGTATTGGCCGAGCAGGGCACCGGCCTGCGGGTGGTAGGCATCGCCAACAGCCGCCAGATGGCGGTCAACAAGGATGGGCTGAACCTCGCCAACTGGCGTGAACAGCTGGTGGAGGCCCGTGACAGCTTCAGTCTGGAAGCGGTGCAAAAGCTGGTGGAAGAGAGCCACCTCATCAACCCGGTGATCGTCGATTGCACCTCCAGCGAGGCCATTGCCGTCCAGTATGCCGACTTCCTCGCCGCCGGTTTCCACGTGGTCACCCCGAACAAGAAGGCCAATACCGGGTCGCTGGATTACTACAAGGCGCTGCGTCGCACCGCCCGTCAGACCCGTCGCAAGTTCCTGTACGAGACCAACGTGGGGGCCGGCCTGCCGGTCATCGAGAACCTGCAGAACCTGATCAAGGCGGGTGACAAGCTGCGCGCCTTCGACGGCGTGCTGTCCGGTTCGCTCTCCTTTATCTTCGGCAAGCTGGATGAGGGGATGGCTTTCTCCGACGCCACCAAGATTGCCCGTGGCAACGGCTTTACCGAGCCGGATCCCCGCGACGATCTCAACGGCATGGACGTGGCCCGCAAGCTGCTCATTCTGGCTCGCGAGGCCGGCATGGCGCTGGAGCTCTCCGATGTGGAAGTGGAGCAGGCACTGCCACCGGGCTTTGATGTGAGCGGCGATGTGGAAGCCTTTATGGCCCGCCTGCCGGAGGCTGACGGCTGGTTCCGCGACCAGTTCGCGGCGGCCCAGCGTGAAGGCAAGGTGCTGCGCTACGTGGGTTCCATCGAGGGTGGCAAGTGCAAGGTCGCCATCAAGGCGGTCGGCGCCGACGAGCCGCTGTTCAAGGTCAAAGACGGGGAGAACGCGCTCGCCTTCTTCTCTACCTACTACCAGCCGATCCCGCTGGTGCTGCGCGGCTATGGCGCCGGTACCGAAGTGACCGCCGCGGGCGTCTTTGCCGACGTGCTGCGCACCCAGAACTGGAAGCAGGAGTTGTAAGCATGAGTTCAGACATGTACCAGAGCGGCAGCGTGGTGGCCTATGCCCCCGCCTCCAGCGCCAACCTGAGCGTGGGATTCGATGTACTGGGGGCGGCGCTCGCCCCCGTGGATGGCTCTCTGCTCGGGGATCGCGTCCAGGTCAAGGCGGCCGATGTACCGTTTGCCCTCTCTTCCGTGGGCCGTTACGCCCACAAGTTGCCGGCTGACCCGAAAAAGAACATCCTCCATGACTGCTGGCTCGCCTATGGCGAGGCGCTGGAGAAGCGCGGCATCAAACTCAAGCCGCTCGAAATGGTGCTGGAGAAGAACCTGCCGGTGGGCTCGGGCCTGGGTTCCAGCGCCTGCAGCGTGGTGGCGGCACTCGAAGGGCTCAACGCCTTTCACGGCGCCCCCCTCAATGAACACGACCTGCTGCTGCTGATGGGGGAGATGGAAGGCAAGATCTCCGGCTCCGTCCACTACGACAACGTCGCCCCCTGCTATCTGGGCGGCATGCAACTGGTGCTGGAAGAGCACGGCGTCATCAGCCAGGGCATTCCGGTGTTTGAGCAGTGGTACTGGGTGGTCTGCTACCCGGGCACAGTAGTATCCACCGCCGCCGCCCGCGCCATTCTGCCGGCCCAGTATCGCCGGCAGGATTGCCTCACCTATGGCCGCCGGCTGGCCGCCTTCGTGCACGCCAGCTACACCGGGCAGGAGGGGCTGGCGGCGAGCGTATTGAAAGACGTGATTGCCGAGCCCTACCGCGCGGCGCTGATCGAAGGTTTTGCCGAGGTGCGGGCCCAGGCCGCCCAGAACGGGGCGCTGGCCACCGGCATCTCGGGCTCCGGTCCCAGCGTGTTCGTGGTGATGAAGGATCTGGCCCAGGCCGAGCGGATGAAAGATTGGATGGACGCACATTTCGTGCAGAACGAAGATGGATTTGCCCGGGTTTGCAAACTCGACATGGCCGGGGCACGGGTAACAGGAAGCGAGCTATGAATCTTTACAATATCAAGGACAAGAGTGAACAGGTGAGCTTCGCCCAGGCGGTGCGTCAGGGTCTGGGCCGCGAACAGGGTCTGTTCTTCCCCGAGCGGCTTGAGCCGTTGGCCGATGTGGATGCCTTGCTGGATCTGCCGCTGGTGGAGCGCTCCGCCCGCATCCTCAGCCACCTGCTGGGGGACGAAGTGCCCGCGCCTCAGGTACACGAACTGGTCAAGGCCGCCTTCACCTTCCCGGCGCCGCTGGTGAAACTCAAAGATGGCACCTATGCCCTTGAGCTGTTCCACGGCCCGACCCTGGCGTTCAAGGATTTCGGCGGCCGCTTTATGGCTCAGTGCCTTGCAGCGTTCCGTACCAACGACAAGATCACCATCTTGACCGCCACCTCCGGCGACACCGGCGCCGCCGTGGCCCACGCCTTCTACGGGCTGGAGGGGATCGAGGTGGTGATCCTCTACCCGAAAGGCAAGATAAGCCCGCTGCAGGAGGCGCTGTTCTGCACCCTGGGTGGCAACATCCGCACCATCGCCATCGACGGCGACTTTGATGCCTGCCAGGCGCTGGTGAAGCAGTCCTTCGATGACGAGGAGCTGAAAAAGGCGATCGGTCTGAACTCCGCCAACTCCATCAACATCAGCCGCTTGCTGGCCCAGGTTTGCTACTACTTCGAGGCGCTGGCCCAGCTGCCGAAAGCCGATCGCGCCAAGGCGGTCATCAGCGTGCCGTCCGGCAACTTTGGCAACCTCACCGCGGGCCTTATCGCCAAGGCGCTGGGGCTGCCGGTGAAGCGCTTTATCGCCGCCACCAACGCCAACGACACCGTGCCGCGCTACCTGAAAACCGGTCAGTGGGAGCCGCACCAGACAGTGGCCACTCTGTCGAATGCCATGGATGTGAGCCGCCCCAACAACTGGCCTAGGGTAGAGGAGCTGTGCCGTCGCAACGGCTGGGCGCTGGAGACCCTGGGTTCTGGCATGCGCAGTGATGCCGAAACCCGCGCAGCCCTCAAACGCCTGCACCAGCTGGACTATCTGTGCGAACCCCATGGCGCCATTGCCTGGGATCTGCTGGGCGAACAGCTGGCCGAGGACGAAGTGGGGGTGTTCCTCTGTACCGCTCATCCGGCCAAGTTCAAGGAGTCGGTAGACGAGATCCTGGGGCTGGACGTACCGCTGCCCGGTCCGCTCGCCAAGCACGCCGTGCTGCCGCTCCTGTCCCACAACCTGCCGGCGGACTTTGCCCCGCTAAGAGCGTTTCTGATTGAGTAAGACTGGTTGAGCAAAATAGCCGGGTGCTGAATGGCAGCCATAAAAAATCCCCCGATATCGGGGGATTTTTGTTTTCTGCGTTGAGGTCGAGAGCAACCAGAAATCGGGAGCAAGTTATTCCACGGCCGTTTTTTCACAGCTCGGGTTGCCCAGATCATCGTGAACACTGCAATCCCAGTTGTGCACCCCATCGCTGAGCTGGTCGTATTCCACCTTGGCTGCGGCCAGGTTGACCCCTTCCAGTTCGGTTGGCTGGACGTTTACATACCACACGCGTGTGCCGTCGGTGACGAAGTTCTCCTGCAGCGGTTTGATAAGGGTGCTGTCGACCCCTTTTGGCAGGGGAGCGATCCGCTGGTTGCCGCTATAGAAGCCGTCCTTGGTCACGGCCGAAGAGAAGTTCAGGCAGTGGAAGCTGGCGGCATCCACCTCTTGCTGGGGTTCACCCTCGAAATAGAGGGTGCCATCAATGTTGGCCCACCCTTGGCAGACGTCGTACAACGCCACTTTTCCTCGATGAGGGGTGACCTTGGTCTGGTCGGCCACATAGTAGTAGTGGCGCTGGTCAGCAGCCTGACCATGGGCCGTCTTCAGGTGTTTGGGGTCCGCTCCCTCGAGCAGTTCGCCGGTGACGAGAAAAACATGGCGATCGTCGCTGGCAAAAGGGTGGTCAAGCAATGCGAAGGCGGCGGTATTCACTGGCACCTTGATCTGCTCGCAATAGGCATAGGCCTGCTGCCCGCTCAGCAGAAAACTGCCGAGCGCTTTGGCAGTGTTGAGATCGAAGCTGTCGGGCAGTGGCTGGGCATTGCAGAAATAGCGCCCCTGCGAGTGGGCAATGCTGAAATCATCGTTGCGGTATGTGACATCAAAGTCTGTCGGCACAGCTCCGGCCAGCGGGATCCCCGCTTGATTGCCATAGGGTTTGAAGATGACCTTGCCGGCATCAAGCTGATAGGGAGCAACAATTTCTGCATGGCTTGCCAGCGGCAGACAGCACGCCAACAGGGCGCAGTAGCGAACATTCATAAGGGCTCACTGTTCATTGAGAAGGTGGGTGATGATGCGAAATGGCCGCCAGGGTTGCGAGAGCACAGCATGCCCCAAAACAGTGCCGTTTGGCACCATTCGTAGGTGGGTTTCCATATGGCAAGCATTAAGCGCCATTCGGGCAGTGACCTGAGGGGGGATAGGTGGTTCAGCCGGATGCCTTAGTTGCCTCTTCTGCTGGCAGTAGCACGTTGTGGGGGAGACAACATAAAAAGAGCCCGGCGGGGCTCTTTTTATGGATCGATAGCGGGCTGCTTAATTGGCTTTGCCAATCACCTGAGGGCTCGCTTCGCAGAAGTCGTAACCGTCGCAGTACTGCACCTGATAGACATACTCCTTGCCGGGGATCAGAGGATTCTGGTCGCCATTGATGTCGATATAGCGGTCGTCGTTGATGCCAAGTTTGGCCAGTTCGACAAACTTCTGATCTTGCGGCTTGTCGAGTTTCTCGGCGCGGGAGATGCGGGTGTATTTAAGCTGACGGGTCGTGATGGCGCTGTTGTCGGCATTGCTCCAGGCGAGCTGGACTTCGCTGACCAGATCATTGCTGGCCTTGATCCCGGCAGGCTGGTTGAATCTTGGGTACTGCACCTTGATGGTGGAACTGGCGATGCGCAGTCTAAGGCTGGTCAATGAGTCGAAGGAGGCAATGTTGTTGCCGCACAGCGAGAGATATTTCGGCATCGCCTTGTCATATTTCGGCTGATCCTGCCCATCGTAGAAATGCATCGAGAGCTGGGTATCGCCGCTGGAATAAGAGGTCGCCCGCTCGATGTTCTTGCGCTGGGACAACATGAAGTTGTCGGGTGAGCTGCTGGCCCCGACGGAGAGGGTCATAAAGGTATAAGAGTCGCTGGTGGAGGGCTGATAGAGATTATTGGTGCCCCGCAGGGAGTAGCTGCGATATTTCGGGTCCGAATACATGTAGGAGTAGAGATCCATGGTACCGGCAGAGGCACCTCCCTCAGCATTGACGCCGGTGTCATTGAAGTTGTGCCCGAACAGCAGGGTGGCGCCTTGCGGGGTATTGAGGCGATACATCTGGCAGCCATCGATGATCTGCTGGTATGTCAGTGTGGCGAAGTGGTGGGCAACAGTCTGCTCGGCCATGGCGGGTGCAGTCAGCATGGTCAGAGCGGCGAAGAAAGCGCGTTTCATATAATCGAATCCCGAATGAAAAAAGAGCGCACATTCTAGATCATGTCATCGATCAATCATGCTCCATATGGGTATTGAACTATCTCTCTAGAGGTGGTTTTCGTACGAGCCTTTATGGCGGCCGGGATTGGCCGACAACAGGATCTGATCCAGATGATGTGTGTTGACCTGCCCGCATACGTCGGGTTAGCCTCTTGGCTCCTTTGATATATGAGTACTTCCTCCGATGCGCATTTAACCTGTCCGCACCCCGCTTTTTGATTCCTCTCCCGCCTGGGAGATCGGGTGCGTCTTACCGTGACAGGTTGATGCTGATTCCTTGTTTGTTTTCCCACTTGTGGACACGTGTCCCTGTCATTTGGCTTGGCTCTTGGCCTGCGGCTCCCGCATTGGCCCACAGGAGTTCAGATGACCCATATCGCATGTCATATCAACGCCTTGCAGCTGCCCTTCGGCGCCTGTACTGGGCCCCTTACCTTCACTTTGCCCGCTGCGGGCTGCACCCTGATCGGCCGCAACGGCATCGGCAAGAGCCTGCTGCTCGAACTGCTGGCGGGCCAGCGCCGCGCGGCTTCTGGCAAGATTGAGTGGTTGACCCCCATTAGCTGGTTGTCCCAGTTTGCACCCGCTCAAGATCATGACGGCGCAGCCAGCGTGGCCGACCTTATCGGCTGGGGCGAGCCGCTGCGGGCCCTTGAGCGCATCGAGCAGGGGAGCTGCGCCCTGGACGATTTCGAGCGGCTGGCTGATCGCTGGAACCTGCGCAGCGATCTTGCCGACCTGCTGGCCGAGGCGGGCCTCAGACTCGATGCCCATGCCCCGGTCAGCACCCTGAGCGGCGGCCAGCTCACTCGTTTGCGCCTGCTGGCACTGTTTGCGAGACCAGCTCACTTTCTGCTGCTCGATGAGCCGGACAACCACCTGGATGCTAGTGGCATCGCGTGGCTGAGCCAGCGATTGGCCAGCCACAGTGGTGGTTATCTGCTGGTAAGTCACGACCGGCGCCTGCTCAATCAGGCCAGCCAGATACTGGAGCTGGGCGAGCAGGGGCTGCAGAGCGCCGGCCTCTCGTTTGAGGCATTTTTGGCGCAGCAGGCCGAGTTGCAGGCTGCCCGTAGCGCCCGGCTGGCGCAGGCGGAGCGCCGTGAAAAGGCGGCGGCGCGCAGCGTGCAAAAGGTGCGCGAACAGGCGGCCAGACGAGCCAGCCAGGGGCGGCGCGAGCGCGGCTCCCAGGCCAAGATCCTGCTCGATTTCAAAGCGGAACAGGCGGGAAAATCCCTTGGCAAGGTGCTGGATCGCCACGAGCGGGGCCACAGTGCCCAGCTGGAGGCTCGCGCGGAAGCTGCGGCCGCGCTGGCTGCGGTGCAGCCGCTTGTCATGCAGTGGCCGTCGGAAAGCGATCGCAAGGGGGCGGCCCAGCCGCTGGTGATCACGGCGGCGCGCCACGGGCGCTGGCATGGTCAGCAGGTAGATCTGGTGCTGCAACGTGGGGCTCGCTGTCTGTTGGCCGGTCGCAATGGCAGCGGCAAGTCGAGCCTGCTGCAGATGCTGCGCGGCGAGCTGGCACCCGATGCCGGCAGCTTTCGCATCAATGGCCGGATGGCCTGTCTCGATCAGGGGCTCAGCCTGATTGCGCGAGACCTCAGCCCGCTGGCCAATCTGCTGGCGGTTGCACCGACACTGTCCGAGAGCGACGCAAGAACCCGGTTGGCGGGTATCAAACTGCGCGGCGATCGCGCTCTGATGCCCTGTCATGGTCTGAGCGGTGGCGAGCGACTAAAACTGGGCCTGCTGATGGTGCTGGCGCAACTGCCAGACCTGTTGCTGCTGGACGAGCCGGACAACCATCTGGATCATGTCTCGCGCCAGCTGCTTATTCAGGTGTTGGCCGACTATCCAGGCACCCTGCTGCTAGTCTCCCACGATCCCGACTTTGTAGCCGGGGTGGGGATTGAAAGGGAGTATTGGTTGGAAGAGAAGAAGCAGACGCTGAAAAGCGTATAAGCCTCTGCACAAGTTCAAGAAGTAGGTGGACGAGAACCTGAGTCTGGATATGCCGCTGCCCGGCCCGCTGGCCAAGCTGCCGCAGCTCTCCCACAACCTGTCAGCAGAGTTCACCCGGTTAAGAGCTTTTCTGCTGGCTTGAGCCCTTGCCGCGAGCTAACCGATAGAAATAAAAATCCCCCGGCAACGGGGGATTATTGTATGGGTAAAGTTGATTCACGTTCGGTCTGCTGTGCAATAAGGCGGATAACTATCTGGGTTACCCCTCACATTAGCTGCTAAGTAACTGATCTTAATAGTGCTATATCTTGCCGGACGCTCTGCGGTGTCAGGCATTTACGCTATCTGGTGACAAAGTCTGAAGTGAAAGGGCTTCAGCGCATGATGCGTACTCCATGTCACATGTAAAAGCTTCACGAACGCAATGACCTACTATTCGGAATAATGGAATGGACCCGTACGGTTTTTTTCGACTGAGGTGGGGATAAAACTTGAGCCAGCCAAGTAATTGCTGGCTCAGAAAAATGGATATCCCATATTTTTTTGTTCACGAAAATGGTGGAGTTTGTGAAAAAAGGTTGTCTCCACACTGTATGGCACGATCAAGTGACTTAATCATGAGCATTTCATCGGATGTCATTGGTAGTTTTACACTTGCACAGGTGCAGTACTCAATCAAAACTTTTAGTCTGTCATTGAGTGCTTTTATCATGTTTAGGTCTATTTCAAAACAAACTTTGAATGTTGGGCTATTCAAGTTATCCTTTAGATTATTATATGAGGCCAAATAATTATTTGGTCTGTGTTTAAGCTCATGTTTCTCTCTGGTATATTCTTTATTTAAATTGAACTCACGCTCATGTAATGGTATGTCGTTATAAACAGAATGGAATTTTGGAGTTGAATATCTATAAGGGTTCCTTTCTATATCATCAAATGGCCCAAGATTATACCCCGTAGATATCATGGCGGCTGCTATTTGTTCATCTATAGTTCTGTTTGCTTTATTTTGATAAACAGCCATGAATATATCATTGATTGTGGCTATGTCTCTATTTTTATTTGATGTTTGATCAAAAACTGTTTTAATTTTTTCTTTTGAGAGGATTTTCTTTGATTTTCTAACCCATTTCACCGCTCTTTTTTGATGTTGTTTATGGGTGCTGTTCTCATAAGCAAAGTCAGCTTGCGCCTTTGTGCCTTTATAGATGATGCCTGTAATCTCCTCTAAAATAGAGCTTTTTTCTATATCGGCAGGTGAGCAAAAATCTATGTTTGAGGATAAATTTATACCAATAGATGCATATGCCTGCGCAACCAATCGAGAACAAAATTGACCTCGTGTCAGAGAATATTGAGGTTTATTGTCATTCGTAACAATCAATGCTTCTCGGATGCTATATGCGCTCCCACACATATTTCTGGCATATGTACATAATTTATTTTTAGATTCATCATCTAAGCCTGCTTTTGGGCGGAGAATTCGTAAATAATTTCCATTAGGCACTACAATTCTATTTGGGACTCGACTGTAGACGCCTCCTTGTACGGTAGCTTCAATGAGGGTGCCCCCTACATATATCATTGCATGAGAAAAACTCCCCTTTGTTTTTTCCATGATTAACTTTGAGTGAATACCTAACCCGCGTTCAAGGATTATATCACCAGGGATTAGTTTTAGTTCGTTTAAAAAATAGTACTCGTTATCGTTTTTATCGTTTTTATCGTTTTTATCGTTTTTATCGTTTTTATTTAATATGTTCATAAGTTACGTGACTGTTAATGGTGGGAATTAGCCTGTCGAGCTAAAGAGGAATTAATCCCCTGAAATACAACAGGCGCTATGAAAAATAGATGATGCAACATCCTCCTAAGCAAGGCGTGTTTTATCCATTACGTATGTTGGGCTGTGCTCAGCACCAATCTACGCACTGCATCAATCACTGTGCAAAACCCTACGCTACCGCCCATGGATTACAGCTTCCAATATGCTCCATTGACCAGCGAGGGCAGCAGCCCATCACTGATGAATAGGCACCGGATGGCTATGTTAAGCCAATCGAATCTGCTCTCACCAGTCAAAAAGTGACGTAACTATCAGGAATCTCTGCGTTTTATGCGCTGGCTCAAGAAATCGTAGAGGCAGGAAGCTGGATTCCCATGGCCCTTGATTTTATTGGGGGTTGGCGGGCGTGGCTGGGACAAGAGTGGCTGGCTTGCCGTTAAGGCGGAGCTGGCCGGAGAGAATCCCGCTTAGCCAATCGGCGCTATAGTGCGGGCTATGGTGCCCTGTGCTCCGTGGCCCTGGCTGGCAAGGCGAGGGATCTGCGGCAACAATCAGCTGTTGTCATAACAGTTACTTGCAATCAGATCATCATGCAAACGGGTCACCATGCCAACACATCACAATAAGGAACGTCATATGAAGCGTATTGCCATCCTGTTCGGCCTGCTCTGCGGCAGCGTGCTGCTGGCCAATCCGGTCTTTGCCAACGACGCTGCCCAGTTGCAGTGCGAGGCGCAGGCCGCGGCGAAAAAACTGGCGGGCGCCGCCAAGACCAGCTTTGTCGGCAAGTGCGTGAAAGATGCCGCCGGTGCTGTGAGCGGCGAATGCGAGAAAGCCGCGGCTGACAAGAAGCTGGCCGGTGCGGCCAAGAACAGCTTTATCCAGAAGTGCGTGAAGACGGGGGCGGCGATCGATCCGGCGGCCAAGTGCGAGAAGGCGGCGGCCGACAAGAAGCTGGCTGGCGCGGCCAAGAACAGCTTTGTCCAGAAGTGCGTGAAGGATAGCGCCGCCAAGTAAGGGGTTTTCTTGTCCGGTGTGTTTGCGGGGGGCCAGCAGGCCCCCCGCGCTTTTTGGGGCGCAGGGGCGTTATTGCTGGGCGGGTGACACGGCCCTTGCCGCAAGGGCTGGGCTGATTAAGAGCCAATAAGCGGTGGTGGAGGGGGGCAAGCGGGGCTGCCATGGAGAAGTTGCCGGAACTGGGATCTCGATCGGGGCAACAGGACTTTTGTCCTGCAAGGGGCGAGGGGGCGGGGGCTAGGATGCCCTCATCCACACGAGTCAAACTGGAGCACAACAATAATGACCGCTCATATCAATGCCAACCCGGGCGATTTCGCCGAGACCGTCATCATGCCGGGGGACCCGCTGCGGGCCCGCTATATCGCCGAGACCTTTCTGACCGATGCGCGCGAGGTGACCAATGTGCGCAACATGCTGGGCTACACCGGCTACTACAACGGCCAGCGCATTTCGGTGATGGGCCACGGCATGGGGATCCCCTCCATGGTGCTCTACGCTCACGAGCTGGTGAACGACTTCGGGGTCAAGCGCATCATCCGCATCGGCAGTCTGGGGGCGACCCAGCGCCACGTGCAGATGCGTGACGTCATTCTGGCGCAGGCGGCGGGCACCGACTCCCCGACCAATGCCAAGCGCAGCGCCGGTTACCAGATGGCCACCTCGGCCGACTTCGCCCTGCTGCACAAGGCGTTTACCAAGGCGCAGGAGAAGGCGATTCCGGTCAAGGTGGGCAATATCTTCACCGGCGACCTCTATTACGATCCAGACGACAACCTGATTCCGGCGCTGGAGAAGTTCGGCGTGCTCGGCATCGACATGGAGGTGGCCGGTCTCTACGGGCTGGCCCATCAGCAGGGGATCGAGGCGCTCGCCATCCTGACTGTCTCCGACCACTGCCTGACCGGTGAAGAGACTAGTGCCTCCGAGCGGCAACTCTCCTTCAACCAGATGATCGAGCTGGCGCTGCACACCGCGCTGTAAGCGCCGCGGCCCCGCCCAACCCTGCACGCACCCTGACCCCAAGAGAGATCCAATATGAACAATAAGCTCTCCCTCACTGCCATCAGCTTCCTGGCCAACTTTGTGATGGCCGGTTTTGCGACCCAGTTCGGCATGCTGATTGACCCCATCGCCGCCAAGTTCGGCGCCGACGTCAATCAGGTGGCCTCCATCTTCTCCCTGCTCAACGGCGGGGCGCTGGCGGGCACCATTGCCGCCTTCTTCCTCATCGAGAAAGTGGGCCTCAAGCGGATGACGCTGCTCTGCTACGGCCTGATCGCGCTGGCGGCGGCCGCGCTCCATCTGACCGGCTCGCTCTATGTGGTGATGGCGGCCATGACGGTAATTGGCCTGTGCGGCGGGGTGGGGCTCTGCATTGCGGGGACCCTGGTGGTGAGCGTCTGGCAGGCGCGGATGCAGAGCACCATGCTGGTGGTGCAGGATGCCACCTTCAACGTGGCCGGGGTGGTCTTTCCGCTTATCACTACCTACACCCTGACTCACGCCATGGCGTGGAGCTGGAGCTATCTGGCGGTGGGGGTGGTGGCGCTGGCGACCATGCTGGTGGCGGTGCTGACCAACTTTCGCAGCTGCGAGGCGGGCGGCGAGAGCGCCGGCAACGAGCACTCGGAGTGGAACCTCGGCATCATCAGCGGCGGGGTGGGGCTTTTTCTGGGCATGCTGGCGCTCTACACCTTCCTCACCTGGGCGCCCATGTTCGTGAAGAACAAGTTCGGCATCCCCTTCGAGGAGGCGGGCAACATCATCACCCAGTACTGGACGGCGGCCCTGCTCGGCGCGCTGGTCTCGACCGCCATCGTGACCCGCGTTGCGATCCGCACCTTCCTCCTGGTGATCATCACGCTGGCGATGGGGATGACGGCGCTGATCGTCACCACCGACAACCTGAGCCAGCTGCCATACCTCACCTACGGTTACGGCTTTGTCTGCGCCGCGCTCTACAACGCCTTTATCGCCTACGGGGTGTCGTTTGTGCGGCAGGCATCGAGCAAGAACGTCTCCTACATCCTTATCAGCGGCAGTGCGGGGGCCATGTTCAGCCCGGCCATCAGCGCCCTGTTCGAGCAGGTGATCGGTCTGCAGGCGGTGATGTACGCCATCCCGCTTATCTATGGCGTGATCCTCGCCATGTTGGTGGCCTCGCTGCGCATGGCCCGGCCGCAGCCTTGTCTCGCCTGAGCGGGAGAGTAAACAGCAAGAGGGGCGGTATCGACCGCCCCTCTTTTTTTGTCTTTAACCGGCAACTGATACCCGCGACTTATGGCTGCTCCAGAAAGGCCCTGAGCCCCGCCAGATCGCGGATCTGCAACCCCTCCTCACCGCGCTCCACCAGTCCCTTCTCCATCAGCTCTTTCACCGCCCGCCGGTAGACCCGGTCGGTCGTGCCGAAGCGTTCCGCCTCCTGATACCCCTTGCGAAAGCCGCTCACCGGATTGTCGTGACAGTGGCTGTGATAGAGGTCGAGGGCGATGTTGTAGCTGATGGGGTAGAGCATGCGGCAGGTGAAGATATCCACCGTGTCCTGATAGTCGATGGCAATGGCGGTGGCAAAGAAGAGCGCCACCTTGGGGTGGGCGACCAGCGCCTGCTCCAGCTGCTCGCCGTCGATGCGGGCCACTTCCAGTGGCTCCTCGGCGATGATGTCGAGCTGGCAGCGGTAGCCGGTGAAGAACTCCATCTCGCCAAAGAGCTGGTGGTCGCACTCAAGGGTGCCGAGCTGAAAGCGGCGGCCATTCATGGCGGTGTGGCCCATGGCGATGCGGCCGCTCTTGACCAGCACCAGATCCCGCAGCGGTTCGCCCTGGCGCATCAGGGGCTCCCCCTCGGGGATGAGACGCCGCTCCGTGATGCAGGAGCTGACCACCTGTTCGATGAGATCGTGGCCGGCTTGCCAGTGGGGCTGAAAGCGCCCCTTGAGAAGGGGTTTGAGTTGCATGGGGTTCCGGGTCGTCGCCAAACACAAACGGCTATTACACACCCTGCCGCTGGCAGACTCCAGCCCGAAGGCGCTGAGGGCCGGCGTGAGCATGCGAGGGTGTGACGAAGATCGGGCTGACAGGACTGAAGCGGGCACGGCTGGAGCGGATACGGCGGGAGCACAGCCCACGCCATCCGGCCCAGATAATCAGACCGGGCTCAGGGCGCTGGTACTGCTCTGCTCAAGGCTGGCGAGGGCCGTGCGCAGCCGGGCCAGGCCGATGGGCTTGTAGAGGCACTCGTCCATGCCGGCGGCCAGGCACCGCTCCCGCTCGCGCGCGGTGGCGTGGGCGGTAAAGCCCCAGATGGGCAGGGTGTGGCCGCGGGCGCGCAGGCGGCGGGTCAGCTCGAAGCCATCCATCAGCGGCATCTGGCAGTCGGTGATGATGAGCTCGAAGTCCTGATTCTGGATGGCCCGCAGCGCCTCGGCGCCGTTGCCGCGCACGCTCACCTCGTGGCCCAGGTGCTTGAGCTGCTGGCGCAGCAGCACCTGGTTGGCGTGGTTGTCGTCCACCACCAGCACCCGCAGCCGGCCGGCGGCGGCAGGGGATGAGGGGCGCTTGGGGGAGGGCACCATGGCCGACGTGGCATCGAGCGGCGCAGGCAACGGCTCGCACGCTGGCTTTGGCTCTGGCGCCAGCGGGGTGAGCGGCAGCCGGATCCTGAGTTCGGTGCCGGCGCCAAGCTCGCTGCTGACCGCTATCTTGCCCCCCATCAGCTGGCACAGCATGCGGGCGATGTTGAGGCCAAGACCGGTGCCGGCAAACTGGTAGGGGTCGTGGGCGCGGTAGAAGGGGTTGAACAGCCCGGGCAGCTTGTCGGGGGCGATGCCCACCCCGCTGTCGCGAATAAGCAGGTGCAACTGGGGTTGCTGCGCGCTCCCCACGAGGCTGGCCTGCAGGCTCACCTCTCCCCGCTCGGTGAACTTGATGGCGTTGCCGAGCAGGTTGAAGACGATCTGGCGCAGGCGCGGCCCGTCGATCAGCACCCGCGGCAGGGGATCCAGCTCGACCCGGTAGTTGAGCCCCTTCTGCTCGGCCATGCCCGCAAAGGCGCGAGCCACCGATTGCAGCAGCGGCGCCAGCTCGCACGGCTCGGGGGCCAGGGTCAGCTGGCCCGACTCGATGCTGGAGATGTCCAGCACGTCGCCGATGAGATCCAGCAGGCCGTTGGCGGATTCGGAGGCGATGCGCAGCTGCTCGCCGGTGTTGGGGGCGAGGGCGGGATCCTGGCTCGCCAGCTCCAGCATGCCGAGGATGGCATTCATGGGGGTGCGGATTTCGTGGCTCATGGTGGCCAGAAAGTCGCTCTTGGCGCGGCTGGCGCGGTCGGCCTGCTCCTTGGCGCGGCGCAGCGCCTCCTCCATGGTCTTGCGCTCGGTGATGTCGATCCAGCCGTTGATCACCCCGCTGATGGCGCCGCGGTAGTCAAAGTAGGGCACCATCCAGTGGTAGACGAACTGGCGCGGGCCGCGCTGGCTGAAGATGCGATCCGACAAGATGGGGCTACCGCTTTGCAGCACCTGCTGAAAATCCTGCTCCAGGGTGGTGATGGCCTCGGCGCCCAGCAGCCCCTTGAGCCCCTCGGCAAACGAGGTGCCGAGCACCCGCTCGATGGGGGCGTTGAGGATGGCCAGGTACTTGCTGTTGCAGAGGATCACCTTGCCGCGCTTGTCACGCACCACGATGGGGTGGGGCAGGCTCTCGCCGAGCGCCTCGATGAAGCGCACGTGCTCCTCCAGCTGGCGGCGGGAGGCCTGCTCCGAGCGGGCCAGCCGGTTGAGCATGCGATTGCGATAGAGCAGCAGCAGGGCGATGGCGAACAGGCCGGCCAGCAGCAGGTAGAAGTAGGGGGCGTTGCGCTCCATGAAGGTGGGCGCCGGCAGTTTGCGGTTGCGCCATTGGTAGCTCATGGTGGCCAGCTCGTTGGGAGCGATGGAGAGGATGGTCTTGTCGATGACATCCATCAGTATCCGGTTGCCCGGCAGGCTGGCAAAGCCCATCCGGATAGGTTGGTTGTCGGCGGGGCCGGCGATGCGGATCTGGCTGAGCCGGCCGCACTCCACCGCATGCTGGGCAAAATAGAGCGGCACGATGGCGGCGTCGAGCCGGCCGTCGTCGACCGCCGCCATCGCCTCGTCGGCGCTCTCCAGATAGCTCACCCGGCTGTTGTCGAGCCGCCGGGCGATGGGGTTGTAGTGAGTGCTGCCCACCCGCTTGCCGGCGAGTTGTGCCAGATCGCCGCTCAAGGCATCCCCCTTGCGTGCCACCAGCACATAGATGTCGTCGGTGGCATAGGGCAGGGAGGGGCGCAGCCGGTAGCTCTCGGCCACCGGGCGGGAGATGGCGCCGATGAGATCCAGCTCGCCCCTGAGCAGGGCCTCGTTGCGCGTGAGCTCCGAGCCATAACTGACGAACTCGAAGCGCAGGCCGGAGCGCCGGCTGATCTTCTCCAGCATCTCCACCGACATGCCGGTGAGCTGGTTGTCGTAGTCGCGCACCCCGTAGGGGTAGAGATCGTCCATCAACCACACCCTGACCGGGCCGGCCGTCGCCAGCCAGGCGCGCTCCTCTGCGCTGTAGAGATCGCTGGGGCGCTCGACGATGTCGCGGATGGGGCCGTTCCACTGGCTGAAGATGAGGCTGTGGGTGATGTCGCTCACCCCCGCCAGGGCGTGATTGAGCAGCGCCAGCAGCCGGGGGCTGTCGGCCGAGACCGCAAAGCGAAAGCCGTCTGCCGCGATGGCGGGCTGCGCCTGGCTGCGCTGCCGGATCTTGTCGAAGCGCTCGCTGTTGAGGTAGTGCAGGGAGTGGGGGTCGCTTAGCAACAGCGGCTCGCGGCCGAAGAAGACCGCATCGAAGGCCGCCACGTTGGAGGGGTAGTTGACCAGCACCAGATCCGGGTAGTAGCGCTTGAAGGCGGCCTCGTCCACATAACCCTGCACGGTGGCGACCCGCTGGCCCGGCAGCAGCAGCGGGCCCTGTTCGGCGGCGAGCGCCGAGAAGACGGGGGCACTGCTGAAATAGCGCTGGCTGAGGGCGATGCCCGCCTGGTCGGGGCCGCTCAGGCTGAGGTTGCCGAGATTGACGAGGTCAAGCTCCCCCGCCCGCAGCGCCGCCAGTGCGCTGCGCTTGTCGTCGAACACCCGCAGCTCGACCGGCTTTTGCAGGGTCTTGGCGACGATGTCGAGATAGTCGGCGGAGATCCCCTCGAAGTGCTCGTCCGGCCCGGTCATGGCGAACGGGCGGTAGTCGTGGCGCAGCACACCGACGCGCAGCAGCTGGTGTTGGGCCAACCACTGCTGTTCGGCCGCCTGCGTGGGGGCCGGGCTGTTCTGCAGGTAGTGACGGCTGTGCAGGGTGAGCGCCTGGGCGCAGAGGGGAAACAGCAGGCAGAGCAGCAGCAGGGGTCGAATAAGGTTCATTGCCGGCTTGTGCCCCTCCCGCTGGTCAGATGGTGATCGAAAGCGGCGATTCTACCGAAGAGCGGCGGACAATGAACCTCTATTCAGCAGTTTGTCAGTGCTGGCGCCATAAAAAATGGCGGGAAGCGACCCGCCATCTTGCGTTGTCTGGGCTCAACCGAAGCGATAGGAGCCCATGTAGAGGCTGCCGCCATCCCAGCTGTCGTGCAGCTTGACCGGCTTGTCCTGGCCGGCGGCGCCGAGCGCCACAAACAGTGGTCGCAGGTGATCGTCGTGGGGATGGGATTCCACCGCCCCCGGCGCCCGTGCCCGGTAATCTTCCAGCGCGGTCCGATCGCCCTCGCTCATGGTCAGCTCCAGCCAGTTGACGAAGCTGCGGGCCCAGCCCGGCACCGGCGAGTTTTCCGGCCCCAGTGCCCGCAGGTTGTGGGTGATGGCGCCGGAGGCCAGGATGCCGATCCCCTGGGCGCGCAGCTGTTGCAACGCCTCCCCCAGTTGCCACAGCTGGCGCGGGGTGAAGCTGGCCGGGATGGAGAGCTGCACCAGCGGGACGCTGCTGGCGGGATCCATCAGCGAGAGCGGCGACCAGACCCCGTGATCCAGCTCGCGGCGCACCGGCTCGGCGGGCAGGCCCGCCAGCAGCAGCTGATCGCTCACCGCCTCCTGCAGCCAGCGCGGGCTGCTGGCCGGCCAGCGGATGTGGTAGAGCGGCTCGGGGAAGCCGTAGAAGTCGTACATCAAGGCCGGGTTGGGCTCGACGTTGATCTGCAGCTCGCTGCGGGTAAACCAGTGGGCCGAGATGACCACCAGCCCCTTGAGATCGCCAAGGCGCAAATTTTTGAGGAAATGGGTCGCCGGCTGGTCGCGCAGAACCAGATCCGGGGCGCCATGGGAGATGAACCAGACGGGGGCGATAGACATGACAGACTCCATATGCGTTGTGCCGGTGCGCGGCGCACCGAAAACTGTGGGCCAGGGCGACATGCCACTGACGATATGGTCATTATCTGCCCCGATAATGAAGTTAACAATCCAGCGTAATGAATAAGCACTGTTCACTATTGGTTGATAGTGATGGGTGGGAAAGAGGGGGGGTCACCAATAACAAGGCCGGCGCAGTGGCCGGCCCTGGGAGATCAAACAGGCGACAGGCCTGCCATCAACAACTTACTGAATACCCAGCAGTTCCATGTCGAAGATCAGCACGGGCGCTGGGTGGGATCTGGCCGGCTTACTGAATACCCAGCAGTTCCACATCGAAGATCAATACAGATCCCGGCGGAATTTTGCCGGCGGCGCGATCGCCGTAGGCCAGGTTGGCGGGGATGTAGAAGCGGGTCTTCTCCCCTTCCACCATCAGCTGCACCCCTTCGGTCCAGCCGGCGATCACCTGGTTGAGGCCAAACTCGATGGGCTCGCCGCGGGCGACCGAGCTGTCGAAGACGGTGCCATCCAGCAGCTTGCCCTCGTAGTGCACCTTCACCTTGCTGGTGGCGGTAGGGTGAACGGTGCCGGTGCCCGGGGTCAGCACTTCATACTGCAGGCCGGAGGCGGTGGTGGTCACCAGGGGTTTTTCCTTGTTGGCGGCGAGGAACTCGGCGCCCTTGCGCACGTTTTCCACGGCCTGCTTCTTGTTGTTGCTGCTCGAGTAGAAGTAGTAGGCGACGCCGGCAACCAGCAGCGCGATCAAAACGAATTTCATCGGGTATCCCTATGTCGTGAAATGCCGAAAGGGCAGTGAGAGCGGCATCTTATCCCAGCCGGGAGGCGAGGGCGAGCCGGCGGGCGGCAAGATGTGACTGGACGGGCAAAGCCTGAGCCAGAGTCAGAACCGAGGGACGCAGCGCATCCCCCGGCCCCTGTCGTTACTTGGCGGCCACCATCATCAGGGCGGGCAGGGCGAAGAAGAGGCCTGCCACGTAACCGAGCGCCAGCAGCTTGTTCTCGCTGCCGACCCGGGCCAGCCCCTCGGCCGCCTTGACCGGCAGCTCGCGCAGGAAGGGCACCCCGTAGATGAGCACCACGGCGAACAGGTTGAACAGCACGTGCACCAGGGCGATGGTCAGCGCCAGCTTGGCACCGGCGCCGCTGATGGCGGTGGCGGCCAGCAGGGCGGTGATGGTGGTGCCGATGTTGGCGCCCAGGGTGAAGGGGTAGAGCTGACGGGTGCTGAATACGCCGCCGCCGGCCAGCGGGATCATCAGGCTGGTGGTGGTGGAAGAGGACTGCACCATCACGGTGACCAGGGTGCCGGAGGCGATGCCGGTGAGCGGGCCGCGGCCCAGCGCCCGGTGCAGCAGATCTCTGGCACGGCCCACCAGCACCCGTTGCAGCACCTTGCCGAGCCAGGTGACGCAGCCGAGGATCAGCAGGATGCCGATGCAGATGGTGGCGATGGCTGGCCCTTTGCCCGGCAGGAAGGCTACCAGGCCGTCGATGAAGGTGAGGGCCGGGGAGAGCAGCGGCTTCATGAAGTCCATCCCCTGCATCGACATGTCGGCGGAGCCCGCCAGCAGGTCGGCCAGCGCCTCTGCGCTCTTTTGCAGCAGGCCGAACATCAGTTCCAGCGGCAGGAAGATGAACACCGCCAGCAGGTTGAAGAAGTCGTGCACGGTGGCGGCGGCAAAGGCGCGGCGAAACTCGCCCCGATCCCGGATATGACCGAGAGAGACGATGGTGTTGGTGATGGTGGTGCCGAGGTTGGCGCCCATCACCATGGGGATGGCCATGCCGATGGGCAGGCCGCCGGCCACCAGGCCGACGACGACCGAGGTCACCGTGCTGGAAGATTGCACCAGGGCGGTCGCCAGGATGCCGAGCAGCAGGGCGACGAAGGGGTTGCTGGCGAAGGCGAAGATCTGGGCCGCGCCCTCGGCGCCGCCGGAGAAGCCCTTGAAGCCGTGGGAGACGGCGCCGACGGCAACCAGGATCAGGTAGATCAGAGTGATGACAGCGAGCCAGTTGAACAGTGGGCCGGTACGACGGGTCTGCTGTTGTGCAAAAGATGGGGTGCTGTGCATGAAGCCTCTTGGGACAGTCTGCGTGAAAATGGACGGGCGCATTAGACCAAGGCTCCATGACAGAAATATGACAAAGTGACACTTTTGTGATGCTTTGATGACATGAAAGGCGGGGCCCATTGGACAGGAGGTGTCGGAGCAGGCCGGGATCCCGGCCGGTTTGACCGCAGATCCCCCGTGCGGCTTGCAGCCGGGAGTCAGGGCGCTATGCTGCCCCCTTTCCTTCCCTCAACGAGAGTGATGTTGTTATGCGTGCATGGGTGCTGTGTCTGTCCCTGGGTCTGCTGTCTGCCGGTGCGCAGGCGAGCGTGTTCAAATCCGAGTGCAACCTCGACAAGGCGGTGAAGAACGAGGCGCTCAACGCGACCCTGGGGGTCAAGGGCAACTGCGATACCGACAAGCTGGTGCGCCAGCAGAAAGAGAAGGCCAAGGCCGAGGTGAAGAAGAACACCACGGACGTGCTGGACCAGAAAACCGCCGGCCTCAAAGAGGGCAAGAGCCAGCTGCAGGGGACCCAGCAGAAGGTCAATCAGGCCGGCCAGCAGCTCAAGCAGACCCAGCAGGATGTGAAGGCGGTGGCCAAGGATCCGCTCAAGGCGGCCGCTACCGCGGTGATCAATCAGGGCTGATCAGCCTGCCTGCTTTGGGCGGGGCCGCGAGCGCGGCGTGCACAGCAAGAAGGGGAGCCATGGCTCCCCTTCTGCATTTGTGCTTGTTCTTGCCGCCCTTACTGGGTATCGGCCGCCTCTTCGTACTGACGGAAGGGGATGCGGAACACCGCGAGGCGCAGGAACAGGTAGGTGACGCCAAGGCCAGCCCAGATCAGGCCCAGCTCCAGCGAGCTCTGCTCCAGGTTGATCCAGAGCGCGCCTATGGTGGCGGCGCCCAGCAGCGGCAGCACCAGGAACAGCAGGTGCTCTTTGAGGCTCTTGTTGCGCTTCTCGCGCACCCAGAACTGGCCGATGACCGACAGGTTGACGAAGGTGAAGGCCACCAGGGCACCGAAGTTCACCAGCGCCAGCGCCATGTCCAGATCGAACGACACCGCGGAGAGCGCCAGGGCGCCCACCATCAGCACGTTGATGGCCGGGGTGCGGAATTTCGGGTGGATGTAGCCGAACACCCGCTCCGGGATCATCCGATCGCGCCCCATCACGTAGAGGATGCGCGATACGCCAGCGTGGGCGGCCATGCCAGAGGCCAGCACGGCGACCGTGGTGCACACCAGCACCACGCTCTGGAACAGGGTGCCGCCGACGTAGAGGGCGATCTCCGGCAGCACGGCGTCTGGCTCCTTGAAGCGGGCCAGATCCGGGAAGTAGAGCTGCAGGAAGTAGGAGACGGCCACGAAGATGATGCCGCCGATCAGCGCGGTCAGCACGATGGCGCGCGGGATCACCTTGCCGGCGTTGGGGGTCTCTTCGGAAAGCGAGCTCAAGCCGTCAAAGCCCAGGAACGAGAAGCAGAGGATGGTGGCGCCGGTAAACAGCGGCACCATGCCGGCCGACTCGAAGTGGAACGGCCGGCTGCTCAGCAGGGTCGCCGCCCCTTCACCGTGATAGATGCCCCAGCCCATCAGGCCGAGGAAGACGGTGATGATGGCGAGCTGGATGAAGACGATGACGCCGTTGAAGTTGGCCACCAGGTTGATGCCGCGCAGGTTGAGGAAGGTCATCACGGTCACCAGACCGAAGATGAAGATCCAGGGCTCGACGCCGGGGAACATGGCGGTCAGGTAGATCTTGGCCAGCAGGATGTTGATCATCGGCATGAACATATAGTCGAGCAGGGAGGACCAGCCGACCATGAAGCCGATGTAGGGGTTGAACACCTTCTGGGCATAGGTATAAGCCGAGCCCGCGGAGGGGAAGCGGCGCACCAGATGGCCGTAGCTGAAGGCGGTCAGCAGGATGCCGCCGAGCGCCAGCAGATAGGCGGTGGCGACGCGGCCTTCGGTAATGTCACCGACGATGGCAAAGGTATCGAATACCGCCATGGGGGTGAGGTAAGCCAGACCCATCACCACTACCTGGAAGAGGGTGAGCGTCTTGAGCAGCTTGGCACCGGCCATCACGCTTTCTCCTCTGCGATCGCCAGGTCGGCGAAGGGGGACGGGATCAGGGACGCAGCGCGTCGCTGGACACAGGGGACGCCGGTCTGCGGCACAGACGGGTGGCGTACGCCGGCGGGCACCGGCAGGAAAGCAGTGAAATGCCCCATGTTTTTCCTCACAACGTCGGGAGATTGCCTGGCAATCTCGATATCAATTCCGGTACAAAGTCCGGCCTCTTGGTGAATGTGGTTTTCCCCTAAAAAACGAAGAACCGATGCTGCAAAAAACATCGGCTCTCAGGGGCGGCGTATTGTGCCCTCAGGGGGGGGAGGACACAAGCAAAAAAGCCCCGGTCGGGGGATTTTGTTGACCTGGGTCAGGTCGGGCTGTGCCACCGGGCTGGCAGCCAGTGTTGACGGGGGCTGCAGCGACGCAGGTCACGCGCGAACATGGCTGTTGCGCAGGGCTGACAGGGGAAAAAAAAGCGCCCGCAGAGGGCGGGCGCAGTGAATGCAAAGGAGGCTTAAGAGGCGTCGGTTTCGGGCCGGCGCAGCTGGACCCGGAACACGGTGAGGCGCAGCAGCAGATAGAGGGCGCCGAGTGCGGCCCAAATCAGCCCCAGTTCGAAGGAGGCCGGCTCCAGGTTGAGCCAGAGCACGCCGATGCAGGCGGCCCCGCACAGGGGCAGCAGCAGGAACACCAGATGGTCCCGCAGCGTCTTGTTGTGACCGAGCTTGACGTAGAAGTGGGCGATCACCGCCAGGTTGACGAAGGTGAAGGCCACCAGGGCGCCGAAGTTGATCAGCGCCAGCGCCATCTCCAGATCGAACGACACCGCCGAGAGGGCCAGTACCCCCACCAGCAGCACGTTCAGGGCCGGGGTCTGCCAGGTCGGGTGAACGTAGGCGAAGAAGCGGCTCGGCAGGGCGCGATCCCGCCCCATCACGTAGAGCAGGCGCGACACGCCGGCGTGGGAGGCGAGCCCGGAGGCCAGCACCGCCACCGTGGTGCAGACCAGCACCACCGCCTGGAACAGCTTGCCGCCCACATAGAGGGCGATCTCCGGCAGCACCGCATCCGGTTGCTGGAAGCGGGAGATGTCCGGGAAGAACAGCTGCAGGAAGTAGGAGACGGAGATGAACAGCACGCCGCCGATCAGCGCCGTCAGCACGATGGCGCGGGGGATCACCCGGGAGGCGTCCGGGGTCTCTTCGCTCAATGTGGTGATGGCGTCAAAGCCGAGGAACGACAGGCAGAGAATGGAGGCGCCGGTCAGCAGAGGGGCCACATTCATGTGCTCGGAGAAGAAGGGACGGCTGCTCGCCACCGTGCCGAGCCCCTCGCCATGGTAGACACCCCAGGCGATGAGGCCGATGAAGACGGCGATGATGCTGAACTGCATGATGACGATCAGGCTGTTGAAGTTGGCCACCAGCTTGATGCCGCGCAGGTTGAGCAGGGTCATGACGGTGGCCAGACCGAGAATGTAGGTCCAGGGTTCCACGCTCGGGAACAGGGCCTCCATGTAGATCTTGGCCAGCAGCATGTTGATCATCGGCATGAACATGTAGTCGAGCAGGGAGACCCAGCCCACCATGAAACCCACGTAAGGGTGAAACACCTTCTGGGCATAGGTATAGGCGGAGCCTGCCGAGGGAAACTTGCGAACCAGGTGGCCGTAGCTCATGGCGGTGAACAGCATGCCGATGAGGGCGAACAGGTAGGCGGTGGGCACATGGCCTTCGGTGATCTCGGTGACGATGCCGAAGGTGTCGAACACGGCCATGGGGGTCAGGTAAGCCAGCCCCATGATGACCACGTGCCACAGTTTGAGGCTTTTTTTCAGGCCGACGGGTTGGGCATTCATTGTGCTTTCCCCTCAATCCGGGCCGAAGGGATCAGGCTGACGGTATCAACCTGGGCATAGGGGGCGCCAGAGACGCGGCGCAGACCGGCGTGGGCCGGCAGGAAAGCAGTGAAATACCCCATGGTGTTCCTCACTAGAGAAGCGGGTGTCGTGAGATGGCAACCCATCTCGCTATCATTTCCGGTCGGTTCCGGCCTCGTTGTGGATTTGTTTGCCGCAAAAAAAGAACCTGACTCAGCAAGTGGTCGGTCCTTTGTTGCGGCGGCGCATTGTGCATTCGTGTTGCCCCCTTGACAAGCATATCAAGGGGGCAAAAACGCATTTTTTTGCACTGATGAGCGGATGTTACGGTTCTGATCAGCCCTGGGCTGCCAGCAGGGCCTGCTCGAGCAGATCCAGCCCCTCGTCGACGAGGGCCGGCGAGGCCGTCAGCGGCGCCAGGAAGCGGATGACGTTGGCGCGCACACCGCAGGCCAGCAGCACCAGCCCACGCTTGCCCGCCTCGGCCACCAGCCGCTTGGTGAGGTCGGCATCCGGTCTGGCCGCATCGCGCTGTTTGACCAGCTCCATGGCCACCATGGCGCCGGGGCCGCGGATGTCGCCGATGCAGTCAAAACGCTCCGCCAGTTGCTGCAGACGGGCCTTGATCTGCTGGCCCTGAGCCTGGGCCCGTTGGTTGAGCTGCTCCTCTTCGATCACCTCCAGCACCGCCAGGGCGGCGGCGCAGGCGATGGGGGAGCCGGCATAGGTACCGCCCAGGCCACCCGGCTTGGCGGCGTTCATCACCTCCGCCTTGCCCACCACGGCGGAGAGCGGGAAGCCGCCGGCCAGGCTCTTGGCCAGGGTCATGATGTCCGGCTCGATGCCGGCATGTTCGGTGGCGAAGGTCTTGCCGGTGCGACAGAAACCGCTCTGGATCTCGTCGCAGATGAGCAGGATGCCGTGCTGATCGCACAGCTGGCGCAGGCGCTGCATGAAGCTGGCGGAGGCGGGGTAGAAGCCCCCTTCACCCTGCACCGGTTCGATGATGATGGCGGCGACCCGGGTCGGCTCGATATCCGAGCTGAAGCAGAGATCCAGCGCGGCCAGTGCATCGGCCTCGCTCACCCCCAGATAGTCGCTCGGGAAGGGCAGGTGATAGACCTCTCCCGGGAAGGGGCCGAAGCCAGTCTTGTAGGGCACCACCTTGCCGGTGAGCGCCATCCCCATCATGGTGCGGCCGTGAAAGCCCCCCTTGAAGGCGATGGTGCCGCTGCGGCCGGTGTGGGCGCGGGCGATCTTGATGGCGTTCTCCACCGCCTCGGCACCGGTGGAGAGAAACAGGGTGCGTTTCGGGGTGGGGCCGGGCACCAGAGCATTCAATTTTTCCGCCAGCTCGATATAGCCGGGGTAGGGGGTGACCTGGAAGCAGGTGTGGCTGAATTTTTCCAGCTGCGCGCGTACCGCCGCCACTACTTTCGGGTGGTTGTGGCCGGTGTTGAGCACGGCGATGCCGGAAGCAAAATCGATGTAGCGGTTGCCCTCCACATCCCACAGCTCGGCGTTTTGCGCCCGCTCGATAAACACCGGCAGCAGGGTGCCGACGCCGTTGACCACGGCGGCTTCACGGCGCGCTTGCCACGCCTTGTTTGATGCTGACTGACTCATCTTTCCTCCCTGAGGGGCCGGGGGCCCCTGTCTCAATGTGGCGAGGCCCCTTGGGAGCACTCACTTCGTCCTTGTGAACTGATATGGCTGCGCCGGCGGGTGGCGGGCCCCTGTTGCAGGCCCGGCCGCCGGCGCAAGATGTGACTGCCTAGCGGATGCCGCCGAAGCAGAGGTATTTGGTCTCGAGGTACTCCTCCAGCCCCTCGGTCGCCCCTTCACGACCCAGGCCCGACTCCTTGATGCCGCCAAAGGGGGCCAATTCGGTCGAGATGATCCCCTCGTTGATGCCGACCATGCCGTATTCGAGCTGCTCGGCCACCCGCCAGACGCGGGCGATGTCGCGGCCATAGAAGTAGGCGGCCAGGCCATAGGGGGTGTCGTTGGCCAGGGCGATGGCCTCGGCTTCGCTCTCGAAACGCACCAGCGGTGCCACCGGGCCGAAGATCTCCTCCTGCAGGATGGGGTTGGTTTTATCGACCTTGCCCAGAATGGTGGGCTGGTAGAAGAGCGGGCCGGCGGGGTGGGCTTCGCCCCCCAGCAGCAGCTCGGCGCCGGCGGCGGTGGCCTGTTTGACCAGCTCGGCCACCTTGCTGGCGGCGGCCGGGTTGATGAGCGGGCCTATCTGGGTGCCCTCGCTCATGCCGTCGCCCACCTTGAATGCCTTGACTGCGGCGGTGAGCTTCTCGGCGAAGGCGTCGTAGATGCCGGCCTGCACCAGGATGCGGTTGGCGCAGACACAGGTCTGGCCGGCGTTGCGGTATTTGGAGGCGAGTGCGCCGGCGATGGCGGCGTCGAGGTCGGCGTCGTCAAACACGATGAAGGGGGCGTTGCCGCCGAGCTCCAGCGACAGCTTCTTCATGGTGTCGGCGCACTGGCGCATCAACAGCTTGCCGATGCGGGTGGAGCCGGTGAAGGAGAGTTTGCGCACCGTCTTGTTGTTGCACAGCTCGTTGCCCACCGCCGCAGCCTGATGGCTGGTGACGATGTTGATGACCCCGGCCGGGATGCCCGCCTGCTCCGCCAGCGCCGCCAGTGCCAGCGCGCAGAGCGGGGTCTCGGCGGCCGGCTTGATGACGATGGTGCAACCGGCGGCCAGCGCCGGGCCCGCCTTGCGGGTGATCATGGCGATGGGGAAGTTCCAGGGGGTGATGGCGGCGACCACCCCGACCGGCTGCTTGATGGTGGCCAGCCGGCGATCGCTGGAGAAGCCCGGAATGGTGCGGCCGTAGGCGCGTTTGCCCTCTTCCGCAAACCACTGGATGAAGCTGGCGCCATAGGCCACTTCGCCCTTGGCCTCGGCCAGCGGCTTGCCCTGCTCGCAGGTCATGATGCGGGCCAGCTCCTCCTGGTTGGCCATGATGAGCTCGAACCAGGCGTAGAGCCGGTTGCTGCGCTCCTTGGCGGTGAGCGCCGCCCAGCCGGGCTGGGCCGCGTGGGCGGCGGCGATGGCGCGGCGGGTGTCGCCCTCGTCCATGTCGGGCACCTGGGTAATGACCTGACCGGTGGCCGGGTTGTGCACCTCGAACCGGCGTCCGCCGCCGGCTTCACACCAGCGGCCATCTATATAGGCAAGGGATTTGATCAAGGAGAGTGCGGGTTGTGATGCTGACATAGATAGCAAGCCTCGATTGTGGGTCAGGGGGCCGGCTCATCCTGCGCCGCCACCGTATAGAATAATAAGCACAGGAAGACCATAAATTGAGCTGAAATGTTTTTCAAGTGTTAAATATATTTGAGTAAACTGTGTCTCGCGTGCTAGAAATGGAGCTGTTGGAGCGATTTTACCGGTTTTTACGGTGCAGGGTGTGCAAAATAATGAACGGCATGCACTGTGCAGGATAACAAACAGGCCGGTTGGATTGACTCGCTATTTTAACCGGGTGCCCAGCTGGCACCTGACAGGCACACAGGGAGGTGGCCGAATGCAGCAACCACAGGGCGAGACGCGCTGGCAGTCCATGACCGACAACCCCATGACAGACAAGGGTGTGGCGCAGAGCATGGGCGAGCGTCTGGCGGCGACCCGGCGGCGGCTCGGGCTCTCCCAGCGGCGGGTCGCCGAGCTGAGCGGGCTGACCCATGGCGCCATCTGCATGATAGAGCAGGACAAGGTGAGCCCCTCGGTGGCCTCTTTGCAAAAGCTGCTCAGTGTCTATGAACTGCCGCTGTCGCGCTTCTTCGCGGAAGAGGAGGGCGGTACGCCGAGCGTGGTGATCAAGGCCGAGCAGCTGATCGAGCTGGGCAGCCAGGGGGTCTCCATGAAACTGGTGCACAACGGCAACAACCGCCGCCAGCTCGGTTTCATGCTGGAGACCTACGCCCCCGGTACCGACACCGGCGGCCAGGTCACGCATCTGGGGGAGGAGGTGGGCACCGTGCTGGAGGGATCTGTGATCCTGACGGTGGCGGGCCAGGCCTATCCGCTCAGCGCCGGGGACAGCTACGTGATCGACACGGGCGAACCCCACAGTTTCAGCAATCCGTCGGGGCAGGTGTGCCGCATCGTCAGCGCCCACACCCCGGCCAACTTCTAGTGCCGAGACATCGTCTCGTTTGGGAAAAGAACCGGTAAGGAAACAGGGATCATGACCGAACATGTAAACAGTTACTACGCAGCCAGTGCCAACAAACACGCGCCCTATCCGACGTTGACCGAACAGCTGGAGTGCGACGTCTGCGTCATCGGGGCAGGTTATACCGGCCTCTCCAGCGCGCTGCACCTGGTGGAAAAGGGCTATTCGGTGGTGGTGCTGGAGGCGGCCCGGGTGGGCTTTGGCGCCAGCGGTCGCAACGGTGGCCAGATCGTCAACTCTTACAGCCGTGACATCGACACCATAGAAGCGAACTGCCCGCCGGATCAGGCCAGGCTGCTCGGTTCCATGCTGTTTGAGGGGGGCCAAATCATCCGCGAGCGGATCAAGCGCTACAACATCCAGTGCGATCTGCAGGAGGGCGGTGTCTTTGCCGCCGAGACCGAGAAGCAGCTGCACGAGCTCAAGGCGCAGCAGGCGCGTTGGGAGAAGTGGGGCAATGACAAGCTGGAGCTGCTCGATGCCGACGGCGTGCGCGAGGTGGTGGCGAGCGATCGCTACGTCGGTGCCCTGCTCGACAAGAGCGGCGGCCACATCCACCCCCTCAACCTGGCGCTGGGGGAGGCGGAGGCCATCCGCTTGCAGGGGGGCAAGATCTTTGAGCAGTCCGCCGTCATCAGCATCACCCCGGGCACGCCTGCGCTGGTCAAGACTGCCAAGGGGGCGGTAAAGGCGCGCTTCGTGGTGGTGGCTGGCAACGCCTATCTCGGCAATCTGGTGCCTGAGCTTGCCGGCAAGAGCATGCCCTGCGGCACTCAGGTGATCGCCACCGAGGTGCTGGGGGAGGAGCGGGCCCGCTCGCTGCTGCCGCAAAACTACTGCCTGGAAGATTGCAACTACCTGCTCGACTACTACCGTACCTCCGGTGATCACCGGCTGATCTATGGCGGTGGCGTGGTCTATGGGGCGCGGGATCCGGCGGACATCGAGCGGCTGATCATCCCCAAGATGCTGAAAACCTTCCCCCAGCTGGCGGACGTCAAGGTGGAGTACACCTGGACCGGCAACTTCCTGCTCACCCTGTCGCGGCTGCCGCAGTTTGGCCGTATCGGCTCCAACATCTACTACATGCAGGGCTACAGTGGCCATGGCGTCACCTGTACCCATCTGGCGGGCAAGCTGCTCTCCGAGGTGTTGAGCGGTCAGGCTGAGCGCTTCGATGCCTTTGCCAAACTGCCGCACTACCCCTTCCCGGGTGGCCGCCTGTTCCGCATCCCCTTCACCGCCGCCGGCGCCGCCTGGTACACCCTGCGCGACCGGCTGGGGGTATGAGTCAGCGTGCGCCGAGTCTGATCAGCATGAAAAAAGAAACACCGCCAGTTGGCGGTGTTCTTCTTTATATGGGCTCTTATTGAGCCAGGGATTTCAGTTGCTGCTTGTCCGGCGGGTTGTTCCAGTCGATGGGGCCGTGGGTGAAGCGGTATTGCAGGCGCGGCAGGCTGGTTTCCAGCCACTCTTCACGAAAGTAGGCGTAGCCCTGATCCCAGTCCGGGTCGTTGGCCCAGCCGGTTTGCAGGAAGTAGAGCCGGGTGCCCTGGCCTTCCGGCACGAACCGCAGGCTGACCTGGGTCTTCTGCAGGCGGATGTGGGGCAGGGAGGGCGGGAAATTCCAGCTGAAGCTGAGCAGGTCGTGGGGCATGACGGCCATCACCCGGCAACCTTCGCTGCCACGTTCACCCAGCGGGGCATCGGGTCTGAAATAGATTTCGAAGGGACCATTCGGTTCGGGCACCATCAGGCACTCCGGCGCCAGAAAACTGCGCAGGCCACTCTCAGTTGTCCAGGCGCGCCAGACATCGTCGATATGGGCCGGAACAAAGATGTTGCCTTCTATCTGCTTGTTATCCATAAATCAGCGAGCCTCAAACCATCCATACATGGGACTCAGGCAGTATAGTCCCATGGCTCATGAAATGGACAGAGGTGTGTCACACCCCTGCCATCGCCGAGAGACTATTATGCCCGTGCGATTTGACATGGTGCCTGTGTTCCATTGAGAGTGGGATCAGGCAGTCACAATGACAAGGACGCTTTGATGATCAGAGTCATGCAAGAGACGGATATTCCCCAGCTGGCGCAGCTGTTTCTCAAAGGGCGGCGGCAGACTTTTCACTGGGTCGATCCCGCGCATTTTCGGCTGGAAGATTTTGACGAGCAGACCCGGGGCGAGCAGATCTGGGTAGCCGAGCAGGGGGGAGCGCCTTGCGGGTTTGTCTCCATCTGGGGAGATGAAAGCTTCGTTCACCACCTCTATGTCTCGGCCGACTGGCATGGGCAGGGGGTGGGGCGGGCCCTGCTGAGTCACGGGTTGGCCTCTTTTCAAAAGCCCGCCTCGCTCAAGGTGGCGACCCACAACACGGCGGCGCTGGCCTTTTACCATCGATTGGGATGGCAAAATACGGCAGAAACCGGCCACTGCGAGATCACCGGCCCCTGGCGGCGGTTGATCCTGGAATAGGGCGCCAGCGCCCTGCGACTGATCAGATCATGGTTGTAGAGCTGCATTGCCGGCAGTAACGAGCGGACGCTGCCGGTAATATATAGTGTCAATCGTCTACCTTGAGTCTCATGTGGGTGAGTCAGGTTTTAACAACCGTGGCCAATTGTAAAAATAGCGGTCGCAACTGTGATGGAAAATATAACGGGGCACATCTGTGCTATTTGCCATACCCGGTATGGGGAATTGCATGGCAAAAGATGAGCTGGCGTGACGTAATGGGTAATGGCTGAATAAAGTCAGCGGTATATTCAGCCGCACTTTTTGTTAAGAAAGTGACAGCGGCTATAAAATCATTATGTTGTCATCAAACAGCCGTGCTATTCTCAAGCTGTGTTATCCCTGTGACAAACAAAAATAATTCTGTGAGGAAGTAATGAACGAGTTTCTGAAAGTTCTGCTGAACATTCGCAGCCTGCGCGCTGCCATCCGTGAATTGCCGTTTGAACAGCTGCAAGAAGCAAAAGAAAAGTTCGAGCTGGTATATAACGAGCGTGCCGAGTCTGTTGAACAAGAGCGTGCCGAACAGGAAGAGCGTCAGCGCAAGCTGAGCGAGTTCACTGAAATGCTGCAGCAGGCCGGTATCGATCCCCGTGAGCTGCTGAACAGCGCCGCCGCCCCGGCTGCCGCTGCGGGTGCGACCAAGAGCAAGCGTGCCCCGCGTCCTGCCAAGTACAAGTACCAGGAAGATGGCCAGGAGAAAACCTGGACCGGTCAAGGTCGCATGCCGAAAGCCATTGCCGAACAAGTGGCACTGGGCAAGGATCTGAATGATTTCCTGATCTGATCCACGGGATCAATCATGAATGATGCCGCCCATGAGGCGGCATTATTATTTGTGCTCACCAAAAATATCTTCTGTCAATTCCCCAACTCCCCTGATACGGCCTTGCTGTGTCGCATTCAGACCGGCACTCTGCACGTCAATTGGTCGTCCCATGATGGAATGATTAATTGGATATGGTCGTACCGATAGCTCCCTGTACGCGCTTTTGTTGTCACGTGATCATCGAAATGTCAGCCATATCTGGACTCATATAGCCCGTCAGGTATTAGCTGGCTGACGATGTGGCAATGGGAAAAGCATTAAGTCAGTCGCAAGGCGTGCCTCTTTTTTGCTCCATAACCCGCCGGATTTTACTGCGTGGTTATCCACCCTGACCGGGGGAGGCTGCTGGTCTGCGGCCTGCAGTGGGTAATACCTGAGCCAATTTATTATTAATTCCAGCCGGATCCGAAAGTCAGCGTACTTTGCATGGAAAAAGAGTGAGCTGGTCATTTAATCGGTAGACCCGAGCAATCGACAGGGTGGGAATATCGGCAAAATAATAAGGCTCCCGTTGCGGAAGCCTTATTGCTGATGGTAGCTCAACTGGCCAGCTGGGCATGCCAGCGGGCGATGTCCGGTTGTGCCCGACCAGGGTGCTGGCGCCGTGTCTCGACGGCCTCTGCCAGCATGGCGAGCAGGGTCTGGGTATCGTCCCAGCACAGGCAAGCATCGGTGACCGACTGGCCATACACCAGCTCGGCCAGCGGCGCCGGTTTCTGGCTGCCTCCCTGCAGGAAGCTCTCGACCATGACGGCGGCGATGGTGTCGCTGCCTTCCCCCAGCTGGCGGCAGAGCTCTCCTGCCACCCGGATCTGGTTCTTGTGCAGTTTCTGGCTGTTGCCGTGGCTGCAATCCACCATCAGTCGGGGCGTGAGCCCCTGCCGTGCCAGGCGCTCGGCCGCCTCTTCCACATCGCTCTGGTGATAATTGGGGCGGGTGCCGCCACGCAAGATGATGTGGCCGGCCGGGTTGCCCTCACTCTTGATCACCACCATGCCGCCCTGGCTGCCAGGGGCGGTAAACAGGTGGGAGGCTTCGCTGGCCTGGATGGCATCGATGGCCACCCGGATGTTGCCATCCGTACCGTTCTTGAAGCCGATGGGGCAGGGCAGGGCAGAGGCCAGCTGCCGGTGCACCTGTGACTCCGTGGTCCGGGCGCCGATCGCTCCCCAGCTGATGAGATCGGCCAGGTAGAGGAAGCTGGTGGTATCGAGAAACTCGGTGGCGGTGGCCAGCCCCAGCCGGTTGATGTCGAGCAGCAACTGGCGTGCCAGCTGCAGGCCATGACCTATGTCGTTGCTGCCGTCCAGATGGGGGTCGAACACCAACCCCTTCCAGCCCACCGTGGTGCGGGGTTTCTCGAAATAGGTGCGCATCACTATCTGCAGCCGATCCCGATAGTCGTGGGCCAGCACCGCCAGCCGCCGGGCGTAATCGAGGGCGGCGAGGGGATCGTGAATGGAGCAGGGACCGATGACCACCAGCAGGCGATCGTCATCCCCGCTCAGGATCTGGCGAACCTGCTGACGGTGCTGATCGATCCCGGTTGCCAGGTCGGCGGGACAGGGGTGAAGTGCCAACAGGTCGGCAGGAGTGGGGAGAGCCTCCACCGCGAAGGCGCGCATTACCGAGTTCAAGACTGCCATCTGGATTACCTTGCTGTGCAAATGGAGTGAATGACGTGCACTCCACACCGGGACCCGGACGAGGGAGCTGCAATGGGGCGTCATCACCTGTTATTGTTGAGAGTGATTATCATTATCTTGTTGTCGGCCACAAATGCAAGCACAACCGAGCGGCATACCAGAATGGGGGGGAGAGCAGGCGGGTGGCATCGCACCAATGGCAATCAAGCCCATGGCCGGCAGACCATGAGCTTGATATTTCAGGACAAAATCAGCTGATTTAGCTGTCCATCACGTCGTGACGCGCGTGGTGATAGGCCTCTTCATCCTTGCCGTGGCGCCAGTAGGGCACGGCGTAGACCCGGGTGCGATCCACCTCGAGTGTGCGCCGTACGTGGCGGCGCATGGGGACCACCAATCCCTCTTCCCCGCCGAACCAGAAGTAGCTCTGTTGTTCTTCCAGCGGCAGGGCGGTGAAGTACTCCACCAGCGGCGCCGTCTCTTCGGGGGAGCCGACAAACCAGCGCAGGGTCACCCCGGCGGGCAGCGACAGATCCTGCACATCTTCCTGATAGGGCACCAGCAGGGCGATGTGGCCGCGGGCATCGGCGGGCATCACCTCGGCCATGGCGCTGATGGCGGGCAGGGCGGTGAGATCTCCCACCATGTAGTAGTGGCTGGCGGGCTGCAGCATGGGGTCCGGACCACCTGGGCCCGAGATGGCCAGCAGATCGCCAGGCTTGACCTCGTTGGCAAAGCGGCTGGCGGGGCCGCCATCGCCGTGCAGAGCGAAGTCGATGTCCAGCTCCAGCGCCTCGCGGCGAAACGCGCGAATGGTGAAGGTGCGCATGATGGGGCGCTGGCTCGGATCTTCCCAGCGCGGCCCCTGCGGGGTGGGGGTGGGCAATACGGCGTGGGCCTGGCCCGGCTGGGGCAGCATGATCTTGATATGGGCGCCGCCACAGGTGAAGGGGTAGTCAGCGAGCTCCGGGCTGGTCAGGCAGATCCGGCGCAGGTGCGGGCTCACATCCTGAATGTGCTTGACCGTGAGCAGACGGGGACGATTGACCGGGGCGGACTGGGACATGGGCATACTCCTGACTGATAATGGCACCCATTTTTCATTAAATGAAAATTATTATCAATTGCTTTGTGCGCCAGCGGTCAGGCCCTGGTCGAGGGGAAAAGGCACACAAGGGGAAAGAATAAGGGAGAGGCCTGATGCCCTCGCGCGGTGCGAGGGCATGAGGCAAGGCAGGTCAGCTGCGATCGCTGCCCCCCAGTGCCTTGTAGATCCTGGCCATGGTGTTGAGCTGCTCCTTCTGCTGGCCGAGCAGGGCGAGCTCGGCATCCCACAACCGGTTCTGCTCATCCAGCCAGGGTTGCACCCCGGTGGCGCCGGCCTGGTAGCGGGCTCTGGCCAGCCGCTCCGCCTCCTTGGCAAAGTCCAGCTGCTCAGCCAGGTAGCTCAGGCGCTGCTCGCCGTGGTGGCGGGCGGCCAGACCATCTTCCACCTCCACCAGCGCGCTGTAGAGCTGCTTGCGAAACTCCGCTTCGGCGATCTGGTAATCGAGCCTGGAGCCTGCGATGGCGAGCCTAGTCTTGTTGTACTCGAGGAAGGGCAGCGCCAGCGTGGCGCCCAGGGTACCCACCGGGTTTTGCAGCACCTGGGTCAGGGTGTCCGAGCTGCTGCTGGCCCCGCCGGTCAGGCTCAGGGTGGGGTAGAAACCGGTGCGGATCTCGTCCCCTTTCGCCAGGGTTTTGCGCAGGCGCAGCTCGGCGGCGCGCACGTCGGACCGCCGCGCCAGCACATCGGCCGGAATGCCGACCGCCAGCGTGGGGATGGGGGTCGTCGGCAGCGCCTTGGGTTCGAATGCCAGCGGGCCGCTGCTGCGACCGAGCAACAGCCGCAGGGCATTGCGGGCCTGCTCCTGCTGCATCAGGAGCGAGCTGAGCTCCGCCTGCTTGCCGGCTTTCTGCTGGCTGGCCTGCACCAGGTCGAGCCGGGTCATGGCGCCGGCCCGGTACTTGGCCTGGGTCAGCTGCTCGGCACGCTCATAGTTGGCGAGCTGCTGCTGGCCGAGGGTGATGGCCGAACCGAGATAGGCCAGCTGCCAATACTGCTCCAGCGCCTTGCCGATCAGCATCAGGCGGGTGGCAGCCAGATCTTGGGCGGAGGCCTCGGCCTCCCAGCTCGCCTGATCCCGCACCGAGGCGAGCCGGCCCCACAGATCCACCTCGTAGCCGAGGGTCAGGGAGGGGCCCATGCTGCCGCTGGCCTTGCCGCTCTTCAGCTCCTTGGTGCCATTGCCGCTGATGCCGGCATTGACCGAGGGGGTCAGGTTGGTGTCGGCCAGATCGGCGCCGAGCAGGGCACTGCGCAGGCGCAGGCCGGCTACCTGCATGTCCGGGTTGGCGGCCAGCACGGCCTCGATCAGCCGATCCAGCTCGGGGTCGTGGAAGCCTTGCCACCAGGGGCCGGCCTGCTGCCGGGTGAGGCCGCCGTCCGGCTGTTGCCAGTGGTCGGCCAGCGCCAGCTCCTGCCGCTGATAGCTACTCTGCTGGCTGCAGGCGCCGAGACCGAACGCCAGGGTGAGGCAGAGCCCCAGTTTGGATAAGTGGTACATTGTCATTCCCTCGCCAGCGCCTCGACCGGATCGAGCCGGGCGGCATTGCGGGCGGGCAGGTAGCCAAACAGGATCCCGATGAGCGAGGAACAGCCAAACGCCATCAGGATGGAAAAGAGCGAGAAGTGCATCTGGATGCTCTCCACGAACAGGGAGAAGAGCAGGCCGATGAAGAGGGAGACGCCGACCCCGAGCATGCCGCCCAGCAGGCTCACCATCACCGCTTCGATCAGAAACTGCTGCAGTATGTCGGACTGGCGGGCGCCGACCGCGATGCGGATGCCAATCTCGCGGGTACGCTCCACCACCGACACCAGCATGATGTTCATCACCCCGACGCCGCCGACGATGAGGGAGATCACCGCGATGGCGGAGACCAGCAGCGTCATGGTGGCGGTGGTCTTCTCCACCGACTTGATGATGCTGTCGCTGCTGAAGGTGAAGAAGTCCTTCACCCCGTGGCGCTGGGTCAGCAGCTCGATGGCGGCCTGTTCGGCCAGCGCCGGTTGCACCCCGTCCTTGACCCGGATGGTGAGCTGGCTGAAGTGGTTCTGGGAGATGAGACGGCTCATCACGGCGCTGTAGGGCAGCCAGACGTTCACCGACTGGCTGCTGCGGCCAAACCCGGTCTCCTCTTCCACCACGCCGATGATGCGCACCGGCAGGGTGCCGACCAGTACCACCTGGCCGACGGGATCCTGCTTGCCGAGCAGGCTCTCGATGGTCTTGCCGTCCACCACTGCCACCGCCGCCCGGTTCTGGATGTCGCGCTCGTCGAACAACCGGCCGTTGGTGAGCTTCATCCCCTTGACCCGGAAGAAGTCGTTGCCGACCCCCACTATGCTGCCGCTGCTGGTCTTGTTGCGATAACGCAGCTGGCCGGGGGCGGCTATCTGGGGACTGGCCCCTTCCAGATAGGGCTGACCGAGCAGGGCGTCGAGATCCCGCTTGTTGAGGGTCTGGATGCTGGCCGCCTTCTCGTCCCCCCAATCCTTGCCGGGGAAGATGTCGATGGTGTTGGTGCCCATGGCGTTGATCTGATCTATCACCTTGGCGCGGGCCCCCTGGCCGAGCGCCACCACGCTCACCACGGCGGCGATGCCGATGATGATGCCAAGCATGGTGAGGAAGGTGCGCATGCGGTGGGCCAGCATGGCGTGCAGCGCCATGCGCGCCGCTTCCCGGTAGCGATCCCAGTCGTGGCCTGCCCCTTCCTTGCTGGCAGGGGCGGCGGTCGGGGTCACGGGGACGGCCGCCGGCTTGCGGCCGCTGTCCTCCTGCACCCGGCCATCTTTCAGGGTGATGATCCGGTCGGCGTGGCTGGCCACCTCCATGTCGTGGGTCACCAGTATGATGGTGTGGCCCTGGGCGTGGAGCTCCTTGAGAATGGCCATCACCTCCTTGCCGCTCTGGCTGTCGAGGGCCCCGGTCGGTTCGTCCGCCAGGATCACCTCGCCGCCGTTGGCCAGCGCCCGGGCGATACTGACCCGCTGCTGCTGGCCGCCGGAGAGCTGGCTCGGGGTGTGATGGCTGCGATCGCTGAGCCCCAGCCGCGTGAGCAGCGCCTGGGAGCGGGCCTGGCGCTCGGCCCGTGGCGTACCGGCGTAGACGGCCGGGATCTCCACGTTGGCGGCGGCATTGAGGTGCGGCAGCAGGTGGTAGCGCTGAAAGATGAAGCCGAAGTGGTGGCAGCGCAACCGGGCGAGGGAGAGGGCATCCAGGGTCGCGGTATCCTGACCGCGGAACAGGTACTGGCCACTGCTCGGCCGATCGAGGCAGCCCAGCAGGTTCATCAGGGTCGACTTGCCGGAGCCGGAGGCGCCGACGATGGCGATCATTTCCCCCGCCTCGATGGTGAGGTCGAGCGGATGGAGCACGGTCACTTCCTGCTCCCCGCTCTGATAGCGGCGCTCTATCCCTTTGAGCTGGATCAGCGGCTCGCTCACAGCATGATCTCCACGTCATTGTTGCTGGCCGGCTTGCCCTGACCCAGGGTGACCTTCTCCTGCTCGCTCAGGCCGCTGACCACTTCGATCTTGATGTCGTCCTTCATGCCGGTCTTGATGCGGCGGGTCTCCTTCTGATCGCCCTCCTTGAGCAGGGTGACCTCGTACTCGTTCTCCCCGAGCTTCTTGCCAAGGGCGGTCTGCGGAATGGTCAGCACCTGCTTGCGCTCGCCGAGCACGATAGTGACCTGGGTGGTCATGGCGACCCGCAGGGTGTGATCGGGGTTTGGCACGTCGAACAGGGCGTAGTAGTAGACGGCGGCGTTGCTGGTGGCCGTGGTGCTGGTGGCCTGCTCGTTGATGTTGGTGGGAGCCAGCTCGACGGTGCGCAGGGTGCCGTGGTAGCGGGTATCCGGGTCACCCATCAGGGTGAAGTAGACCGGCATGCCGGCCTTGACCCGGGTGACGTCCGCTTCCGAGATCTGCGCCTTGACCGTCATGGTCTCCAGGTTGGCGAGCTTGAGCAGGGTCGGCACCGTCTGGCTGGCGGCCAGAGTCTGCCCCTGACGGGTCACAATGCTGACGACGGTGCCATCCATGGGGGCCTGAATGCGGTTGTAGCCGAGCTCGGTCTTGGTGCGTTCCACCTTGATCTGGGCATTCTCGACCTCGGCCTGGGCGCTTTGCAGCTCGGCCTTGGTCACGGCCAGGAGGGCTTCGGCGCTCTCCAGATCGGCGCGCGAGCTCGCTTCCTGCCTGAACATCTGTTGCTGACGGCGCCAGCTTAGCTCGTTCTGCTTGAGCTGGGCCTGCTTGATCTTGAGCTGGGCGCGGCGGCTGGCGAGATCCGCCTCGGCGGTCTTGAGGTTGTTCTGGGCGATGAGCGGGTCGATCTCAGCCAGCAAATCCCCCTGCTTGACCTTCTGGCCCGCCTCCACCGCGAGATAGGTGACCTGGCCGGAGACCTGGGCACCGACGTCCACCTGCTCGATGGCCTGCAGTACCCCGCTGGCCAGCACGGTCTGCTCCACGTCCTGACGGGTCACCTGGGCGGTCAGCACCGGCTCGGGCGTCTTGCTCGGCCAGATCAGCCAGCCGATGGCGAGCAAGAGGATGAGGGCGAGCAGGGCAATTTTTCTCTGCTGGGGAGTTATGTTCATGTTTCACCTGAAAGAAGCGAACGAAGGCGTGCAAGGGCAATATCCTGCAGCAAACGAGGCTTAAAAAACAGCGATGAATATGTAAGGAAACATGTAGATAGCCTTGTCATTAGGCCGGGGCAATGAGGAGGGCAAGCAGGGGATGGCGGGGTAAAAAGGACCCCGAAAGAGAGGTGGCAACAGGGTGCCCACCTCACGGGTGGGCACCCCGGTCATCAACCGACGGCTTTGAGCTGCTCGCTGTAGGGCTCGTGGCAGATCTGGATGTCGATCGGCAGCTTGTAGATGAGCAGGCGGGCCAGGGAGCCTTCCATCCAGTGGTGGCGGCTGCCGACCAGCAGCAGATCGGTCGGGTGGGCGGCCAGCCAGCGTTTCAGGTCGGGCACCACGTCATCGACCACCAGACACTGGTAATCCACCGGGTGCTGCAGGGTGGTGATGAGTTCGCTGATGATGGCCTTGGCATCCAGCGTGCCCTGGGCGCTGCGCTCCTCTTCCGACAGCGACAGGCTCTTGCGGCGCATCTTGCTGCTGTGGGTCAGGTGCAACAGGGTCAGCTCGCCCCCCATGGCTTGTGCCAATTGACTCGCTTTGGCCAGCGTCTCCTGCTCGTAATCCTTGCCTTCCAGCAACAGCACAATATTGGTTGAGGTCATAAGCAGTTCTCCCTTGGCATGGCGCGGGTCACCCGGGACAAACGGCCTGTCCCATACCACTGTGTGCCCGCTATGTGTCGCATAGCACGAACCTGGCTCTCTGTGCGGCAGGCGTCACCTCGTGTCGGTGATGCATCGCCAGGCCATGTTCGTTTACATCATCATAACAGACTGAGTTGAATGGAAAATGAAGGAAAACCGGGTTTTGGCGGGAAAATGAGGTACGAGGCGTTAAAAGTGTGAGCAAAGCATGAGTCGTCTGGCCGGGAAGCACCGTGAATGGGCCGGTGAGGCAGACGATGAAGGGGGGCTGAAAAGAGGAGTGGGCGACGAACCGGCAGAGGCCGGCCCGCCGCCTGGGGTCAGATCTGCTCGCCGGAGAGATAGCGGGTCAGCCAGGGCAGCCCCTCCTTCTTGCGGCTGACGGCACCAACCAGATGCGTCGGCTGCTCGGGCAGAATGCCGTTGCTGGCGAAGTAGAGCTGGCTGCCCCCCTTGGCCAGATCGGTCAGCATCAACACATAGGCATCCAGTTCGTCCTGCATCAGCCGCGCTTGCATGGCTTGTTCCAGCTCGGCCTGGCGGCTGTGCAGCTGGGCGGGATCCATCACGCAGATCTGGCTGACATAGAGCTGGTAGCCGGCGATCTGGTAGGCCTTCTCGTCGGCGGCAAGCAGTTCGGTCATGGGGGCGTCACCGAGCTGGGTGCGGCGTTCCAGCAGGGTCTGGGCAAAGGGCTCCAGCGCCAGATCGGCCAGCGGCAGCAGGGCATGGACGGCAGCGCGATCGCGGGCCGTGGTGGTGGGCGAGGTGAGGCTGAAGGTATCGCTGATGATGGCCCCCAGCAGCAGGCGAGCCTGGGCGCGGGAGAGGGTGTCATAGCCCATCAGATCCAGCAGCACGGTGGCGCTGCACCCGACGGCACGGATCCAGGCATCGAGCGGACCCCGGGTGATGAGGGTACCGATGCGATGGTGATCGATGAGGCCCTGCACGTCCGCCTCGGCCAGCCCTTCTGGGCCCTGCTCCAGCTCGCTGAAATCCACCAGGAACACCTCCTTGTTGGCCACGCTGCCTTGTAGCAGAGGCGGGGCGGCAACGCCGGCGGTTTCCAGAATGAAGCGGGTCTCGGCGATGGGCTCGCCGAGGGCGTAGGCCTGGGCCGCCCGGCCCTGATGATTGAGCCAGTCGGCGGCAACCAGAGCGGTACAGATACTGTCGCTGTCGGGATTCTTGTGACCAAACACGTGGAGCATGGTGCCATTCCTGCGGTTGATGACGTACCTGAGGCAAGCTCAGGTATGCGGGCAAATGGGAAAACAGGGGCTGGCCCCCGCTCTGGTTTCACTCTATGCGCCGTCCCCGCTGATGGCAACCGGCGCAAGCCGCTCTGCGGCGGGTGAAACCCTGTGGTCAAAGGGACGCACACTTCTGCTGCTGAATCGTCTTGGGGCAGGGAGGTAGACCAGGGCTGTAGATTAGGGCTGGAAGGGAGGCAAGCCCGGACAGGGAGACAAGCGGAAGGAGATAGTCGTGTGGCAAGCGCCGGCGGGCTCGCCCATCACCGCAAGGTTCACGTTGCAGGAGGTGGATAGGGGGATGGGCAAGCAAAGAGATAAGGCCGTGGCTCGGGTTGGTTAGCGACAAGGATGCTCCAACCCGGCCAGGCAGGCCGTGACCATCCAAACCGCCAGGGGGTGATCTCTCCAGAATGCGGCAACGGCGGCATGGTGATGGCGCCCAAGCCGCTAAGCGGCAAACCGCCGTCACCAGCAGGCGGGGTTACACGGGGTACCCGATGCTCACCGTGGGCCCCGCGTGCAGATGGCTGGCCTGTATCTCAGCAGGCCAGCAGTTCGCGGGCGTTGGCCAGGGTATTGTCGGTGATCTGATCCCCCCCCAGCAGGCGGGCCAGCTCGTTGAGGCGGGCCCCTTGATCCAGCGCTTGCATCTGGGTTTCCGTGGTCTTGCCATCGGTGTGCTTGCTGACCACCATGTGCTGATGGCCCTTACCCGCGACTTGCGGCAGGTGGGTGACCACCATCACCTGGGTGGATTCACCCAGCTGGCGCAGCAGGCGCCCCACCACGGCTGCAGTCGGGCCGCTGATCCCCACATCCACCTCGTCGAAGATCAGGGTGGGGGTGGAGACCTTGCGGGCGCTGATGACCACGATGGCCAGGCTGATGCGCGACAGTTCACCGCCGGAGGCCACCTTGCCGAGCGGCTGAATGGGCTGGCCCGGGTTGGTGGTGACCATGAACTCCACCCGATCGATGCCAAGGGGCGAGAGGCTGCTCTGGGCATCGGGGCGTACCTCGATAGCGAAGCGGCCATCCGGCATCGCCAGCTCGTGCATGCTGGCACTCACCTTGGCGCCAAGCTCCTCGGCGTAGCGCTGGCGACTCTGGCTCAGGGCCTCGGCAGCTTGTACGAAGGCCAGGCGGGCCTCGGCCAGCTCGTCTTCCATCCCCTCCAGCCGCTCCTCGTCGGAGTTAAGGCGCGCCAGATCGGCGGCCAGCTCCTGGTGGTGCAGGGCCAGCTCGGCCGGTTTGACGTGGTGCTTGCGGGCCAGGTTGATGGCCTTGGAGAGGCGGGCTTCCAGCTCGTTGAAACGCTCGGGATCCAGCTCCAGCCGGTCCAGATAATTACGCAGTTCGCTGTGGCTTTCCTGTACACCGATCAGCGCCTCGTTGAGCATGCCGAGCACGTCGCCAAGCCGGCTATCCATGGCGACCAGGCTCTCGGCCCGATCGACGACGGTCTGCAGCAGGCCGGCGATGGTGGTCTCCTCGTTGTCATAGAGCAGGTCGAGACAGGCGCCGCACTCCTGCATCAGCTCGGTGCCGTTGGCCAGCCGCTGGTGCTCCTCTTCAATCTCTTCAAACTCCCCCGGCTGCAGTGCGAACTCGTCCAGCTCCTGCACCTGATATTCGATGAGCTGGCGACGGGCCTCCCGCTGCTGCTGTTCGGCCTTGAGCCGGTTGAGTTCGTTCTGCAGCTGGCGCCACTGCTGGTAGTGGCGACGTACCTCATCGAGCAGCAGATGGTGGCCGGCGTAGCCATCGAGCAGGGCGAGCTGGTAGTCGGGCTTGAGCAACATCTGGTGGGCATGCTGACCGTGCACGTTGACCAGCAGCTGGCCCAGGTTCTTGAGCTGGGTGAGGGGGACGGGCACGCCGTTGATGTAGCTGCGTGAGCGCCCTTCGGCGGAGATGACCCGCCGCACGATACACTCCCCTTCGTTTTCCAGCTCGTTGGTGGCGAGCCAGGCGCGGGCGGCCGGGTTGCCGTCCAGCAGGAAGCGGGCGCTGACCTCGCTCTTGTCGCTGTCCGGTCGTACCATGCCGGCCTCGGCCCGTTCTCCCAGGCACAGGCCCAGGGCGTCGATGGCAATGGATTTACCGGCCCCGGTCTCACCCGTGATGCAGGTCATGCCCGGTTGCAGATCGAGTTCGAGAAACTTGACGATGGCGAAGTTGTTGACGGTCAGCTGGGTCAGCATGGTCTCATCCTGTATGGGCCAACATTACTGTGTATGCATCCAGTATATACTGGTTTTCCATACAGTAAAGAGTCGACCCGCAACAGGATGTGCAGGAACGTCCAGCGCGCGTCAGAACAGCTTGCTGCCCCAGCCGAGCTTGTTGCGCAGCACGTGGAAGTAGCTGTAGTCGAGCGGATGCACCAGATGCAGCTTGTGGCTGCTCTTCTTGATGAGGATCTCGTCACCCGGGTGGACAGCCAGGGTCACCTGACCGTCGCAGCTCACCTGCATGGCGTCGTCCTGATTGTCCGGTGAGACCAGCAGCCGCACTTCGCTGTCGGCGTCCAGCACGATGGGGCGGCTGCTCAGGGTGTGCGGGAACATGGGCACCAGCGTGATGGCATTGAGCTTGGGGGTGAGGATGGCGCCGCCCGCCGACAATGAGTAGGCGGTGGAGCCGGTGGGGGTGGCCACTATGATGCCGTCCGAGCGCTGGCTGTACATGAAGCTGCCGTCGATGTAGACCTCGAACTCGATCATGTGGGCAATCTTGCCCGGGTGCAGCACCGCCTCGTTGACCGCCAGATTGTTGGACTTGCGCTCGCCATGGCGATAAACCGCCGCCTCTAGCAGGAAGCGGTGCTCGCTCTTGTAGTGGCCGCACAGCACCTGCTCCAGCGGCAGCAGGTAATCCTGCGGCGAGAGATCGGTGAGAAAACCGAGGTTGCCCCGGTTCACCCCGATCACCGCCACGTCGAAGCGCGACAGTACCCGCGCGGCCCCCAGCATGTTGCCGTCACCGCCGACCACGATGGCGAGATCGGCCTGCTGGCCCAGCTGCACCAGATCCATCACGTTCTCGTCCATGATGCCGAGGGCTTGGGCCACCCGGCTCTCCACCAGTACCCGAAAACCGCGGGTGGTCAGGTATTGATGCAGGCCGGTCAGGGTCTGGTTGGCCCCTTCGTGGTGGGGTTTGCCAATCAGGGCGATGGTTTTGAACGGAGAATCCATAGTCTGTCGGGTCTGGGATGAGTATTGGGGGGAGTATACCGCGCTTTGGGGGGGATTTGTCTGCCACCGGCTGGTCCGGCCGCAGCGGATGCCGGGAAAAAGCCCCAAATTGCCCGCCGCCGCACGCTCTTGGCGATAATGGCGCCCTTTTCCCCTTGAAAGCCGGGGATCCATCCCCATAATAGCGCCAACATAGTCGGCCCATTGCCGTCCGGTCGCTCAACCGGGTGGTCGGGCCCTCAATAAGTAACCCCGGAATTGGAGATGTCATGAACCACGAAGAACAAAAGGTTGAAGCGATGGAGCAAGTGGAAGCCCAGCCAGTCGAGCCGACCGATGTAGACAGTGAAGTGACAGCCGAGCAGGCCCGCATTGCCGAGCTTGAGGCACAACTGGATGCCGCCCAGCAAGCCTCTGCCGAAGAGCGCGAGCGTGCCATTCGTGCCGTCGCCGAGATGGAAAACCTGCGTCGCCGTGCGGCCCAGGACGTGGAGAAGGCCCACAAGTTCGCGCTGGAGAAGTTCGCCGCCGAGCTCTTGCCGGTACTGGACAACCTGGAGCGTGCCATCGAGCTGGCCGACAAGGAAAACGAGGCGCTCAAGCCGATGATCGAAGGGGTCGAGCTGACCCTGAAGTCCATGCAGAGCTCGGTCGGCAAGTTCGGCCTCAATCCGCTGGACCCGCTCAATCAGCCGTTCGACCCCAATGCCCATCAGGCGATGAGCATGATCGAGAACGCCGAGCTTGCCCCCAACACCGTCATTGCGGTGATGCAGAAGGGTTACGAGCTCAACGGCCGCGTCATTCGTCCGGCCATGGTGATGGTTTCCAAGGCCCCGGCCTGAGCCCCATCGCTGTGCTGAGCCCGCCGCTCGGCGGGCTTTTTATTGGCAAGTGCCCCGGCCCTGTGGTCGCCGGGGGCACAGATAGCCGGTCTTCATCCTGCCAATGGCAATGAATGAAGGCAGGTTTTTTCAGGGCGGGGCTTGAAGCGGCGGCTTGCGACCCCATATAGGATGCAAGGCCACGGCGGCACAAAAAATTTGATGCCGGGAGCTTGAAAGCCAGATTGGCAGCCCCCACCTAGCCGTTAACGCATTAAGGCGAGCCCCTCGCCAGTTTATTCAAAGTATTTGGAGATTCGTCAAATGGGTAAAATCATCGGTATTGACCTGGGTACTACCAACTCCTGCGTCGCTATTCTGGATGGCGACCATGCTCGCGTGATCGAGAACGCGGAAGGTGACCGTACTACTCCGTCCATCATTGCCTATGCCGATGACGGCGAAATCCTGGTTGGTCAGCCGGCCAAGCGCCAAGCCATCACCAACCCGAAGAACACGCTGTTCGCTATCAAGCGTCTGATCGGCCGTCGTTTTGAAGATGACGAAGTACAGCGCGATCTGGAGATCATGCCGTACGCCATCGCCAAGGCCGACAACGGTGACGCCTGGGTAGAAGTCAAAGGCAAGAAAATGGCACCGCCGCAGATCTCTGCCGAAGTGCTGAAGAAGATGAAGAAGACCGCCGAAGATTATCTGGGCGAGCCGGTGACCGAAGCGGTCATCACAGTGCCGGCCTACTTCAACGATGCCCAGCGTCAGGCTACCAAGGATGCCGGTCGCATCGCCGGTCTGGATGTAAAACGCATCATCAACGAACCGACAGCCGCTGCTTTCGCCTACGGCGTGAACAAGGTCAAGGGCGAGCGCAAGGTTGCCGTGTATGACCTGGGTGGCGGTACCTTCGACATCTCCATTATCGAGATCGACGAAGTGGAAGGCGAGACCACCTTCGAAGTACTGGCGACCAACGGTAACACCCACCTGGGTGGTGAAGACTTCGACAACCGCGTCATCAACTACCTGGTTGAAGAGTTCAAGCGCGAGCAGGGCATCGACCTGCGCAAGGATCAGCTGGCCCTGCAACGTCTGAAAGACGCGGCCGAGAAAGCCAAGATCGAGCTCTCTTCCGCTCAGCAGACCGACGTCAACCTGCCGTACATCACTGCAGATGCCACCGGTCCGAAGCACATGAACATCAAGGTGACCCGCGCCAAGCTGGAATCCCTGGTGGAAGACATGGTGAAAGACTCCCTGGAGCCGGTCCGTGTCGCTCTGAAAGACTCCGGTCTGGCCGTTGGCGAGATCGACGACGTCATCCTGGTAGGCGGTCAGACCCGCATGCCGATGGTGCAGAAGGCCGTTGCCGACTTCTTCGGCAAAGAGCCGCGCAAAGACGTCAACCCGGACGAAGCCGTGGCCATGGGTGCTGCCATCCAGGGTGCCGTACTGTCCGGTGACAAGACCGACGTACTGCTGCTGGACGTGACCCCGCTCTCCCTGGGTATCGAAACCATGGGTAGCGTGATGACTGCGTTGATCGAGAAGAACACCACCATTCCGACCAAGAAGTCCCAGGTGTTCTCCACTGCCGAAGACAACCAGTCTGCCGTGACCATTCACGTGCTGCAGGGTGAGCGCAAGCGCGCCAGCGACAACAAGTCTCTGGGCCAGTTCAACCTGGAAGGCATCCGTCCGGCACCGCGTGGTCTGCCGCAGATTGAAGTGACCTTCGACATCGACGCCAACGGCATCCTGCACGTCTCCGCCAAAGACAAGGAGACCAACAAGGAGCAGAAGATCACCATCCAGGCCTCCTCTGGTCTGTCTGATGACGAGATCGAACGCATGGTACGCGAAGCCGAAGCCAACGCGGCCGAGGACAAGAAGTTCGAAGAGCTGGTGCAGACCCGCAACCAGGCTGATGGTCTGGTCCACTCCGTCCGCAAGCAGATCACCGAAGCCGGTGAAGCCCTGCCTGCCGACGACAAGACCAAGATCGAAGCCGCGCTGAGCGAGCTGGAAAGCGCCATCAAGGGTGACGACAAGGCTGCCATCGAAGCCAAACAGCAGGCTCTGCTGGAAGCGTCCCAGAAGCTGATGGAAATTGCCCAGCAGCAGGCTCAGGCGCAAGGTGCCGCGGGTGCTGATGCCGGTCAGTCCTCTTCTTCCGCCAAGGCTGACGATGACGTGGTCGACGCCGAGTTTGAAGAAGTGAAAGACGACAAGAAGTAAGCCCGACCCAGATGGGCGAAGCAGGCTTCGCCCATCGGCTCAGAATCTGTTCACGGTCTGTCGCGAGAGGCCGTCAGCAAGGTAAAGAGCAGCGCAAGAACCGGAGTGTATGTGAATACATGAGGATTCTGAGCAGCACATGAGCCTTGATCACGGCTTCGTAGTAAGAGTGTGAGCAGATTCGTCAATGAATTTACGGGCGTTGGGTGACCAACGCCCGTCTGCGTAACTGCTGATATAGCAACAGGATGAGTATGTCGAAGCGCGATTTCTACGAAGTGCTCGGGGTATCCAAGGATGCCGACGAACGCGAGATCAAGAAGGCGTACAAGCGTCTGGCCATGAAGTATCACCCTGACCGCAACCAGGGCGATGCCGGGGCCGAAGAGAAGTTCAAAGAGGTCAAGGAAGCTTACGAGATCCTGACCGATGCCAATCTGCGTGCCCGCTATGACCAGTACGGTCATGCCGGGGTGGATCAGAGCCAGGGTGGCGGTGGCCACGGCGGCTTTGGCGGCGGCGCCGATTTCGGCGACATCTTCGGCGACGTGTTTGGCGATATTTTTGGTGGCAGCCGTGGCGGCGGCCGTCGTGGCCCGGCCCGTGGCTCCGATCTGCGCTACACCATGGAGCTGACGCTGGAAGAGGCGGTACGCGGGGTCTCCAAGGAGATCAAGGTGCCGACCCTGGTTCACTGTGAAGTCTGTAACGGCTCCGGTGCCCACACCGGCAGCTCGGCCCAGACCTGCCCGACCTGCCACGGCTCCGGCCAGGTGCAGATGCGTCAGGGCTTCTTCGCGGTGCAGCAGGCGTGCCCGCACTGCCACGGTCGCGGCAAGATCATCAAGGATCCGTGCCGCAAGTGTCATGGCGAGGGACGCTACCAGAAGACCAAGACCCTGTCGGTCAAGATCCCGGCTGGCGTCGACACTGGCGATCGCATCCGTCTCTCCGGCGAAGGGGAAGCGGGGGAAGCCGGCGCACCGGCAGGCGATCTGTACGTACAGGTGCACGTCAAGGAGCACGAGATCTTCGTGCGTGACGGCAACAACCTCTACTGCGAAGTGCCCATCAGCTTTACCGCGGCAGCCCTCGGTGGCGAGATCGAAGTGCCGACCCTGGATGGCCGGGTCAAGCTCAAGGTCACTCCGGAGACCCAGACCGGCAAGATGTTCCGCATGCGGGGCAAGGGCGTGAAGTCCGTGCGCTCCGGCCAGGTGGGGGATCTGATGTGCAAGGTGGTGGTCGAGACCCCGGTCAAGCTGACCGAGTCCCAGAAAGAGCTGCTGCGCCAGCTGGACGAGTCCTTCAGCGGCGCCGCCGCCAAGACCCACAAGCCGAAATCGGAAGGCTTCTTCGAAGGGGTGAAACGCTTCTTCGACGATCTGACCAGCTGATTTTCGCGACCCAGATATAAAGAGCCGGCCCTGCGCCGGCTCTTTTTTTACCCCTGTTTTAGCAAGATCCCCGCTTGTTGAGTGGATCCCGATGAGGGATCTTCCTCACAACTTCCGCCAATTTCTGCTGTACGAATGTTATCCCGCTCACACTGCTGCTGAAACGGTTTAGCTGGCATATTGAGTTAGCTAAATTGGTTTAGCTATGCTCTCGTCGTCGATAACAACAGGCCCGACCGGGCAACAGATGACAGGTGAGGACGATGACGATGTGCAAGAACAAGTTGGCGCTGGCGGTAGCGCTGGGATTGGGGATGAGCAGCCCGCTGTGGGCGGCGGATGGTGGTATCGAGGCCCGTCTGGCGGCGCTGGAGGCGCGGGTGCAGGCCGCCGAGGCGCGCGCCACCGCCGCCGAAGCGCGGGCCGATGAGGCCCAGAGCAAGGCAAACGAAGCCCGCGAAACGGCCGTGGTGGCCAAGGCCCAGAGCGAGAAGGTGGACAAGCAGACCGCCGGGGCCCAGGGTTTCGAGTTCCACGGTTATGCCCGCTCGGGCCTCTTGGTCAACGGCAATGGCAACGGGGGCCGCGGCGGCCCCTACATCACCCCGGCCGGCTCGGTGGGCGGTGCCGTGGGTCGCCTTGGCAACGAGGATGACACCTACATGGAGGCCAATCTGCTGAAGACCCAGACCTTCGCCGATGGCAGCTGGGCCCGCTATAAGCTGATGCTGGCAGACGGGGTGGAGACCAGCAACGACTGGACCGCCAGCGATTCGAGCCTCAACACCCGTCAGGTGTTTGCCGAGATCGGCAATCTGGCGAGCTTCGAGGGCCCCTTCAAGAGTGCGGTGCTGTGGGCGGGCAAGCGCTTTGACCGGGACAACTTTGACATCCACTGGCTCGACTCGGACGTGGTGTTCCTGGCTGGCACCGGCGGCGGTGTCTACGACGTGCAGCTGGCCGACAGCTGGAAGGCCAACTTCTCTCTCTACGGGCGTGACTACGGCGACATCAGCGCCAGCGGCCTCTCCGACATCGAGAGCTACATCCTCACCATGAACAACCGCGTTGGCAACTGGCAGTGGATGGTGAACGGCCTCTCCGCCAAGGACAACGAGACCCGCATCAACGATGGTGGCGCGGGCAGCGAAGCGGCGAACAAGGGGGCGCACACCCTGCTGGCCTACCACGCCGACAGCTTCTTTGGCATCAACCCCGGCTTCTCCAAGGCGGCGGTGCTGTATGGTCATGGCCTGGGTGCCGAGCTCAAGGGGCTGGGCTCCGACAGCGAGCTGCTGCCGGACGCCGATGCGGTGCGGGTCGCCGTGTTTGGTGCCACCGACCTTGCCCCGCGCTGGCGTATCGCCCCGGCCCTGCTGGCCGAGCAGAGCAAGGATCGCTACGTGAAGGGGGACGAATACCGCTGGGTGACCCTCAATGGCCGGCTGGCCCAGGTGCTGAGCCAGAACGTCGAGCTGGTCTACGAGGCCACCTGGCAGTACATGGACCTGGATCCCAAGGGCTACAAGGGTCGCCAGGCGGTGAGCGGCGACTTCACCAAGCTCACTTTCGCCCCCACCTTCAAGGCGCAGACCGCCGGTTTCTTCGAGCGGCCCGAGTTGCGGGTGTTCGCCACCTGGATGGACTGGTCTTCCGAGCTCGACCACTACGCCAGCAACGATGCCATGGGCCAGAGCAACTTCACCGCCGGCGGTGAATGGAACTTTGGCGTGCAGATGGAAACCTGGTTCTAGTTCGTTATCCCGATCACAAAAATGGCAGCTGGTGCCGGGATCTGTTGGTTGGCTAAAACGGTTTAGCTGATAATGCCAGCCAACAGAGCAGAGTCCGGGTTTGGCAGTCGATCCGATGCAGCAGTGGAGTAGCAAGGTGACGAATCGTGTGTGGGTAATGGGGGATGCGGTGGTGGACTTGATCCCGGAAGGGGAGCGGCACTACCTCCAGTGTCCGGGTGGAGCGCCGGCCAATGTGGCGGTTGGCGTGGCTCGGCTTGGTGGCGATGCGGCCTTTATCGGGCGGGTTGGCGCCGATCCGTTCGGCCGCTTTATGGCCGACACCCTGAGCGGGGAGGGGGTGGATATCGCTGCGCTGCGGCTCGATCCTGACCATCGCACCTCTACCGTGCTGGTGGCACTCGATGAGGCAGGGGAGCGCAGCTTCACCTTCATGGTGCGCCCCAGTGCCGACCAGTTCCTCACCCCGAATGAGTTGCCCCGCTTCGATGCCGGTCAGTGGCTGCTCACCTGCTCCATTGCGCTTGCCAACGAACCGGTGCGCGGCAGTTGCCTGCAGGCCATGGCGGCCATCAAGGCGGCCGGGGGACGGGTCTGCTTCGACCCCAACTTGAGGCCCGAGGTGTGGGGCAACCCGGCCGAGATGCTGCCGCTGGTGCGCGAAGCCATCGCGCGGGCGGATGTGGTCAAGCTGTCGGTGGAGGAGCTGCAACTGCTGAGCGGTCTGGATGATCTGGTGGCGGGGCTCGCCACCATCGCGGGGCCGGCGCTGGTGCTGGTGACCCGGGGGGCGGCCGGTGTGGTGGCCCGTCTGGGTGATGAGCTGCTGGAGTGGGTGGGGCCGAAAGTGACCCCGCTCGACACCACGGGGGCGGGGGACGCCTTCGTGGCCGGTCTGCTGGCGGCCCTGGCCGGGCGGACCTCGCTGCCGACGCTGGCCGAGCTGCCCGCCATCCTGGCCCAGGCCCACGGCTGCGGGGCGCTTGCCACCACCGCCAAGGGGGCGATGACGGCGCTGCCGACCCGCACCGAACTGGATGAATTTTTGCGATCAGGCGCAGACGGCTGTTGAGCTGCGGCTAGAAGCCCGGCTCGACAGCCCCTACTCTCATGTGACAAGGGCCCGCCAGTGTGGCGGGTCATAAGAGGAAGAATATGAATATCAGTGCGATAGCCAAGGATCTGGTGCCCCTGCTCGGGGGCAGGGAGAACATCGTCAGCGCCGCCCACTGTGCCACCCGGCTGCGGCTGGTGCTGGCGGATGACAGCAAGGTGAACAAGGCCGCCATCGACAAGCTGGAGGGGGTCAAGGGGTGCTTCAGCAACGCGGGCCAGATCCAGGTGATCTTCGGCACCGGCCTAGTCAACAAGGTCTATGCGGAGTTCGTGGCGCTGACCGGTACCGGCACCGCCAGCAAGGCGGAGCTGACCGATCTGGCGACGGCCAAGCTCAACGTGGCCCAGCGGTTGGCACGGACCCTCTCCAACATCTTCGTGCCCATCATTCCGGCCATCGTCGCCTCGGGCCTGCTGATGGGGCTGCTCGGCATGGTGCGCACCTACGGCTGGGTCAACGCTGACAGCGCCCTGTTTGTGATGCTGGACATGTTCAGCTCGGCGGCCTTCATCATTCTGCCAATCCTCATCGGCTTTACGGCGGCGCGGGAGTTTGGCGGCAATCCCTATCTGGGGGCGACGCTGGGGGGCATTCTGACCCACCCGGCCTTGACCAACGCCTGGGGGGTGGCCGGTGGCTTCAAGACTATGGACTTTTTCGGGCTGGACGTGGCGATGATCGGCTACCAGGGCACCGTCTTCCCGGTGCTGCTGGCGGTCTGGTTCATGTCCCACCTGGAGAAACAGCTGAGAAGGCGCATCCCTGATGCGCTGGATCTCATCCTCACCCCGTTTTTGACCGTCATCATCACCGGCTTCGTGGCGCTGCTCTTCATCGGCCCCGCCGGGCGGGTGCTGGGGGATGGCATCTCGTTCGGCCTGAGCGCCCTCTATGAGCAGGCGGGTTGGTTGGCGGGGCTGGTGTTTGGCGGCACCTATTCGCTGATCGTCATCACCGGCATCCACCACAGCTTCCACGCCATCGAGGCGGGGCTGCTGGCCAATCCGCAGATCGGCGTCAACTTCTTGCTGCCCATCTGGGCCATGGCCAACGTGGCCCAGGGCGGGGCTTGTCTCGCGGTCTACTTCAAGACCCGGGATGTGAAGATCAAGGCCATCACGGTGCCGGCGGCCATGTCCTGCCTGCTCGGCATCACCGAGGCGGCGATCTTCGGGGTCAACCTGCGCTACATCAAGCCCTTCCTGGCCGGCCTGTTTGGCGGGGCCTGTGGCGGCGCCTACGTGGTGGCGGCCAAGGTGGGCATGACGGCGGTGGGGCTGACCGGTATTCCCGGCATGGCCATCGTCCAGCCCATGAGCCTCATCCACTACATTGTCGGGCTGGTGATCGCCTTTGGCGCCGCCTTCGTCGCCTCTTACCTGCTCAAGTACAAGGTGGAGTGATGAAGGACGTCGCATTGCTCAACCAGATTGTCCGGTCGCTGCTGGCCGGACAGCTCAAGGCGGCGGCCGATCCCCATCGGCCCCGCTGGCACCTGGCGGCCCCGGTGGGGCTGCTCAACGACCCCAACGGCTTTATCGAGCACGGTGGGCGCTACCACCTCTTCTACCAGTGGAATCCGCTCGGTTGCGAGCACCGCAACAAGGGCTGGGGGCACGTCACCTCCACCGATCTGCTGCATTGGCAGCACGAGCCGGTGGCGCTGTTGCCCACCGAAGCCTATGAGAGCCACGGCTGCTACTCGGGCTCGGCGGTCAGCGACGAGCAGGGGCGCCTGACCCTCATCTATACCGGCAACGTCAAATACCCGGACGGCAGTCGCACCGCCTATCAGTGTCTGGCCCGCGCCGACGATGAGGGGGGCTTTGCCAAGCTGGGGCCCGTGTTGGATCTGCCCGAAGGCTACAGCGGCCATGTGCGCGACCCCAAGGTGTGGCACGACGGCCAGCAGTGGCTGATGGTGCTGGGTGCTCGCACCCAGGATGACAAGGGTGAAGTGCTGCTCTATCGCGGCGACGCGCTGGATGCCTGGACGCTGGTGGGCCCCATCGCCGGCAGCGGGCACGGCGGTCTCGGCGAGTTTGGCTATATGTGGGAGTGCCCGGATCTGTTTGCGCTTGGTGAGCGCCACGTACTCATCAGCTGCCCGCAGGGGATTGCCCCCCGGGGAGAGGATTATCGCAACCTCTACCAGTGCGGCTGGCTTTCGGGCGACTTCGACGGCGAGCACTTCGCGCACGGGGCTTTCCACGAGCTGGACAGGGGCTTCGAGTTCTATGCCCCGCAGACCACCCAAGACAGCCAGGGGCGGCGCCTCTTGTTTGGCTGGCTGGGACTGCCCGAAGAGAACGAGATGAGCCAGCCCACTGTCGCTCACGGCTGGATCCACCAGATGAGCTGCCCGCGGGAGCTGTTCTGGCAAGGCGACTGGCTCTGCCAGCGGCCGGTGGCGGAGCTGGTGGCACTGAAGGGGGAGCAGACCCGCTTCGAGGGGATGCTCGGCGAATTTCCGGGGCAGGCCATCGATTCGGCCTGGCTCGATCTGAGTCTGTGCGGCGAGGGAAGCCTCTGGTTTGGCGCCGTGGTCGAGCTGTGCTGGCAGCCAGGGTGCCTGGTGCTGCGCCGCCTGAACTGGCAGAGCGGAGAGTGGGAGGAGCGATGCTGCTCCTGGCTGGGCGGCGGCATCACCGTCTTGTGCGATCGATCCAGTCTCGAGTGTTTCGTCGATGGCGGCCGCCATACCCTGTCGGCGCGCTATTTCCCTGGGCCAGGGCCGCAGCTTGCGCCGGGTAAACCGATCGCGGGCGGCAAAATTTGCCTCGATCACTGGCCGCTGGCGGCCTGCCTAGTACAATAGCCCGGTGTCAGTTTGCCGGGAGGCCAGGTGGAGAAGAAGAAACGGATCACGATTGCCCAGATAGCCGAGTTGGCGGGGGTGTCCAAGGCGACCGCCAGTCTGGTGCTCAACGGCAAGAGTGCGGAGTACCGCATCGCCGACGACACCCGCAAGCGGATCCAGGCGGTGGCGGACGAGTGCCACTACCAGCCGAGCTTTCATGCCCGCGCCCTGCGCGAGACCCGCAGTTACACCTGGGGGCTGGTGATCCCCGACCTCACCAACTTCGGCTTTGCCAGCATCGCCCGCGCCCTCGAGGCCCACTGCCGGGAGGCCGGGATCCAGCTGCTCATCGCCTGCTCCGAGGATGATCCTACCCTGGAGCAGCGGGTGGTGGACAACCTCATCAGCCGCCAGGTGGACGGGTTGATTGTCGCCTCCAGCGGCCACAGCGACGATATCTATGCCCGCATTCACGACCGCCTGCCGGTGGTGCAGCTCGACCGCCACATCGGCGAGTCGCGTCTGCCCATGGTGATCTCCGATGCCTGCAAGGCCACCGCGGAGCTGGTGCAGGAGATGGCCGGCCAGTGCGGCGAGGAGATCTACTACTTCGGCGGCCTGCTGGATCTCTCCCCCAGCCGCCACCGGCTGGCGGGCTATGAGCTGGGGCTGCACCGCGCCGGGCTGGAGGCGGACCCGGCCCGGGTGCGCCACCGCGACTACCAACCCAGCTCGGGCTATCAGTTGATGGCCGAGCTGGTGGCCGAGCTCGGCGCCCCCCCCAAGGGACTCTTCACTGCCTCCTTCACCCTGCTGGAGGGGGTGCTGCGCTACCTCAACGAGGCGGGGCTGATGGAGACGGGTATGCGGCTCTGTACCTTCGACGATCACGACCTGCTCGACTGCATCCCCATGCACATCGACTCGGTGGCCCAGGATTGTCCGGCCCTGGCCCGGGCGACCTTCGAGCTGATGCAAAAGCTTATCGCGGGCAACCCGCCGTCCCAGACCGCCCAAGTGATCAATCCGCGCATCCGCTGGCGCAGTCAGCGGGCTGCCCGGGTCGCCTGAGCTCCCCGCATGCTGAAACGCAAAAGCCCCGCCGGCAGTGGCGGGGCTTTTGCGTTTTCAATGGCGGAGTCTGGTGTCAGTCGGTGGTACTGGCGCGCCAGAACACCTGCTTGATGTGGGGGTGGATGCCGAGCTTCACCATCAGGGCGTCGAGCTCGTCGCCATCGATGGAGGTGGCCAGCAGCACCGCCGAAATTTCCAGATCCCGCTCGCCGAAGGGCTCGATGTCGAGCTCGCTCAACGGGTAATTGGCCTGCTCCAGCATCTCTTCCAGCCAGTGCAGCACCTCCTTCTGGTACTCGCGCTGGGTGAGGGCGGTCACCCGGTAGGTTACCTCGGTGTCGGTGTTGTCCACCGGGCGGCGGTTGATCTGGTTGACCAGCGGGCGCAGCAGGGTGTTGGCGGCGAGTACGAACAAGGCGCCAAGGATCGCCTCCATGGCCAGTCCGGCCCCGCTGGCAGCGCCAACCGCCGCCACGCCCCACAGGGTGGCCGCGGTGTTGATGCCACGGATGTTGCCGGACTCGCGCATGATGACGCCGGCGCCGAGAAAGCCGATACCGGAGACGATGTAGGCCACCACGTGCACCACCCCATAGGTGCCGCCGTGCAGGTCATAGATGCGCTGGGCCAGGTTGACGAACAGGGCCGCGCCCACCGCCACCAGCACGTTGGTGCGCAGGCCCGCAGTGCGCTGGCGATACTGGCGCTCCAGCCCTACCAGGCTGCCCAGCACGAAGGCCAGCAGCAGGCTGACCAGGGTGTCGAGCAGAGAGATCATGTCGAATTGCTGCCACATTCTCATGGCGTACTCCTTCTGTTGCAGATGGCCTTTCTGAAGGCGGGCGAGGGGACGGTACCCCGCCAACGGCCCCGTGCGTGCAGGCCATGAATTGACGAGAAACACGCACGAGGCGCCCGGCCCGTCCATCCAGGATGGCGGGCAGGGCGGTGAAGCGGATTGAAAGGGGCCAGCATGGCTGGCCCCGGATCTCAGTCGTGCACGCTCAATTGAGCACGAGTTCGGGGTCGCGGCGGGGATGCAACTCCCAGCGAACCGGGTGATGTACCCCCACCTGATGCACGAACTGCACCAGATAGCGACGCTGGGGCGGGGTGCAGTGCAGGTTGAGCACCAGCTCCCGCCCGCCGCTGCGGCCGGGTCGCAGGGACTGCAGGGGTTGCAGGCCCGCCGGCTGCAGGGTGTGGTTCACCAGATCCAGCACCTGCTCCATGTCGGCCCGATCCTCGCAACGGATCTGCAGCCGGTAGTGGTGCTGGCGCGGTTTACCACGCAGCCAGAGCGGCAGCAAGCCGCGGCCCAGTCTGCTCAGCAGGGGGTGAGTCCGGTTGGATACGGACAGAGTTGAAATAAAACGCATAGCAGCCTCCTTGTGGGAAGCAGAAACTATGCAGGCAAGGTGTCATGGCAAAGCCAGGTCACCTGACGTCAAGTGTAAAAAAGAGAAGAGGGGAGTGGATTTCCGCTTCTCGCAGGGCTGCGAGCATGCGGCAGAGGAAGACCTGCGGCTAGCTCGCGACCCGGGTACCGACGACGAGGGTCGGTCTACAACTGTCACTTGATGAGTTGCCCACTGATGGTCTCCGCTGTTGATTGACGGCCTGATGGTACTCATCCAGAGCGGTGAGGTAAAGCCTCATCACGCTTTCAGCAACATTTAGATACAAGTTTGTCAATAATCGGGGCCGGCTGGCTACTGCCAGGACGCTGAAAGAGCGGTGAGCACCCTCACCGCCCTCGTTCCACCTTCTGCTTTCCCCATCGTTACCCGTCACGCTATTTCAGCCCCAGCCGCTTGAGGATCATCGCGGCTGGACAGAAACCGGTGAAGGCGCTCTGGATCAGATTGACCCCGACAAAGACGCTCAGCAAGACAAACCCCGGGTGCACCCAGGTGGTGAGCAGCAGCGAGAGCAGCAACATGCAGCCCGCGACGACTCTGACCCCGTTATCTACCGTCATGACCTTCTCCCTAGTTAATTTAGATATTGCTAATTTAGTGTCGCTTTATACAATAGAACCAAATATCAGCAATTGCTAATTTACTGCCATGAGCCAATTCGACGAGATGAACAGACACGCGACAGCCGCCGCCTCCCTGCTCAAGGCGCTGGCTCATCCCGAGCGGCTGCTGGTGCTCTGCCAGCTGGTGGAGGGGGAGAAGGGGGTCGGGGAGTTGCTGGCTCACAGCCAGCTCGGCCAGTCCGCTTTCTCCCAGCAACTGTCGGTATTGAAGCGCCAGGGCCTTATCCGCTCGCGCAAGGTCTCCCAGCAGATCTACTACTCGCTGGTGAGCGAGGCCGCCGTCGATGTGCTGGCGGCGCTGCAAACCCATTTTTGTCACTCAGAAATTAAGGAATCTCGATGATGGAAAGCCAATGGCTGCTCTCTCTGGGCGGCGGCATGCTGGTGGGACTCGCGGCCCTGATCCTGATGCTGTTCAACGGCCGGGTGGCCGGGATCAGCGGCATTCTGGCCGGTGCGCTACAACACAGGGCGCCCTGGCGGCTGCTCTTCTTGCTGGGATTGGGGGCGGGGGCCTGGCTGGCGCTGAGCCTGGGCTGGGCCAGCATGCCCACATTCAGCACGTTGCCAGGCTGGCCACTGGTGCTGCTGGCCGGGCTGCTGGTCGGCATCGGCACCCGCCTTGGCAATGGCTGCACCAGCGGCCACGGCATCTGCGGGATGGGGCGGCTTTCAGTGCGATCCATCATCGCCACCCTCACCTTCATGGCGACCGGCTTTATCACCGTCTTCGTCACTCATCATCTGTTGTAAGGGGCTGATCGCCATGAAGTTGTTGACAAGTTTGCTCGCGGGTCTGCTGTTTGGTCTGGGTCTTGCCATCTCCGGCATGATAGATCCGGCCCGGGTCATCGGGTTTCTCGACCTGGCGGGTCACTGGGATCCCAGTCTGGCGTTCGTGATGGGCGGGGCACTGCTGGCGTTCATGCCGGGTTACTTACTGCTGGTCAAACCGCTCAAGCGCAGCCTGCTGGGGGAACCCATGGCCAGCGTGCCGGCCCCCAAACTGGATCGCCGCCTCATCGGGGGCTCTGCCCTGTTCGGCATTGGCTGGGGGTTGGCGGGGATCTGCCCGGGGCCAGGCTTGAGTCTCATTTCCAGCGGCCAGCCCATGGTACTGTTGTTTGTCGCCGCCATGGTGGCCGGGATTTTGCTTGTTGATCGGGTTTGGGTGAAGGTGCGGGAGAAGCGCTGCCACCCCCGCTCGGCCTGAATGGATTGCCCCTGCTGTCGGGGAAGGAGGAATATCATGGAACAGATCCGCGTGCTGGGGGCCACCATGCTGGCCGTGGTCTCCGCTCTTGTCTCTGCCATGACGCTGTCAACGGCATGGGCTGCCGAGGCGAATGGCGATGCAACCTTGACCCTTGCCCCTCGTCAGGTGACCGACTGGCTCACCTTGGATGGCACCGTCAGTGCCATCCATCAGGGGACGGTGGCGGCCCAGACCAGCGGCCGGGTCTCCCGCATGCTGGTGGATGTGAACGATGAGGTAGTGGCCGGGCAACCCCTGCTCGAGATCAGCGGCAAGGAGCAGTTTGCCGCCGTCACGGGGGCCCAGGCGCGACTGGCGCGGGCGCAGGCCCAGCAGGTGGAGGCAGAGCGCCAGCTCGCCCGCTTTCAGGCGCTGATCGCCAAAGGGGTGATCACCCGCGCCCAGCTCGACAATGCCCAGGCGACCGATCGCGCCGCCCGCGCCGAGGTGAATGCGGCCGACGCGGCCCTTACTCAGGCCCGCGAGGCCTACGGTTATACCCGCATTCTGGCCCCCTACGCCGGGGTGGTGACCAAGCGGCTGGTGGAGTTGGGGGAGACGGTAGCTCCCGGCACGCCGCTGCTCTCCGGCTTCTCTCTTGATGCGCTGCGGGTGGAGGTAGATCTGCCCCAATTTGCGCTCGCACTCGCCAGTCAGCCCGCGGATGTGCAGGTGCTGCTGCCGGATGGCCACACCGTTACCCCCCTCAAACTGACCCGCTTCAACTATGCCGACAGCCAGAGCCACGCCTTCAGGCTGCGCCTCGACCTGCCGCCGCAAACCGCGGGGGTGCTGCCCGGCATGTGGCTCAAGGTGCAGCTCAAACAGGGCGAACGCCCGCTGTTGCAGGTGCCGGAGCAGGCCCTGCTCAGGCAGGGGGAGTTCAGCGGTCTCTACCTCAAGCAGGGGGATGGCTGGGTGCTGACGCCGGTGCGGGTGGGTCACTGTCCGGTGGGGCTGTGCGACATTCTGGCAGGCGTCCAGAGCGGCGATCAGGTAGCGGCAGATGGCTGGGCTCGCCAGCAGGCGGTGTCACATGAGTAATGATGTTGACGGCAACAAAGGCAAGCTGGGGCCAGCTGGCCGACTGGCGGCGCTGTTTCAGGGCTCGGCCATCACCCCGCTGCTGGCGCTAGTGGGGCTCTTGCTCGGCCTGTTTGCTGTGCTGGTGACCCCCAAGGAGGAGGAGCCGCAGATAGATGTCACCTTCGCCGATGTCTATATCCCCTTCCCGGGAGCCACCCAGGCAGAGGTGGAATCCCTCGTCACCACCCCTGCCGAGCAGGTGGTCTCCCAGATAAAGGGGGTCGATACCTTCTACTCGTTCTCTCGCCCTGATGGTGCCCTGCTGGTGGTGGTGTTCAAGGTAGGGGTGAGCCGCGAGCAGGCCATCATCGATCTCAACAACCAGCTCGACTCCAACCGCGATTGGCTGCCACAGGGGATCGGGGTCGGGCAACCACTGGTAAAACCGAGAGGGATCGACGATGTTCCCATCGTCAGCCTCACCCTTTGGAGCAAGGAGTGGCAAAAACAGCTGGGCGCCGCCGAACTGACCCGGGTCGCCCATGAACTGGAGACCGAGCTCAAGCGACTGCCCGGCACCCGCGATATCTACAGCCTGGGCAGCCAGCGTGCCGTACTGCGGGTGATGCCGGATCCGGCGGCCCTCAGCGCCCATGGCATCAGCTGGGGCGAGCTGAGCCAGCGACTTGCGGCCGCCAATCAGGTAGGCACGACACAGGCCATCGAGCAAGACAACCGGGAGATCAAGGTGCAGGTGGGGCAGTTCCTGCAAAGCGAGCAGGAGGCCCGCGAGCTGGTGGTGGGGCTGCAGGGCGACAAGCCGGTCTACCTTGGCGATGTGGCGAGCGTGGCGCTCGGGGAGGAGACCCCGGTGCAGCGCAGCTGGATGGGGCAGGGGGATCGCAGTTATCCGGCGGTGACGCTGGCCATCGGCAAGCAGCCGGGCCAGAACGCGGTCGAGGTGGCCAAGCGGGTGGAGGCGCGGGTCGAGAGCCTCAAGAATCGACTCATCCCTGCTGGTGTCGAGGTGACGGTGACCCGTGACTACGGCGTCACCGCCGAGACCAAATCCAACACCCTGATCGGCAAGCTGATTTTTGCTACCACGGCGGTGGTGCTGCTGGTGCTGGTGAGCATGGGCTGGCGCGAGGCGCTGGTGGTGGGGGTTGCCATCGTTATCACCCTGGCGCTGACCCTGTTTGCCAGCTGGGCCTGGGGCTTTACCCTCAACCGGGTGTCGCTGTTTGCGCTGATCTTCTCCATCGGTATTCTGGTGGATGACGCCATCGTGGTGGTGGAGAACATCCACCGCCATCGTGGCCTGGGCAAGGGTTCCCTCAAGGAGCTCATTCCGGGGGCGGTGGACGAGGTGGGCGGGCCGACCATACTGGCGACCCTGACCGTGATCGCGGCCCTGCTGCCGATGGCCTTTGTCAGCGGGCTGATGGGCCCCTACATGAGCCCCATCCCCATCAATGCCAGCATGGGGATGCTCATCTCCCTGCTGGTGGCCTTTATCTTCTCCCCCTGGCTGGCGAGTCATTTGCTCAAGGGTGAGGTGCACGGTGCCCACGGCGAGGTCAAAGTGGGTCTCTTTCAGCGACTGATGACCCCTTTCCTGATTGGCGCTGGCGCCAGGAGTGCGAGACACAAGCTCTGGCTGGCCATCCTGCTGCTGGTAGCGGGCGCCGCCGCCATGCCCATGGTGCAGTGGGTGGTGCTCAAGATGCTCCCCTTCGACAACAAGTCGGAATTCCAGCTGGTGCTCGACATGCCGGAGGGGGCGACCCTAGAGCAGACCGAGCGCACCCTGCTGGCGGTCGGGCGGGAGCTTGCCAAGGTGCCCGAGGTGAAGGATTACCAGATCTACGCCGGCACCGCCGCCCCCATCAACTTCAACGGGCTGGTGCGCCACTACTTCATTCGCAGCGGTGCCAACGTGGGGGATATTCAGGTCAATCTGGTGGACAAGCATGAGCGCCATCGCAGCAGCCACCAGATTGCCCAGTCGGTGCGGGCCCCGCTGCAGGCCATCGCCAGCGCGGTGGGGGGCAACCTGAAAGTCGTTGAGGTGCCGCCCGGTCCGCCGGTCTGGTCCCCCATAGTTGCCGAAGTGTATGGCCCGACGCCTGCCACCCGCGAGGAGGCAGCTCGCGCCGTACAGGCCCGTTTTGTAGCGACGCCGGATCTGGTGGACGTGGATATCTATCTGACCGACCCGCAGCCCAAGTGGCGGCTGGTGGTGGATCGCAGCAAGGCGGCCCTGCTCGGGGTCGATCTTAGGGATCTGGTGAACACCCTCAATGGCGGAGTGGGTTATCAGGATGCCAGCTGGCTGCAGGGGCACGGCGCCAAGTATCCGGTGCCGATCCGCATCGAACTGGCTTCCGGTGACAAACGGGATCTGGCGGGTGTGCTGGCCCTCAAGGTGCGCAGCCAGAGCGGCCAGCTGGTGCGGGTCTCCGAGCTGGTGAGTCGCCGCGATGAGCTGGCCCCCAGCTACATCATGCACAAGAACATGCAGCCCATGGTGATGGTGGTGGCCGACATGGGTGGCCACACCGACAGCCCGCTCTACGGCATGTTTGTCGCCGGTGCCAATATCGACCTGCCCCAATATTACGTACAGCAGCCCGACAAGCTGGGGGAGGTGGCGCTGTTGTGGGACGGGGAGTGGAAGGTAACCTACGAGACCTTCCGCGACATGGGGCTAGCCTACGCCGTGGGGATGATCCTCATCTATCTGCTGGTGGTGGCCCAGTTCCGCTCCTATCTGCTGCCGCTCATCATCATGGCCCCCATTCCGCTCACCCTCATCGGGGTGATGCCGGGCCACGCCCTGCTGGGGGCCCAGTTTACCGCCACCTCGATGATCGGGATGATCGCGCTGGCCGGGATCATCGTGCGCAACAGCATCCTGCTGGTGGACTTTATCGAACAGCAGCGGGCGAGTGGCGTGGCGTTCGAGCAGGCGGTGATTGCGGCGGCGCAGGTGCGGGCCAAACCCATCATGCTGACGGCGCTGGCGGCGATGATCGGGGCCCTGTTCATCCTCGATGACCCCATCTTCAACGGGCTGGCCATCAGCCTGATCTTCGGGATCCTGGTCTCCACCTTGCTCACTCTGGTGGTGATCCCGCTGCTCTACTACAGCCTGATGTCGCGCCGTGAAGTCGCGATCACGGCAAACGAGCCGGGCGCACAATGACAGAAGGGCCACCTCGGTGGCCCTTCTCGTTTCACACGTTCAGGTGGCTGGGGCGCTGGGTCAGCGTCCTTTCATCAGCGGGAAGTAGCGCCGATCGGCCTGGCTCATGTGGCCGACAACCAGCTCCTGAATGATGAAGTTGAGCAACTCGTCGTTGCCCAGGGTGCCCGCCCTGGCGGCGGTCATCAGCTGGCTGGCTTTTTGCAGCAGCAGCTGGTGGTCTTGCTGGTGGCTGGCCAGCTCCGGATAGCCGAGTTCGGCCAGCATCTGCTCTTCAAAGGCGAAGTGGTGGCGGGCCACGTCGAACAGGCTCTCCATGCACTCCAGGAACAGGGCCGGGTGCTCCTGGTGATCCTTCATGTGTTCCAGCAGCCGGTTGGTCAGCACGAACAGCTGACGATGCTCGGCATCGATGCGGGGATGGCCGCATTCGTGGCTGCTCTGCCACACCAGCGAGCCCTGCTCCGGATCCAGCCCGGCGGTGAACAGACAGACCCGGCCCCGCCCTCTGCCCTTTGCCTGATACATGGCCTGATCGGCGTGGTGCATCAGGGTCTTGGGATCGGTGCCGTGCTCCGGATAGAGCGCCACCCCTATGCTGCTGGAGATGCGCGCTCCTGCTCCTCGTCGATGCGAAACGGATGGCGCAGGCTCTGGTGCAGATGGTCGGCCACCGCCAGCGCCTCGTCCCCGGTATCGGGCAGCAGGATCACGAATTCGTCCCCTCCCAGCCGTGCCACCAGATCCCGCTCCCGCACGCAGTGGCGCATCCGTTCCGCCACCATGTTGAGCAGCACGTCGCCGGTCTCGTGGCCGAAGGTGTCGTTGATCGGCTTGAAGTGGTCGAGATCGATGAACAGCAGGGCCAGCTGCACTTCGCCCTCCATGGCCTCCTTCAACCGCTGCTGCAGCAGCCGGCGGTTGGGCAGGTTGGTGAGGGGATCGTAGAAGGCGAGCCGGCGCATCATCTCCTCGCGGGCGGCCCGCTCGGTGATGTCACGGGTCACCCCCAGAATCGCCTCCGGCTCCCCCTGCTCGTTGCCGTGCAGGGTGGTGACCGTTTCGGTGGCCACCAGATGTCCCTCTTTGTGACGCAGCTGGGTACGAATGACACAGCGGGTCTGCTCGTGGTCGCCGCGTTGCCAGGCGGCGAGGGAACCGCTCAGCTCGGCGCGCAGCTGCTTTCTGGATGTCTCCGGAATAAGCTGCCTGATGGGGAGGGTCAGCACGTCGATCGCCTCGTAACCGCTGAGCGGCAAGATGGCCGGGCTGACGTAGCGAAAGCGCAGGGTGGCGGTGTCCATGGTCCAGATGACGTCGGCGCTGTTCTCCGCCACGAAGCGGTAGTGCTGCTCGCTCTGGGCCAGCTCGCGGGTGAGCCGCTGGCGGTCGCGCGCCTCCTGGCGCAGGCGCAGGTAGAGGTAACAGAAGATGCCGAGCAGGGTCAGCAGGGAGAAGGTCACCAGCATGGCCACCGCCACGCTCTTGTCGAGCAGCTGGCGCTGCTGGCGGATCCGCTCCCGATCCGGGTTGTAGAGGAAGTGCTCGAGGTCTGGCAGGGCCGAGAGCAGGCCGGCCTCGAGGTAGCTTCTGGCGATCTGCTGCCAGCGCTCCGGCTGCATGTAGCCGGGCTCGACCAGATCTGGCTGCATCAGCTCCCGGGTGGCACTGGCTTCGAACTCCAGTTGCTCGCGGCCATAACCGCTTGGGTACTGCTCCATGATCCAGTTGATCATCTCGGCCGGATTTTCCATGGCATAGCGCCATCCCTTGAGGCTCGCCTGCTGAAAGGCATAGACCCGCTCCGGCCGGTTGTTCAGCTCGCGCTCCGAGGTGAACAGGTTGTCACCGTAGAAATCGAAGTCGATGCTGCGGGGGGAGAACACCCGGTAGGGGATCCCCATCCGGGCCAGATAGAAGGGCTCGGTGGTGCTGTAGGCACTGATAGCGTCCACCTGGCCGGCGAGCAGCGCCTTCAGCCCCTGTTCATAAGGCAGCTTGCTCCAGCTGCCCGGCGGGGCATGGCGATTGAGGTAGATCTGCAGCTCCTGGGAGCCGGGCTCCAGCATCAGCCGTTTGCCCGCCAGATCCGCCGGTTGGCGAATGTCGGGCCGCTCCAGGGTGAGCAGCACCAGCGGGGAATGCTGCAGCATGGAGGCCAGCACCACGACCGGCTGGCCACTGGCGCGCGCCAGCAGCAGATCGCTGCCGCTGACCCCGTACTGGGCATTGCCCGACATCACCTCGTTGACCACATTGGTGCCGGTGACGGCGGGTCGCAAGGTGACATCCAGCCCGGCATCTCGATAGAAGCCTCTGGCCTGGGCCGCGTAATAACCGGCAAACTGGAACTGATGTTGCCAGGGGAGTTGCACCACTATCTTGTCCACCGCCTTGGATGGCAGGGAGAAAAGGGTGCAAAACATCGCTGAACCAAGCATGGGCAGATACCGGAGCAGGCGATGAAGGGAGGAATTTACGACACTCATACTCATTCCTCTCGGGAGACGGGGGTCAGTCCTAGAGTCAAACAATTCCTTGTTGCCCGCAAGGGGGCGAAAGGGCGCTGGAATGGGGGATACGCAACAGAAAAAAAGATTTCTGTGTCACTCATCACATTTGGCTTTCCTGCTCGGTATTTTTGGCAATTATGCGAATAATTACGGAGCCATATGACCAATAAAAACGGTCGCATTTTAATCGTATTTGCCAGTCGTTTACCTCAATATCAGTGAGTGATTACTTAATTTTCAGCGCAATGCGTCAGCCTGTGTCGCCGTATCAACGGATACATTCATGTTGCTGTCAGATTGTGTCGAACTTTCAATTGTTGCGTTATCAGTCAGTAACGGGCCGAAACAGGCAGAGGGGGGCCGGATCCTGTCGACCCCGGTGCTATGATAGCGACTCTTCCATCTCGATGAGGACTTCTCATGTCCCGATTGCGTCTGTTGCTGTCCGACTCTCACGACCCCCTGTTCAACCTGGCGGTGGAGGAGTGCATCTTCCGCCAGATGGATCCGAACCAGCGGGTGCTGTTCCTGTGGCGCAACGCCAATACCGTGGTGATTGGCCGGGCCCAGAACCCCTGGAAGGAGTGCAACACCCGCCGCATGGAGGAGGACGGCGTGACCCTGGCCAGGCGCAGCAGCGGCGGCGGCGCCGTGTTTCACGACCTTGGTAACAGCTGCTTCACCTTCATGGCGGGCAAGCCGGAGTATGACAAGAGCATCTCCACCGCCATCGTGCTGGACGCGCTCACGCGGCTCGGGGTCGAGGCTTTCGCCTCCGGGCGCAACGATCTGCTGGTGGCGACTCAGGATGGGGAGCGCAAGGTGTCTGGCTCGGCCTATCGGGAGACCCATGATCGCGGCTTTCACCACGGCACCCTGCTGCTGGACGCCGACCTCGGCCGGCTCGCCAACTACCTCAATCCCGACCCCAAGAAGCTGGCGGCCAAGGGCATCAGCTCGGTGCGCAGCCGGGTGGCCAACCTCTGCGAGCTGCTGCCGGGCATCGATCATCAACAGGTGAGCGAGGCGCTGCAGGAGGCCTTCTTCAGCCACTATGGCGAGCGGGTGCAGCCCGAGCATATCTCCCCTGAGCAGATGCCCGATCTGCCCGGCTTTGCCGACACCTTCGCCCGCCAGCGCAGCTGGGAGTGGAACTTCGGCCATGCGCCGGCCTTCAGCCATCAGCTGGACGAGCGCTTCAGCTGGGGCGGGGTGGAGCTGCACTTCGACGTGGAGAAGGGGGTGATCGGGCGGGCGCAGATCTTCAGCGACAGCCTGGATCCGGCGCCGCTCGATGCGCTGGCCGCGCGGTTGCCCGGCACGGCCTACCGCGCCGATGCCCTCGACGACTTGCTGCGCCAGTGGCGCAGCGAGTTTGCGGCCCGCCAGAGCGAGCTGGAGGAGCTCTCTCGCTGGTTGCTGGCGGCGCTGCGCTGACGCTTTTCTCGCCGATGGGGCGGGTGGATCACAAAATCAAAAGAGGCGCCCGAAAGGCGCCTTTTTGCCAGCCGCCGTCCGCCCTCATGCATGACAAAAAGTAGGGGAGGCCATTAGATATTGTCGCTGTTTCAAACGGCGACCCGGGGGTATAAGGACTGCACATTTGCTGTACTAATGGTATAAAAATGAGTGACTTGGTCTATTTGAAAGATGAAGGCGTCAACGCCATCCACCCCGAATTCGAACGTCGTTTTACCACAGTCAAAGCCAACTTCTTCTCGCGCAACCCCGATCTCTGGCCGGTCTTTCGTGAACCCGGTTTTGCCACCCTCAACGAGTTTCGCGCCCGCGGCCTGGCCCCGGCGGCGCGGCTCAATGCCTGGCCCGATGGCCGCGCCCGCCTCGCTGACTTGTGCGAGACCATGCCGGTGCCAGCCACCATGCGCACCCCAGGCGAGCCCATGGCCGAGTTGCTGTTTGCCGGCGCCCTGTCCAAAGACTGGGAGAACCCCTCCAGCGTCGAGAACGTTATCACCATGTCGGCGGATCCCGCCATCTACGGCGCCCAGATGGGGATCCTCGCCAACCCCAACCTGGTCTACTCCGAGTATGCCGGGGTGGCCGAGGAGCTGGAGAAGAAGGTGGTACGCCAGATAGCGCTGCTGGCGGGTTACGATCCGGCCCGCGCCACCGGCATCTTCACCCAGGGGGGGACCTTCTGTAACCTCTATGGCTACCTGCTCGGCATCCGCAAGAGCCTGCCGGAGGCCAAGCACAAGGGGCTCGGCCACTATCAGGATTACCGCATCATCAACTCCCAGGGAGGCCACTACTCCAACATCACCAACCTCTCCCTGCTCGGGGTCGACATCGAGAACAAGACCATCCGCATCCAGGTCGGCGAGAACAACGACATCGATCTCGACCACCTGGAGCGCACCCTGACCGCCTGCTTCGCTCTGAAACACGTGGTGCCCACCATCATGCTCACCATGGGCACCACCGACACCTTCGGGGTGGACCAGGTGAAACCCGTGGTCGAGCTGCGGGATCGGCTCTGCGAGCGCTTCGAGGTGGCGGTCAAGCCGCACATCCACGTCGACGCCGCCATCGGCTGGTCGATGATCTTCTTCCTGGACTACGACTTTGCCGCCAACCCGCTGGCCATCAACAGCGCCACCCTGGCGGGGATCGAGCGCAACGTGAGCCGCTTCGCCGAGCTCAAATACGCCGACTCCTTCACCGTTGACTTCCAGAAGTGGGGCTATGTGCCCTACACCTCCAGCCTGGTGATGATCAAGGAGCAGGACGACCTCAAGGCGATGGAGAACGACCCGGAGAACTTCTCCTACTTTGAGCGGGATATTCAGGGCCAGACCCACCTGCAGTCCACCATCGAGTGCTCCCGCGGGGCGAGCGGCCTGTTCGGTGCCTATGCGGCGCTCAACTACCTGGGGGTGGAGGGCTATCGCACCGTGCTGGCTCACTGCCTGCAAAACGCCAACTACTTTCGCTTCCGGTTAAGCCAGCTCGGTAACGTCATGCTGGTGGCCCAAGAGAACCAGGGGCCGAGCGTGGGTTTCAAGATCTACAACTCCGAGTGGGTGCAGGACCCCGACGCCGAGTTCGCCTTCGAGCTGGCGCGCAGCCCGGATGCGGCCTACAAGGCGCGCTTGCAGCGCAACACCGACTACCACCGCAGCCTGTTTACCGGGCGCGGCAAGGTGGGGCTCTACACCAACTGGGTGGAGGCCATCGCTCACTCCGACTATGACGCCCGCGGCAAGTACTCCTACATCGCCGGGGAGAAGGCGGTCTTCATGAACCCGGCCTGCGGCCGCGAACAGATCGACGCCTTTATCGACCATATCCGCGGTTGATGGTGCAGCAGTGACGGGGCGCAGGCGGGTTTCCCCCTGCGCCCTGTTTTTTGATGCGCCAAGCAATTGAATCAAAAGGGCTTGCTTGCGAATGGCTCGGGAAGTGTGAGGCGCTGCACGTTCCTCCCTTCTGTCTCCCTTTCTGACTTTTATCCCCCTGTTTTTTCCGTACGGTATGGACTCCAACGGGTTGATTTTCAGCCGTGGACATCAACAAAGGAGTCGTTATGGACAAGCACAGACGCAGAGTGACCCTGGGGCTGTTGAGTACCCCCCTGATCGCCACCCTGGCCGGTTGCAACAGCAGCAATGACAGCCAGGGGAGTGCGGCGGATTTTCGCACCACCCTGACCGATCGGCTGAGCGCCGAGCTGCACGACGAGCAGACGGCCCGCCAGCTGGCCCCCTTCATCGAGGAGGCCTGCTTCAACATGACCCCGTCCCGGGTCGCCATCGACCAGGCCCATTGCGTCATCGCCTTTGCCTTCGGCAACCGCCCCAACGCCTCGGGCGACCCGGATGAACTGGCCGAGCCCGGCCCCATGAACGAGGCGCTGGCCGCCTGCTGCGCGGCCCTCTATCGGCAAAAGCCGGTGCCCATGTACGTGCAGTGGGAGATCGCCCGCTTCCTCGACTCGGCCCGCTATCCGGACATTCCGGCCCGGGATGTCATCTCCATCGAGCCTTACTGGGATGATGAGGGCAAGCTGGTCTACCTCAGCACGGACGGGGTGGTGGAGGCCATCGTCAGGGATTATGCCGGCGGAGAGGCCGCCTCCCTCGGCACGGCGGCCGTCATAGGTCATCGCGACCACGTCAAACGCTGCATCATCACCTGCCGTGCCCGCAAGGTGACGAGCCATGCCCCGGAGGGGATCGAACTGCCCGTCTGGTATGACGAGCAATCCGATCAACCCTGGACCCGTCGCCGCGACCTCTATGTATTGCAGGACATGTCTGTTCAGTTGCTCGGGATAGCTCAGGCGAATATCGCTCAGGCTTATCCGAACGGCTGAGGACGCCGCTCGGCGGATGGTGCAGTAGCGGATGGTGCAGTAGATGGTGCAGTAAAAGAAAACGGCGGGATGATCCCGCCGTCTTTTATTGAAATGACTCCGCTTACTGTTTCTGGATGGCGGTCACGGTGAGCTTGCCGGCCGGGTTCTCGGCGTGAAAGCGCACCGCATCCCCCACCTTCAGATCCTGGAGCAGGGCCGGATCGGCCACCCGAAAGACCATGGTCATGGCGGGCATCTTGAGGTTGTCGATCGCCTCGTGCTTGATGCCGACCTTGCCGTTGGCCGCGTCGATGCGGCTGATGACCCCCTGGGTCATCGCCATCTCGCCCATCTCGTTCATGCCTTCCATCTGGCTCATATCGTGGCCGGCATGGTTCATCATCTCCTCGGCCTGCAGGCCGGTGTGGGTAGCAAGGCCAAGCAGCAGGGTCAGGGTCAGCGTCTTGTAGTTCATGGTGTTTCCTCGTCGTTTATTCAGATTCTTGGTTGTCAAAAAGGGCGCTGCTACCGGGTTAGCCGGCGGGTTGCTGCTCGGTCGCGCCCAGGTGCCGGCTGCGCCACAGGTAGTAGGCGGCGGGCAGCACCAGCAGGGTCAGCACCAGCGCACTCACCATGCCGCCGATCATGGGGGCGGCGATGCGCTGCATCACCTCGGAGCCGGTACCGTGGCTCCACATGATGGGCAGCAGGCCGGCGATGATGGTCACCACCGTCATCATCTTGGGGCGCAGGCGCAGGGCGGCGCCGTGGATCACCGCCCGGTGCAGGCCCGCCTGGTCCGGCTTGCCGCTGGCCACGAGGTCATCCCAGGCGTGGTTGAGGTAGACCAGCATCAGGACGCCGGTCTCCACCGCCACCCCGGCCAGGGCGATAAAGCCCACTCCGACCGCCACCGAGAGGTTGAAGTCCAGCAGCCAGAGGGTCCAGATCCCGCCCACCACCGCCAGCGGCAAGGTGGTGAGAATGAGCAGCACCTCCTGGAAGCGGCGAAACGCCAGATAGAGCAGCAGCACTATGATGGCGACCGTGAGCGGCACCACGTAGGCGAGGCGCGCCTTGGCCCGCTCCATGTATTCGAACTGACCGGACCAGGTGAGGGCGTAGCCCGCCGGCAGCACCAGCTGTTTGTCCACTTGTGCTTTGGCTTCATCGACGAAGGAGCCGATGTCGCGGCCGCGAATGTCGACGTAGACCCAGCCGTTGAGGCGCGCGTTTTCACTGCGCAGCATGGGGGCCTCGTCGCTGATGTAGACCCGCGCCACGTCCGCCAGCGCGATGCGCGCACCGCTCGGGGTGACCAGCGGCAGCAGTTCCAGGCTGGCCACCGAATCGCGATAGCTCTGGGGATAGCGCAGGTTGATGGGGTAGCGCTCGCGCCCCTCGATGGTCTGGCCCACCTCCATGCCGCCCACCGCGGTGGCGAGCACCGCCTGCACGTCGGCGATGTTGAGGCCGTAGCGGGCCGCCTTGAGCCGGTCGATATCCACCTTCACATAACGGCCACCGGCCACCCGCTCGGCATAGACCGATGAGGCGCCCTCCACCTTGCCGACGATCTGTTCCAGCTGCTGGCCGAGCTGCTGGATCACCTTGAGGTCGGGCCCCGCTATCTTGATGCCTACCGGGGTCTTGATGCCGGTGGCCAGCATGTCGATGCGGGTTTTTATGGGGGGCACCCAGGCGTTGGTGAGGCCGGGGAAGCGGATGAGGGAGTCGAGCTCTTCTTTCAGCTTCTCCGGGGTCATGCCGGGGCGCCACTGGTCGCGTGGTTTGAGCTGGATGCTGGTCTCCATCATCACCAGATCGGCGGGGTCGGTGGCCGATTCGGCGCGCCCCGCCTTGCCGAACACGTTCTGCACCTCGGGCACGGTACGAATCAGCTTGTCGGTCTGCTGCAAAATCTCCCGCGCCTTGCCCACCGAGATATTGGCCGCGGTGGTGGGCATGTACATGATGTCCCCCTCGTCCAGCGGCGGTATGAACTCGGAGCCCAGGTACTTGAGCGGCCAGAAGCCCGCCACCGTCACCACGGCGGCGATGGCCAGGGTGGTTTTCGGACGGGCCAGCACGGCCTTGAGCAGCGGCACATAGCCCTGGCTCAGCCAGCGGTTGAGCGGGTTGGCCTGCTCCGCCAGCACCTTGCCACGGATGAAGTAGCCCATGATCACCGGCACCAGCGTGATGGCGAGCCCGGCCGCCGCCGCCATGGCATAGGTCTTGGTGTAGGCGAGCGGGTGGAACATCCGCCCCTCCTGTGCCTCCAGCGCGAACACCGGCAGGAAGCTGATGGTGATGATCAGCAGGGAGAAGAAGATGGCGGGGCCTACCTCGATACTCGCCTCGGTGATGATGCGCCAGCGGTTCTTGTCGGTGAGCGCCTCCCGCTCCATGTGTTTGTGGACGTTCTCAATCATCACGATGGCACCATCCACCATGGCACCGATGGCGATGGCGATGCCGCCGAGCGACATGATGTTGGCGTTGATCCCCTGCAGGTGCATCACGATAAAGGCGGTCAAAATCGCAATAGGGAGGGAGATGACCACCACCAGGGATGAGCGCAGGTGGAACAGGAAGGCGAGACAGACCAGCACCACCACCGCGAACTCCTCCACCAGCTTGCCGGAGAGGTTGTCGATGGCGCGCTGGATAAGGTCGGAGCGATCGTAGACGGTGACGACCTCGACCCCCTCCGGCAGGCTGCTTTTCAGCTGGGCCAGCCGCGCCTTGACCCCGTCGATGGTGTGCTGGGCATTCTCGCCATAGCGCATGACGATGATGCCGCCCACCACTTCTCCCTCGCCGTTGAGCTCGGCCAGACCGCGCCGGCTCTGGGGCCCGGTGACCACATCCGCCACGTCACCCAGCAGCAGCGGGGCGCCGCGCACATTGGTACCGAGCGGGATCTGCTTCAGATCCTCCACGCTTTTCAGATAGCCGTTGGAGCGCACCATGTACTCCGCTTCCGCCATCTCGATGACGGAGGCGCCGGTCTCCTGATTGCCCTGCTTGATGGCGGTTTCGATAAGGGAGAGCGGGATGCCGTAGGCGCGCAGCTTGTCCGGGTCGACCCGCACCTGATACTGGCGCACCATGCCGCCCACGGTGGCGACCTCGGAGACTCCGTCCACCGTCTGCAACTCGTACTTGAGGAACCAGTTCTGCAGCGAGGTGAGCTCGCTCAGGTCATGCTTGCCGGTTCTGTCCACCAGTGCGTACTGGTAGACCCAGCCCACCCCGGTGGCATCGGGGCCGAGCTGGGGACGGGCGGAGGCGGGCAGGTTGGGCGCAACCTGGCTCAAATACTCCAGCACCCGGGCGCGAGCCCAGTAGAGGTCGGTGTTGTCGTCAAACAGCACATAGACGAAGGAGTCGCCGAAGAAGGAGTAGCCGCGTACCGTGGTGGCCCCTGGCACCGCCAGCATGGCGGTGGTGAGCGGATAGGTCACCTGATCCTCCACCACCTGGGGTGCCTGGCCCGGATAGGCCGTCTTGATGATCACCTGCACGTCGGAGAGATCCGGCAGGGCGTCCACCGGGGTCTGTTTGACCGACCAGAGCCCCCAGGCGGTGAGCATGAGGGTCAATAGCAGCACCAGAAAGCGGTTGCCCACGGACCAGCGAATGATGGAGGGGATCATGATCTGGCTCCTCCCTCTTGGCGTGGCGTGAACGGCAGGACATGGTTGCTAGTCAAACGGTAAGAGCTCGACGGGATCATGACTTGGCTCCCATATCGTGCTGGCTATGGTCCTTGCCTTCCATCTTGCCCATCTCATCCGTTGCGGGCTTGGTGGTGTCACTGCTTGCCGGCGTTTGCTCCTGATGGATGCTGGTGATGCGGTACTCATCCCCCTCCTGCATTACTTGCAGGTGCAGGGTCTGTCCCTCGGCCAGCTTGCTGATATCGACCTCATCGGCGACGGCGAACTCCATTTCCATGGCGGGCCACTGCCACTCGGGGATGGGCTGGTGGGAGACCATCAGGGTGCGGTTGGCCAGATCGATGCTTTCAACCTCGCCCTGGGTCCACACCTGGGCGGGGCGCACCGCCGTCATGCGCTGGAAGTCAGAATCGATGGCCGATTCAGAGTCGAGCAGGAACTGGGCCGAGCTGACGATGCTGTCCCCCGCTTCGACTCCCTCTTTGATGGCAACCTTGTCACCAAACTGGGGACCCAGGGTGACGGCGACCGACTTGAAGCTGCCATCCCCCAGTGCCAGCACCAGCCGGTCCTGGCTGCCGGTACGGATCACCGCTTCGCTCGGTACCACCAGCCGGGGTTCTCCCTGACCGGTGCGAATGCTCACCTTGGCGAACATATTGGGTTTCAGAAACTCGTCCGGGTTGGCAAAGCGCAGCCGCACCTTGAGAGTACGGGTGGCGGCATCCAGGGTCGGGTAGAGGTAATCGACCCGGCCCTGCCAGTGGCGGCCGGGGGCGTAGTCCAGGGTCATGGTGACCGGATCGCCCACCTTCAGCTGGGCCGCCTGGCGCTCGAACACCTCGGCGCTCACCCACACCTGCTTGAGAGTGCTGATATTAAAGAGCGCCGCGGCGGGCTCCACATACTGGCCTTCGCGCACCTTCAGCTCGGAGACATAACCGCTGCTGGGGGCATAGATGCGCACCGTCTCCTGCACCTGACGGCTGCGCTTGAGGGCTGCTATTTGATCCGCCGGCACCTGCAGGGACTTGAGCTTGCCCTCGGCGGCGCGCAGCAGCAGCGGGTTGGCTGTGTTGAGGGCGAGCAGGTATTCGTGCTGGGCGTTGACCAGATCCGGGGCGTAGAGCTCGTAAATCAGGCTCCCCTTGCTCACCTTCTGCCCCTCGCTCTTGATGACGAGGGTGCGGATCCAGCCCGCCATGCGGGCGTTGACCGCCTCCAGCCTGTCCTCGTCATAGCCGACGTAGCCCACCGTCTCGATCTGCTGGTGGATGGGCAGTTTCTCCACCTTGGCGAGCCGAACCCCCAGGTTCTGTTGGATCTCGGGGCTGATGGTGACTGTGCCCGGTGAGCCGCCCTGTTTTTCCTCATAGACGGGGATGAAGTCCATCCCCATGTTGTCCTTGGCGGGGGCATCGCGCTTGTCGCGCGGATCCATGGGGTTGACCCAGTAGAGCGGTGTCTTCTCCTTGGCTGCAGTGCCAGTTGTGGTCTGTTTGGCGGCCCAGTAGCCGCCACCGGCACCGAGGGCCAGCAGCAGGGCCGATACCAGCAGTTTCTGGCTCATCGCACACCCCCATTCAGTGGCAGGGGGACAAGGTTCTTGGCGGCGATAAGGCCGGTAACAGGGACAAGTGACATCATATCTCTTCTCTTGTGCAGGCCGCCGGACGGGAGATGGACAAGGCATCACTCGAGGGATTGGCGGCAAACGGGGCGCAGCTGTGTCAGCGCGCACGGCTCCCTGCGAGCGGGCCGGTTTGGCCAGAGCGCAGGGTCAGGCAAGGCGGCAGAAAACGGGCAAGCCGAGGCTTGCTGTTGCCGCGAGAGAAGATCTTTCTAGTGGCGCAGCACCGACAACATCAAGTGTCGGCGCGGCCAGGAGGGAGGGTGGGTGCCGCGGGATCGCAGGAAGGGATCCCGCAACCAGTTGTCCAGCACGCTGCTCGCCGTCCCGAGGGGCAGCAGCAGCGGCAGAGCGAGCAGGGTCAGCAGGGCGGCCAGCAGCGGCAGGCCGGGAGTGCCGGTCGAGGTGAGCCCGCCGTGCATCTGGCACTCCTGGCTGGCGGCATCTTGCGCTCCCGCCTCCGGGCTTGCCCCGTGACAGGAGAGCCCCTGCATGGCGCTGTCGCTCATGGCCTGATTGCCGTGAGTCATGGCGGCGTTGAGGGCATCCACCCCGTGCCAGCCGATGCAGAGGGTGAGATTGCAGACGAGCATCAGCCCCAGCAACAGCCGGGCAATGCGTTCGATGGGCAATCTCGCTACGAGCATGGGGAAAATCCTGACAATGACTAGGGGCACTGTAAACCTTACCTTGAGAGCAAGGTCAAGGTATGTGGGCAACGGGATGTCGGCTGCGTGATCCCGCTCGCGGCTCGGGCCCGGATGCTGGGTGTTGGCCCGCCTGGCGGATAAAAAAAGCCCCCGCATGGCGGGGGCTGTGACTCAGGATTTACGACTTGGGTTGCACCGTCTTGCCGCCGGCGCGTTCCGAGCGCCGCATGATGAGGCGGAAGAACAGCGGGATGAAGAAGATGGCGATGAAGGTCGCCGCCAGCATGCCGCCGATGACCGGCCAGCCGAGGGCATGACGGCTCGCCGCCCCGGCGCCGCTGGAGGTGACCAGCGGCACACAGCCGAGGATGAAGGCCAGCGAGGTCATCACGATGGGGCGAAAACGCAGCCGCGCCGCCTCCAGCGCCGACTCGATGAGACTCATGCCTTCTTCGTGCTTCATCACCGCGAACTCCACGATCAGGATGGCGTTCTTGGCCGCCAGGCCCACCAGGGTCACCAACCCTATCTGGAAGTAGACGTTGTTGGTCAGACCCACCAGCCAGGTGGCCAGCAGGGCACCGAACAGGGCGAACGGGACGGCGGTGATCACCGCAAACGGCAGGCTCCAGCGTTCGTACTGGGCCGCCAGGATGAGGAAGATCATCACGATGCCGAAGCCGAACGCGGTGCCCGCACTGCCGGCGGCCGCTTTCTCCTGATAGGCGGAGCCGGTCCACTCCAGCTTGGCGTCGTTGCCGAGGGACTCATCGGCCACGGCTTCCAGCGCGGCGATGGCCTGGCCGGAGCTGTAGCCCGGCGCCGGCTGCGCCATGATCTTGGCCGCCTGGAAGATGTTGAAGCGCTCCACCAGTTCGGGGCCGGTGGCATCACGCACCGTCACCAGGCTGCTGAGCGGGATCATCTCCCCCTTGTCGGAGCGCACATAGACGTTGCGGATGTCGCTCTTCTTGGCGCGGTAGTCCGCCTCGGACTGCAACTGCACCCGGTAGGTACGGCCGAACTGGTTGAAGTCGTTGACATAGACCTGGCCGAAGGTGGCCTGCATGGTGTCGAACACGGCGTTGATGGGCAGCCCCAGCGCCTTGGCCTTCTCGCGATCCAGATCGAGATAGACCTGGGGCACGTTGGCGCGGTAGGTGCTGGTCACGCTGGCGAACTCGGGGCGCTGCTTGGCCGCCTCGAGGAAGCGCTGCACCTCGGCCGAGAAAGACTGGGCATTGCCGGTGCTGCGGTTTTGCAGGTAGGCCTCCAGCCCGCCGGTGGTGGACATGCCGGTGATGGGGGGCGGGTTGAAGGAGGCGACGAAGCCGTCCGCCAGCCCCATCAGGCTCATGCCCTGGAAGGTCTTGGCCAGGGAGAAGGAGTCCTGCCCGGCACCTTGCCGCTCGCTCCAGTCCTTGAGGGTGATGAAGCTGATGCCGCTGTTGCTGATGATGGCGTTGGATAGGATGTCAAAGCCCGAGAAGGTGATGACGTCCTTCACGTTGGGGTTGGCCATCGCCATCTGGTCGAAGTCGTTCGCCACCGCCTGGGTGCGGGTGAGGGAGGCCGCATCCGGCAGCATGACGGCGGAGAGCAGGTAGCCCTGATCTTCGTTCGGCACCAGCTCGCCCGGCACCTTCATCAGCAGGCCGTAGATGGAGACCAGGATGAAGGCGATGATGGTGAACGCCACCCCAACCCGGCGGTTGAGGAAGGCGACCCCGCGCACGTAACGGCGGGTGAGGCCGTCGAAGGCGTTGTTGAACCAGACGAAGAAGCGGGCCGGCTTGTGGTGGCCCTCTTTGAGCAACACGGCACAGAGGGCCGGCGACAGGGTCAGCGCCACCAGACCGGAGATGGCCACCGACACCGCCACCGTGATGGCGAACTGCTTGTACATGACCCCGGTCATGCCGCCCATGAAGGCGACCGGCAGGAACACGGCGCACAGCACCAGCACGATGGCGACCACCGGACCGGAGACCTCCTGCATGGCGAGGATGGCCGCCTCTTTGGGCGAGCACTTCTTCTCCTGCATGATCCGCTCGACGTTCTCCAGCACCACGATGGCGTCATCCACCACGATACCGATGGCGAGCACCATGCCGAACAGGGTCAGCAGGTTGATGGAGAAGCCTAGCACCAGCATGCCGGCGAAGGTCCCGATCAGCGACACCGGCACCGCAATACAGGGGATCAGGGTGGCGCGCAAATTCTGCAGGAACAGGTAGACCACCACGAACACCAGCACGATCGCCTCGAACAGGGTGTGTACCACCTCCTCGATGGAGATCTTCACGAACTCGGTGGTGTCGTAGGGGATCTGGTATTCGATGTCCTGCGGGAAGCGCTCCTTGAGGCGCAGCATGGTGGCGTGCACCTGATCGGCCACCGCCACGGCGTTGGCGCCCGGTTGCAGATAGGTGGCGATGCCGATGGCCGGTTTGCCGTTGGCCTTGGCCAGCAGGTCGTAGTCCTTGCCGCCGAGCTCGACCCTGGCCACGTCCTTGACCCGGATCTTCGAGCCGTCCGGCATGGAGCGGATGATGATGTTCTGGAACTCGCGCACATCCTCCAGCCGTCCCTTGGTCTGCACCGTGTAGGTGAAGTCGATGGGAGCCGTGGTGGGCTGGGCGCCGATCTTGCCGGCCGCGAACTGGGTGTTCTGCTCGCGGATGGCGCCGATCACGTCGCTCGGGGTGAGCTCGAGCTGGGCCAGTCGATCTGGCCTGAGCCAGATGCGCATGGCGTAGTCGGTGCCGCCGAACAGGGTGGTGTCACCGACCCCGGGAATCCGCTTGAGCTCGTCGATGATGTTGAGCAGGGCGTAGTTCGACAGGTAGGTGGTATCGAAGGTGCCGTCAGGCGATTGCAGGGTCACCACCTGCAGGATCGAGGTCGATTTCTTCTTGACCGTCACCCCCTGCTTCTTCACCTCTTCCGGCAGCTGGGCCATGGCGGCCGAGACCCGGTTGTTGACGTTGATGGTGGCCTGATCCGGATCGGTGCCGATCTCGAAGTAGACGTTGAGGTTCATCTGGCCGTTGGAGGCCGACCCCGACTGCATGTAGAGCATCCGCTCCACGCCGTTGATCTGCTGCTCGAGCGGCGCGGCAACGGTCTGGGAGATCACCTCGGGGGTGGCGCCCGGATAGAAGGCGGTGACCGACACTACCGGCGGGGTGATCTGCGGGTACTGCTCGATGGGCAGGGATCGCATCGCCGCCAACCCGCCCAGCACTATGATGATCGAAATCACGCTGGCGAAGATGGGGCGTTCGATGAAGAACTTGGAAAACATACGAACTCCTTACTTGGCCGCGGCCTGGCCGACCATCTTGGTGGTGATCGCCTTCATCTCTTCGGCGGATACGGGCTTGACCACGGCGCCGGGCCGGGCCTTCATCAGCCCCTCGACGATGTAACGCTCACCGGGTTCGAGGCCGCTGTCGATCAGCACGCCGCTGTCGACCACGGAACCCAGCTTGACCGGACGGGGCACCACCTTGTTCTCTTTGTCCACCACCATCACCATGCGGTCGGCCTGGGACTGGACGATGGCGCGCGGCGGCACCAGGATGGCATTTTTGCGGGTGCCCAGATCGATGGTCATGCGCACGAACTGGCCCGGCAGCAGCACGCCGTCCTTGTTGTCGAAGATGGCGCGGGCCCGGATGGTGCCGGTCTGCGGGTCGACCCGGCTGTCGGAGAAGTTGAGCTTGCCCGCCTCGGGATAGACGGAGCCGTCTGCCAGCCGGATGTGGGTGCGCCAGTTGGTGGCATCCTTGGCCTCAATCAATCCCTTTTTCACCGAGTTCTCGAAGTTGAGGCGATCCTGCTCCGAGTAGGAGAAGTTGACGTAGAGGGGATCGAACTGGGTGATGGTGGTGAGCAGGCCGTTTTCGCCGCTGGTGGAGATGAGGCTGCCCTCGGACTGGGAGCTCTTGCTCGCCATGCCGTTGATGGGGGCGGTGACCTGGGTGTAGCTGAGGTTCAGTTCGGCCTCTTTCACCTTGGCCTGGGCGGCCTGATGGCTGGCGATGGCGGCCTCGTAGTTGGCGATGGTGTCGTCATAGTCCTTGCGGCTCACCACCTGGCGCTTGAACAGCGGGATGATGCGATCCCGGTCGGCGCGCGCCTTGTTGAGGCGGGCCTGCTCCTGGGCCAGGGTGCCCTTGGCCTGCTCCAGCGCCACCTTGTAGGGCTCGGGGTCGATCAGGAACAGCGCCTGACCGGCGGTGACCGGCTGCCCCTCGATGTAGGTGCGCTTGAGCAGGATGCCGCTCACCCGGGAACGCACGTCAATTTCGCGAAAACCGGCGGTCTCGCCCACCATCTCGGTGGTCATCGGCACGTCGGTCAGCTTGACCTCGGCCACCACCACGGGCACCGGCGGCAGCGCCTGGGCTCCGGCGGTTGGTTCATCACCACAGGCGGTCAGTGCGCTGGCCAGTGCCAGGGCGATACAGCCGCGTTTGAACATCTCTTCCCTGACGTATTGCACCTTCATCATCACACTCCTGTGGGATGGTGCGCGATTGCCGCGCCCAGCCTTTTTCTTCATGAACATGGTTAACTGCATGGTTACAAATTTAACTCATTGGATTACTGACAGTTTTCTAATGATAGAGCACGAATATTGAACCCAGGCTGCTCGACACTGAAAGTTGTCGGTGTCGATCGCGCAGTGGCGGAGGGGGCCGCGACAATTTGTGTCAGGCAGGCAGACCCTGCATCGTGACCTTGCTGGGGAGCAGGAGACCCGAAGGGAATTATAAGAAGGAAAAAGCGGGGGAAGTGGGGGCTTGGTCACAGAGGGGGCTTCAAATGCCCCCTCTGTTGTCGTTATCAGGCGAAGCATGCCCAGATGGGGGCGTGATCCGAAGGCTTGTCGATGCCGCGCAGCTCGTAGTCGATGCCGGTCTCGGTCACGGTGTCCTTGAGGGCGTCGGAAGCCATGATGAGGTCGATGCGCAGGCCCCGATTCTCGTCAAAGCCCCTGGAGCGGTAGTCAAACCAGGAGAAGCGCTCGCACTCGGTGGGGTTGGCGGCGCGGAAGGTGTCGGTCAGGCCGAACCCTTTCAGGCGCTCCATCCATTCGCGCTCGATGGGCAGGAAGGAGCACTTGCCATCCCGCAGCCAGCGCTTGCGATTGGCCTCGCCGATGCCGATGTCGAGATCGGTGGGGGAGATATTCATATCCCCGATCAGCACCAGCTGATCGCCCGGGGTGTGGTGGGTCTCCAGATAGTGCTGCAGATCCTCGTAGAACTTCTGCTTGGCCGGGAACTTGGTCTCGTGATCCTGGCTTTCACCCTGCGGGAAGTAGCCGTTCATCACCTTGATGAGGGAGCCGTCTTCGCGCTCGAAGGTGGCCATGATCATCCGGCGCTGGGCCTCTTCATCGTCGGTGGGGAAGCCTTTCTCCACCTTGACCGGCTTCTGCTTGCTCATGATGGCCACCCCGTAGTGAGCCTTCTGGCCGTGAAACTCTACGTGATAGCCCATGGCCTCCACGTCGGCCAGCGGGAAGGCCTCGTCGTGTACCTTGATCTCCTGCAGGCCGATCACATCCGGCTGATGCTTGTCGATGATGGCTTGCAGCTGGTGCAGGCGGGCGCGCAGGCCATTGATATTGAAAGAGATGATCTTCATGTCCGGGATGCTCATGTCATTTTTATAAGTGGCTATTGGACTAGGAATCCGCCGTGGATGCAAGTGAAGGCGAGGGGCCACATCCGGGGCGGGCCGCCCGCCGTAGCGGGCTCAGCGGGTCATCTTCTTGACGAACACCACCACAAACAGCGCCAGCGTGAAGCTGCCGGTGAAGGCCTCGAAGGCGGCGAAGAGCCTTGAGAGGCCGATGGGGGTGAAGTCGCCATAACCCAGGGTGGTGAAGGTCACCACGCTGTAGTAGAGGCACTCCAGCAGGAAGATGGCGTTCTGCTCAACAGGGGCGCCGGGCCGGTAGATGAGGTGGTTGCCGTTGAAGCTCAGGCCAAAGAAGAAGTAGAAGATGCTGCAGATGAAGATGAGCAGCAGGGAGAAGAGCACCACCCGCATGGGGGCCTCGCCGTAACCGCAGAACAGATCGACGATCCAGGAGGTGAAGCGCTGGGTCGACCAGAACGGCAGCTGCAGCCGGCGCATGGTCAGCTCCTGTTGGATGTAACGGCCGGACATGGTGAAGATACCTTGCGCTTCCGAGGCCTTGCGCAGATCGCGATAGGTCTCTTCGGCCTCCTTCAGCCAGATGCGGGCCTGCACCGGGTCGCGTTCCTTGCGGCCGCGCCGCTCCTGCATCAGCCGCTTGCCGGTATCCAGGTTGTCGAGGCGGGTGTTGTGCCAGCGAATGCCGAGCAAGTTGACGTCATCAAGGGTGGCGCAGTGCAGGTTGGCTTCGCTGAGATCCGCCTTCATCAGGCTGCCGCCCTTGATGCGAATGCCGTAGAGGTGAGCCCCCTGCAGATTGGCACGGTAGAGGTTGCACTGCTCCAGCAGGAACCCCTGCGGGGCCCCTTTTTTCACCAGGTTGAGGCCCGCCAGATTGGCGCGGGCCAGTTGCAGGCCGTGACACAGCCCGCCCTGCTGGATGTAGTGCTCCAGCTCGCGGGCGGTGTGGGGATCCTGATGATTGGCGTGGGGATCGTGCCAGCGGCACAGATCATGGTCTCCCGCCTCTTCGCTGCAGTGGCGGCCGTCCGCCACCAGATATCGACACATGGCCATCGCCACTCTCCTCCCTTTGCCGAGTCAGTATCAGCATAGGCGAGCGGGCCCTGGTCAGCTGAGCTGGGTAAACTCCTGACGCAGCTTGCGAAAACGATCCTGCTGGGCCGGATTGAGGGGGATGCCGTCCAGCACCTCCAGGGTCTCCTTGCACTCGGCGCCAAACTCCGGGCTCTTGCGGTTTTTCTGCATCAGCTGCAGCAGCACCTGGATCTTGTTGAGGGCGGCGCCGGTATTGGCCGGGGCCCGGCGCAGCGCTTCGCGAAAGTGGCCGAGCGCCTGCTCCAGCTCGCCGCTCTGATAGGCCTTGATGCCCAGCTCGTTGAGCTGCTGGTAGCGTTGGCGACGCTCGAGCACCGTCTTGTCGTCGCGGGTGGCCTGGATGCAGGTGGTGAGCAGCCGATCCTCGTCTTCGGCCAGCAGCGCCTGCAGGCTCTCGGCATATTCGAATTCGCCGAGCTGATAGAGGGCGAGGATGGTCTCGCCCAGCAGGCTGGGGGGCATGGTGGCCGGCTGATCGAGCCAGTTCTGGTTGGCGCGGTAGAGCATCTTCTTGCCCTTGAGCAGCTCGCCGAGGGCGATCTGCACCCGGGCCTGGCAGATCTGCTCGAACACCGGGTAGTTGAACTCCGACATCATCAGCGAATCGCGGATGCGCGACAGGGCCGAGTTGACCTGCTTTTGCAGGTTGGCGATGTGGTAGATGTCGTTGCTGTTGAGGGCGTAGAGGGTCAGCGACTGGATATAGGCCCCCAGGTAATGAGGGGTGCGATGGATGGAGTTGCGCGACAGGTCGATGAGCGACAGCAGCACATCCTTGGCCTGGGCGTAGTCGTGGCGCAGCAGGCACACCTCCGCCAGCCGGCGGGAGAGCTGTACCGACTGGGGCGAGATGTCGACCGCCCGCTTGAGCTCCTGCTGGGCCTGTTCGTCATTGCCGAGCGCGAGCTGGGACTCTGCCAGCCAGAGGTGGGCCTCTACCATCAGCGGGGTGTTCTTGAGGGTGGCCTGCAGGTGGCTCACCGCCTCTTCGTTCAGCCCCAGGGTGTGGCACGCTTTGCCGAGGGTGAGCCGGGCCCAGCTGTTCTCCTGACCGGCCAGCAGCTGGCGCATCAGGCTGCGGGCCTCCTTGGCCTGGCCCAGCTTGAGCTGGGTGTCGGCCTGCAGACAGCGGCAGAAGTTGGCAAAGCGCGGCACCGCGTCGGCCCGCTCGGCGCAGGCGGCGAGCAGGGTGGGCAGATCCTCTTTGGCAAGGGCGCTGAACACGCTCTCCAGCGCCTGACGGCGGGCGAGGGCGCGTTTGAGACGAAACGAAAACTGCTCCTGGGAGAAGGGCTTCATCAGGTATTCGTCGGGTTCGGCCTCCAGCGCACTCAGCACCATGGCGCGGGAGCTGTCGCCGCTCACCATGATCACCACGCTCTGGGGCGGAATGAGCTTCTGATCCCGCAGGCTCTCCAGCAGCTGGCGACCGTTCTCACCGACCCCCAGCTCGTAATCGAGCAGGTAGATGTCAAAGGTCTCTTTCTGGCAGCGCCGTCTCGCCTCTTCGGCCGAGTTGGCATAGGTGATGCGACTGATGCCGATGTTGATCAGCATCGCCTTCATCATCACCTGAAAGGAGCGCTGTTCGTTGACCAGCAGGATGCGCTTCGGTTTGGGTGGGGCTTTTTTCTCTGGCTCGGATTCCGGTGTCTGCATCTGTCTGGTCAGGGCGCTACGGGCGGATAACAGAAGTGTGCCACCAAAGCGCGCAGACAGGCAATTGAACATGGGGCGCTGCCGCGGTTTTTCCGCCAAGCCCCGCCGTTCATGGCTTCTGCCGGACCAAATAGGGGGTGAACTGGGAGAGGGCAGATGGCGAACGCCTGCCTGACCTGAACGATGAAGCCGCCCACCGACCGGTGCTGAGCTCGTCCCTGCGGCGGTTTTTTTCAGGGCGGGGATTGTGCGCTCAGGTGTCTTTTGATACCACTGAATGCTTTCCCCTGCGGATCAGCTGCCATTGCGCGACAAGGAGTTCCCATGCGCCTGCCCCCCTTTCCTCCGCTGGTCTGGATCGTGATCCTGGGCACCTTCATGGTGCGCACCAGTTTCTTCATGGTCTGGCCCTTTCTCTCGATCCTGCTCTATCGGGAGTATGATCTCTCGGCGTCCGGCATCGGGATGCTGCTGGGCGGCGCGGCCGTGCTCTCCTGCCTCATCGGCTTCTACATCGGCTGGCTCTCCGACCGGCTCGGCCGGCGCACCATACTGCTGCTCGGCTGCGCCCTGTCGTGCGGCGCCTACCTGCTGCTCGGGTTCGGCCACTCCCTCTGGCTCATCGCCCTCGGGGTGTTTGGCTCGGGTCTCTCCTACGCCTTCATCGACACGCCGGGCAAGGCGCTGATGGGGGATCTGCTGCCCGAGAAGGCGCAGCGGGAGCTGGCTCAGCACCTGCGCTACTTCCTGCTCAACGTGGGGGCGGGGGTGGGGCCCCTCATCGGCGTCATGGTGGGGCTGGGTGCGCGCCAGGAGACCTTCGTGGTGACGGCCGCCAGCTATGGCCTGCTCGGCATCGCCTTCCTGCTCGGTTTTCGCCGCGAGTGCACGGGTCGGCCGGATGCGGGCCTCACCCTGGGGGCCATGCTCAGGGTGGTGGGGCGGGATCGGGCCTTCATGCTGTTCATCCTCGCCAACCTGCTGATGATGCTGGTCTACGCCCAGGTGGAGTCGCCGCTGATCCAGTACCTGACCCGCGCCGGCGCCCCCGAGGTGGAGACCCTGGTGGCCCTGCTGGTGGCCACCAATGCGCTGACCATCATCACCCTGCAGTTTCCGCTGCTGCACCTGACCCGGCGCTGGCGGGTGAGCTTGCGGCTGCAGTTCTCCATCCTGCTGATGGCGTCCGCCCAGGTGTTGTTCGCCCTGTCGAGCCCGGCCCTGCTGTGGCCCTGGCTGGTGGCGGTGTTCTTGCTGAGCGTGGGGGAGGCGGTGCTGTTCCCGCTCTTCAACGTGCTGATCGACGAGATGGCGCCGGCCCACCTCAAGGGGAGCTACTTCGGGGCCAGCGCCCTGGCCGGGCTTGGCTGGGCGCTCTCGCCCCTGGTGGGGGGCTGGCTGTTGCAGGTGTGGGGCGGCCCGGCCCTGTTCGCCGTGATGACCGCGATTTGCGTGCTGGTGTTTCTCCTCTATGGGGCGGGCAACCGGGTGGCGCGCCCGTCCGCCGACTCGGCCGGCTGCGGGGAGTAGCATGAAAGCAGCCGGTCGGCGGTCACTGGCCTGATGCCAAGCTGCCGGTGGCCCCGGCGCCTCGGTGCATTCCCATCGACTAACACAGACGTGAAGACAAGGAGGCCCCGCAGTGCGGGGCCTCTTTTTTATGGCGGCGGATTTATGGCTGTTTGGCCACCAGGTAGGGGGCGAACTGGGGGGTATGGCTGGCGGCGAAGCCCTGCTCGGTCTTGACGATGAGATAGACCGCGAGACCGTGCGCCTTGGCAAAGGCCATTGCCTGCTCCGGCCCCATCACCATGAGGGCGGTGTCGAGGGCGTCGGCCTCGAGCGCGGTCGGGGTGATGACGCTGGCGGAGACCAGCTTGTGGCTGATGGGCTGGCCGGTGGCGGGGTCGATGATGTGGGAGTAGCGCTTGCCGTCGAGCTCGTAGTAGTTGCGATAGCTGCCGGCGGTGCTGAGGGCCATGCCGTTGGGGATCACCACGTCCGAGAAGGCGCCGGGCTGGTCGGACGGTTCGACGATGGCCACTCGCCAGGGCTTGCCCTTGGCGTTGTTGCCCTTGCTGCGCACGGCGCCGGCCACCTCGATGAGGTAGTTGTGCACTCCCTTTTGCTCCAGCAGGCCGGCAATCTCGTCAGAGGCGGCTCCCTCGCCCAGGGTGGAGAGATCGAGGTAGAGGTCGGGGATGCGCTTGCCGAGCAGGAAGTGCTCACCCTCGGGCACCAACGTCAGCCGGTCGATGCCCACCTTGTGACGGGCGCTGGCGATCTGCTCGGCGCTGGGCCGTTTGACGGGCCGCTTGTCCGGCCCGAATCCCCACAGGTTGACCAGCGGGCCTACGGTGACGTCGAGCTTGCCTGCGGTGAGATGGCCGGCGTCGATGCCCTGCTGCACGATGTTGGCCATGGTGGCGGGAATGGCCATGGGGGGCTGGCCGCTGCCCTGATTGAAGCGGGAGATGAGGGAGTTCGGGTCGTAGGTGGAGATCTCGTGATTCATGCGTACCAGCAGGGCATCGACCTCTTTCTGCAGCGCCGGCTCGCCGCCCGGGAAGGGGTCGCTCAGGGTCACCGCGTAAAAGGTCCCCATGGTCTTGCCCTGAATGCGGGTCTGGGTCGGGGTCGGCTGACAGGCGGTCAGCATCAGCAGCAGGGTCAACAACAGGCCACGGTGGGCCGGGCGAGCAAGAAGCGACATGACGGATCTCTTTGGCTGAAACGGATGGCACTGGAGGCAAGCGTGCCGGGGTCGCCAGCTTAGCCAAGGGGGCGACGGCGGGCGAGTCGCGGCTGGACAAAAGTGCGGGTGATAATTAAACAAAGAGTGGTTAGTGGGTGGCGCGGCCGGTTCGTCCAGACAAAAAATGGGGGCAATCTGGTGACCTGACCCGCAGCTTTGCGCTAAAGACATAGCCGAATGACGACAGTTGAGTAGAATAAGGTCGATTTTGACAGCATGTTTGCCAGCCATGGTGCGAGCCCGCAGGCAATTGTGTTGCCATCTATTGCCAATCAAAGGAGAGGATGATGAAAAAGGCGATTACCCTGCTGTTTCTGAGCACCCTGGCGGCCCCGGCTCTGGCCGATGAGTGCGCGTTGGTCATCGAAGGCAATGATGCCATGCAGTACAACCTCAAGGAGATGAGCGTCCCGGCCACCTGCAAAGAGGTAACCGTGACCCTGAACCATACCGGCAAGATGCCGGTGACCGCCATGGGCCACAACTGGGCGCTGGCCAACACCGCCGACTATCAGGCCGTTGCCACCGCGGGCATGAGCGCCGGTGCCGACAACAACTACCTGCCCAAGGATGACCCGCGCGTGCTGGCCCACACCAAACTGGTGGGCGGTGGCGAGAGCACCAGCGTCACCTTCAAGACCGACGGCCTGGCCGGCAAAGATCTCACCTTCTTCTGCTCCTTCCCCGGCCACTTCGCCATGATGAAGGGCACCTTCAAGGTCGGCTAAACACCGCTTGTCGACCCAGAAGCCGGGTACTGCCCGGCTTTTTTGTGCCCGCTTGCGGCGATTTTGGCGTCAGTTGGATGCCGGTGCGGGCGCTATGGCGCGCCGTTTTATGATCCGGCGCCGGGTGAGCGGGGGAGTGAGCGGGTAAAATAGGCGCCTTTCGGGCCTGTTGGGTCCGCTCAAGAGGAAGCAAGGCCATCATGAAAGCCATGAAATGGGTGATCAGCGGTTGCCTGCTGCTGGTGTGCGCCATCGCGCTGGCAGCAGAGCCGCCGGTCAAGAAGAGCAGAAACGGTATCTGCCATCCCCAGGGCGGCACCTATTACAGCCGCACCAAGCACTACACCCCCTACGACTCCATGCAGGCCTGCCTAGACAGCGGCGGACGGGCGCCCAAACGCTGACCGGTGTCAGGCCTGCTCCTGCCGCCTATTTGGGCTGCAGGGTAAAGAAGGCGATGGCGCTCTTCTTCTGGCAGTCGAAGTGGATGCTCTGCTCGCCGCTGATCAGCAGGGTCTCGTTGACTGCCATGGGGTGGCCTGCCGCCGCGAGCTGGCCGCTCAACAGGTAACAGAGATAGGTCTTGTCCGCTTCCAGGGTGAGGGTGAGCGGGAAGGGCAGGTTGAGCACCCGCACATTGGCGCTGAGGCGGGCCGGATCATAGATGAGCCCCAGATCCGTCACCTCTTTTTTCAGCAGTTCGCAGTGGGTGTCGTCATCCCCGCTGAAGTGGGCCGCCTCGAAGGTGGCGTAGGGGTGGCCGTTGAGCACGAAGCCGGCCCCGCTGATGGGCAGCAGGATGCGCTGATAGCCGGGAAATTTCGAGAAGGGGCCGGCCCCCTTGATGGGCGCCGAGCTCAGCCGGTAGGCAAAATCGAGCTTGTCGAGGCTGGCGCCGGCAGGGGAGATGAGGATCTGGGCTGTGGTGCCCTGCTTGTTCTTCCAGGGCATCTTCAGCTGGTCGGACTCTTTTATCAGGGTGATCAATGGCGCCTCGGCAGGTGGTGAGCGGGGTGAATCGTGAGGCCAGTGATACCACCCCGCCCGCCGCTTCACAAGGTTGCCGCCGTCCACGGTCATCCGCTTGCCCACTATTTCGCCGATGCCATCCGGTTCGCCTCTCCTTGTCCCCTGCAGCGTCGTCATCCCTGTATGAAATACCGCCACAAGGTTGCCGCCGTCCCCGGCCATCCACTTGCCCACTATTTCGCCGGCGCCACCCACTTCACCCCTACTTGTCCCCTGCCGCGTCATCATCCCTGTATGAAATGCCGCCACTTGGGCAAGGCGGGCAAGGGCAAAGCCTCAGGCTGTGATCCCGGCGCTGTTAAAGCGGCGGCGGCTCGCTACACTGGCTGCTCTGTTGCCCAAGGAGGCCCCATGACTCACAAGATCATTCTGGATACCGATCCCGGTATCGATGACGCCATGGCAATTCTGTTTGCCGAAGCCCATCCCGCCATCGAGCTGCTCGCCATCACCACCGTATTTGGCAACGCCACCATCGAGAACGGTACCCGCAACGCCCTCTGGCTCAAGCAGCAATACGGCATGAAGGCGGACGTGGCGCAGGGGGCGGCCGCCCCGCTGCGGCGCGAGCCGGTGGGCCCGACCACCGTGGTGCACGGGCCGAGCGGGTTTGGGGACGTGACGGCGGGGGAAGTGACCCTGGCGCCGGATCCCCGGCCGGCCTGGCAGTATATCGTCGAGGCGGTGAAGGCCGCGCCCGGCGAGATCACCCTGGTCACCATAGGTCCGCTCACCAACCTGGCGCTGGCGCTGCAAGAGGCCCCCGAGATCACCGGCCTGGTGAAGCAGGTGGTGGTGATGGGGGGCGCTTTTGGCGTCAACGGTCATCGCGGCAACGTGACTCCCTATGCCGAGGCCAACATCCACGACGATCCGGATGCTGCCGACCGGGTGTTCACCGCCGACTGGCCGGTGGTGATCATCGGGCTGGACGTGACCCAGCAGAGTTTCTTCAGCAGCGCCTATCTCGACGCGCTGCGCGACGACGCGGGCGAACCGGGGCGCTTCCTGTGGGATGTCAGCCGCTTCTATCTGCGCTTCTATTCGGAGCGGATCGGGCTCGACGGCTGCCACGTGCACGACCCGTCCGCCATCGCCTACGTGATCGATCCGACCCTGTTCACCCTGCGCGAGGGGCCGGTGCGGGTCATCAACGAGGGGCCCGCCATCGGTCACACCCTGCAGAAATTTGACGGCAAGTCCCACCCCCATGACGGCTGGGCCGATTATCCTGCCCAGCAGGTCGGGGTGGCGGTGCGGGATCAGGCGCTGCTGGCGCTCTATCGGGAGACGCTGGTGGCCTGGGGTCGCAGCCGCTAGGGGGCTCGGCGAGCAGGGTGGCTTGCGGCCGGGCTTGAGGCGCGGCTGTGATCCGCGCCAAACAATCGGGGGCCAGTTGCGGCTTATACTGGCAGCAACCGTGTGAAGAAGGAGAAACAGGATGGCCTGGTTGTCGTTGCTGGTGGCGATCGCCCTCATCTGGTGGTTGATGAAGCTGGGGCGTGGCGCCCTGTTCGAGATCCGGCTTGCGCCCGGCAAGGTGCAGGTCAAACGGGGCAAGGTGTCGCCGGCGTTCATCGAGCAGGCCAGGCAGATCCTGCGCCACGAGACGGTGCGTGGGCGCATCCTGGGTCAGCGCGATGGCGATGGGGTCAAGCTGGTCTTCTCCCGCTCCATTCCCGAGCCGGTTGCGCAGCGCTTTCGCAATATCTTCCCCTATGGTGATTACCGGCTGGGGGCGGTGCCGCTCTCCGGCTCCAAACCGCGCAAGGGGTGAGTCGTCACTCACATAGCAAACGGGCCTCCACTGGAGGCCCGTTTCGTTATGGTCGGCGTGACTTATTGGTGCAGGGCGCGCTGGGCCTTGACCGTCTCCGGCTTGATGGCGACCCCTTCATTGCCCCAGGAAGCGCGCAGGGTGTTGACCAGCTCGGCGATCTGCTGATCGTTGAGGGTCCAGCCATAACCCGGCATGTGGTAGCCGATGTTGCCCTGGGTGACCGGGGTCTCGGCGCCGTGCAGCAGCACGTTGAGCAGGCTGCTCGGATCCTCGGCCAGCACGGTCTGGTTGCCCACCAGGGAGGGGATGACGTGGTCATTGCCCTGGCCGTTGACCCCGTGGCAGGTGGAGCAGTACATGGCGTAGTCCGCCTTGCCACCGGCGCTGGCGTAGGCCCGGTTGCCCTTGCTGGCCGCCGCGTCGTCGCCGAGTTCGGTCAGGTAGGTGGCGATGCTGGCCAGATCGGCATCGCTGAAATACTGGCTGCTGTGCGTGATCACTTCCGCCATGGGGCCGCTGACGGCCTGATGCTGGCTGCGGCCGGTTTTCAGCAGATCGATCAGCGCCTGCTTGTCATAGCGGGTGCCGCGAATGTTGGGGGCATACCAGCCATCCAGGGTGGCACCGCTCAGATAGAGTGGATCCGCCTCGGTCAGGGCCTTTTCCTGCATGCCGAGCCCGCGCGGGGTGTGGCAGCTGCCGCAGTGGCCCGCCCCCTGCACCAGATAGGCGCCGCGATTCCACTCCTCGCTCTTGCCGGCCACCGGGGTAAAGCGACTGTCATCGTGATAGACCCAGTTCCAGCCGTTGAGCGGCCAGCGCATGTTGAGCGGCCAGGGGATGTCGCTCTCCTTGTTGGCAACAGCTTGCGGCTGCACATTCTGCATCAGGTAGTGGTAGAGGGCGGTGAGATCCTCGTCGCTCATCTTGGCGTAGGCGGTGTAGGGCATGGCCGGGTAGAGGGGATCGCCGCTGCGGGTGATCCCTTCGCGCATCACCTTGATGAACTCGGGCAGGCTGTAGTTGCCGATGCCGTGGGTCTTGTCGGGGGTGATGTTGGTGGCGTAGACGGTGCCGATGGGGGTGGGGAAGCCCTTGCCGCCCGCCAGCGGCTTGCTTGCCTCGCTGGTGTGGCAGGCGGCGCAGTCCCCCAGCTTGGCCACGTATTCGCCAGCCGACATGGCAGGCGCAGCCTGCAGGGTGAAGGCGGGCAGGGCCAGCAGCACGGCGCTGGCTGTCAGGGTCAGGGAACGGATCATTTGGCACCTCCCTTGTGCATGGCAACCAGCTCGTTGACGGCGCGCCAGGCCTGATCGATGGCTGAGTGGGCGTAGGGGCTCCAGTCCGAGTCGGAGTTGGCGATGGTGATGTTGCCGACCGGCTGGCGGCCCAGCTCGATCCACTTGTCGCACTGCTCCTCGTCATCAAACAGGGTGTTGGTGATGTAGGAGTAGCCGTGGGACCAGCGGTTGACCGTGATGGCGAGGATATCCTGCTCGTGGTTGAAACCGGCGCCGCCCAGCATCCCCTGCAACTGTTCGCGGATCATCTGCTCGTGCTGCTCGAACGGCATGCCGAGGATCATGGCGCGCCCTTTGCGGGACTGCTCGCGGGCCGAGAGGCCGCTGCCCGGCAGGGTCGGTACGTAGACCATGTGCAGGCACATGGGCTGATCCGGGTTCTTGGGATGCTCGTAGCCGCCGAGGTTGACCGGGTAGTCGAGCTTGACCCGGCTGTAGGGGGCGGCCGGGGAGTAGACCTCGTGCACCCCCAGCTTGACGAAGGACTGCCAGTTCTTGATCACCACCTTGGTGTAGACCAGCGGCGCCTTGACGTTCTGGCGCAGCGCCTCCTTCTGGGGCTCCGCCATCTCGGGCACCATGTAGGGGATCATCATGTTGTAGCCGGCCATGATGGACTGCCTGGCCCTCACCCGGTGCAGTTTCCCCTCCTTGATGTAAGTGACATCCACTCCCTGTTTGCCGTCTTTGAGCGGCACGTTTTTGGCCTGCAGCGCCGTGCTGCCAAGGCGCAGCTGCACCTTGTGCTCGGGCAGGTCGAGCTTGCTGTAGTCAAACTTGGCCAGCACCACGTCCTGCATGGTGTGGCCGGGGGCCACCTGCGGGATGAGCTTGCGCACCATCAAGCGGGTCAGGCCGGCGTTGCCGTCCGGGAAGTGGAAGATGTAAGGATCGTCCAGCTCCGCCTGCTCCTCGGCATCGAGGGGGGTCAGGTTCATGCCGCCAAAACCGGGCAGGGCGCACAGGCGTGCATCGGCGCAGGCGGTGGCGTCGATGCCGACCGCCTGGAAGTCGTTGGTGCGTTGCTGGAAGTAGGTGATGGCCCGCTCGCTCAGGCCCACCTTGTCGCGCAGGAAGGTGGTGTAGCTGTTGCGGGTCATCCAGAGGTCTTTTTCCGCCTGAGTCATGCCGCTCAGGTAGTCGGTCTTCTCCTCATGCAGCGCCAGCAGGGCCGCCTTGTCACTCTCATCGAGCGGGAAGTCGCCGATGAACTCTGCCAGCGGCCGGCCGTTCAGGCGATCGCGCGGGATGTCGTCGGCCACGTTGTGGCCCGGGTCGCCGCTCACCACCTTGTTGACGCCAAAGTGCTTCTCGTCGAAGTAGACGCCGCGGCTCAGGCCCAGATCCGGGTAGAAGGTCTGCTGGAAGCCTTTGGCCAGCTCGTCGATGTTGACCTCCAGCGTCTTGAGCAGCCCCAGTGCCACCGGGCTGTAGACGGAGCGCGGTGATTGCAGGGATTCGCTGCCGCCGTAACCCAGCCGCAGGCCGTCGGGAGTGGTGAACTCGTTGCGCTTGGCGTGGCCGCCGAAGTCATCGTGGTTGTCGAGCAGCAGGATCTTTTTGTCCGCGCCGAGCAGTTGCTGATAGAAGCAAGCCGCCGCCAGACCGCTGATGCCGGCGCCGACGATCACCAGATCGTATTCGCCCTCGAGGGGAATGTTGGCGAAGTCATACTGTTTGCCGTCGCGGGCGATGCTGTGGGCCGGTTCGAAGGAGCCCGGGTGGTTGCCGCGCAGCCCGGTGAGGGCGGGCGGGTAGACCAGCGTTTTTTCAGCCAGCGCCGTGCCGCTTTCGGCCGCTTGCAGCAGCTTGATGGGGGCAACTCCGGCCGCAATGGTGATGGCGACGCCGTTGAGAAAGTCTCTGCGTGTGATGCTCATGGCAATCCCTGTGTATGAAGAGTCGAATGGAAAATGGGATAGGGTTGAATTCGTGACTGGCGAGTAACGAAGGGGCGCAACCTACCGCCATATCCGGATGGAGTCCATGGGTTTGATAATAACTTATTAAACAAAATGATGGACCCTGTGATCGACCAGGTCGCATGAGACGTATGTGGTGTGCATGTTTGCGGGTAAAGCCGCACCAACCTCATGGAATTAATTGAAATTTAATTTGATTAATTATGGTTAATTTCGAGTCCCGTTATTGTTCGGCCCTGAGCGGCCAAATGTGCACGGATTTCAGCCCGGAATTTCGCCGGTTAGCCACAAAGGGGTGTCATTTGTCCTTGTTAAGTAAAGGGTTAAATCGCGGAGTGTCTGTTTAATAAACAGATGCAGGGTGAAATGGCACCAGCTGGCGATGAAAGGGGGTCGAGGTGGTTTTGATAATTTTCATGACGTCAAGGCATTAACATGCAACACACAGAAATCGCAATCCACACACAAGTGAAAGATTAATTTTTCATGTTGTTCACATCCCCCCCGGGTGAAATAGAATGCTGCGTTTTTCTTACAACTTTAGCCCTGCGAAGATGAGGACATTGCATGAGACCTTTTGATGTAAAGAGGGGCTTGGGCGCTTTGCTGTTGCTCGCGACTGCCGGTTTGCTGAGCGGCTGCGACATGGCTCTGATGAGCCCCAAGGGACAAGTTGGTCTGGAGCAGAAGTCACTGATACTGACCGCACTCGGCTTGATGCTGATTGTGGTGGTGCCGGTGATTGTGATGGCGGTGGCGTTCGCTTACAAATACCGAGCGTCCAACACCAAGGCCACCTATGCACCGGACTGGGCCCACTCCAACAAGATTGAAGCGGTCGTCTGGACCGTACCCGTCATCATTATCGCCATCCTGGCGGTGATCACCTGGAAAACCTCCCATTCTCTGGATCCCTACAAACCGTTGGAATCCGAGGTGAAACCGATCCAGGTCGATGTCATCTCCCTTGACTGGAAATGGTTGTTTGTCTATCCGGAACTGGGCATCGCCTCGGTCAACGAGCTGGCATTCCCGGTCAACACCCCGGTCAATTTCCGGGTGACGTCTGACACCGTGATGAACTCCTTCTTCATTCCCCAGCTGGGTGGCCAGATCTACGCCATGGCGGGCATGCAGACCAAGCTGCACCTGATCGCCAACGAGGCAGGCCAGTACAAGGGCATCTCGGGTGGCTACAGCGGCGCCGGTTTCTCAGGCATGAAGTTCAACGCCATCGCGACTCAGGATCAAGCCGGTTTCGACGCCTGGGTTGCCAAGGTGAAGGCCTCCTCCAAGGCGCTCAACACCATGGATGAGTTCAATGCCCTGGCCAAGAAGAGCGAAAACCACCCGGTGGAGTATTTCGCCAGCGTCGATCCCAAGCTGTTCGTCAACATCATCAACAAGTTCATGGGTGACATGAAGCACGGCGAGCATGCCGCCATGCAACACGGCGAAAAGCAGGCCGCGATGTCCCATGACGAGTCCATGAGCCACGAGGGGATGGAGCATGATGCCTCCATGAACCACGCAGGCATGGAGCACGGCGACGCCATGCACCATGAGGCCCAGGGCGAGCAGATGGACCACGCCGGCCACATGCCGGCCGACAAGACTGTGAAAGCGGGTACTAACTGATGTTTGGAAAATTAACACTCGACGCTATTCCGTACCATGAACCCATCATCATGGTCACGATAGCCGGTATCATTCTGGGGGGCCTGGCCGTCGCCGGGCTCATCACCTATTTCGGCAAGTGGCAATATCTGTGGAAAGAGTGGCTCACCTCGGTGGACCACAAACGCCTCGGTATCATGTATCTCATCCTCGGCATGGTGATGCTGCTGCGCGGCTTTGCCGATGCGGTGATGATGCGTACCCAGCAGGTCATGGCCTCAGCCGGTGGCGAGGGCATACTGCCACCGCACCACTACGACCAGATCTTCACCGCCCACGGCGTCATCATGATCTTCTTCGTGGCGATGCCGCTGGTGATCGGTCTGATGAACATCGTGGTGCCGCTGCAGATCGGTGCCCGTGACGTCGCCTTCCCCTTCCTGAACAACCTGAGCTTCTGGTTCACCGCCGCTGCCGTGGTGCTGATCAACGTCTCCCTCGGGGTCGGTGAATTCGCCCAGACCGGCTGGCTGGCCTATCCGCCCTTGTCGGGGCTGGAGTTCAGTCCCGGGGTCGGGGTCGATTACTGGATCTGGAGTCTGCAGATCTCGGGTCTGGGAACCCTGCTGACCGGCGTGAACTTCTTCGCCACCATCATCAAGATGCGCGCCCCTGGCATGACCATGATGCGCCTGCCGGTGTTCACCTGGACCGCCCTGTGCGCCAACGTGCTGATCATCGCCTCCTTCCCGATCCTGACCGTCACCATCGCCCTGCTGACCGCAGACCGTTACCTGGGTACCCATTTCTTTACCAATGACATGGGTGGCAACATGATGATGTACATCAACCTGATCTGGGCCTGGGGTCACCCCGAGGTGTACATCCTGGTACTGCCGGTGTTCGGGATCTTCTCCGAAGTGGTGGCCACCTTCTGCAAGAAGAAGCTGTTCGGTTACACCTCGCTGGTGTGGGCGACCATCGCCATTACCGTGCTCTCCTTCATCGTCTGGCTGCACCACTTCTTTACCATGGGGTCGGGCGCCAACGTGAATGCCTTCTTCGGCATCACCACCATGATCATCTCCATCCCGACCGGGGTGAAGATCTTCAACTGGCTGTTCACCATGTACCGCGGTCGCATCGAGTTCACCTCGCCCATGCTGTGGACCGTCGGTTTCATCATCACCTTCACCGTGGGTGGCATGACCGGGGTACTGCTCTCCGTGCCGGCCGCCAACTTCGTGCTGCACAACAGCCTGTTCCTGATCGCCCACTTCCACAACGTCATCATCGGCGGCGTGGTGTTCGGCTGCTTCGCCGGTATCACCTACTGGTTCCCGAAAGCGTTCGGCTTCAAGCTGGATGACGTCTGGGGCAAGCGTGCCTTCTGGTGCTGGATCACCGGCTTCTTCGTTGCCTTCATGCCGCTCTACGTACTGGGCTTCATGGGCATGACCCGTCGCGTCAGCCAGAACATCGATCCCGAGTTCCACGGCTGGCTGGTGGTGGCTGCCTGCGGCGCCGGTCTCATCGCGCTGGGCGTACTGTGCCAGGTGATCCAGATCGTGGTCAGCATCCGCGACCGCGAGAAGAACCGCGACCTGACTGGCGATCCCTGGGGCGGTCGTACCCTGGAGTGGTCCACTTCCTCGCCGCCCCCCTTCTACAACTTCGCCATCGAGCCGAAGATCAAGGGACTGGATGCGTTCTGGGAAGCCAAGCAGGACGGTTCCGCTTATCAGCAGCCCAAGCACTATGACCCGATCCACATGCCGAAAAACTCCGGTGCCGGCGTCATCATCGCCGCCTTCAGTGTGGTGTTCGGCTTTGCCATGATCTGGCACATCTGGTGGATGGCCATCGCCGGCTTCGTCGGCATGATCGCCACCTGGATCATCCACAGCTTCAACGATGACGTGGACTACTACGTGCAGGTTGACGAGATCGAGCGGATCGAGCGTCAGCATTTTGAAAATATCAACAAGGTGGCTTAATTCCATGGCGACTGACGTTCTACATCACACCCAGGGTGCCCATGAGGATGGGCACCACGATGCCGGTGCCAACAAGGTATTCGGCTTCTGGATCTACCTGATGAGTGACTGCATCCTGTTCGCGACCCTGTTCGCGACCTATGCGGTCCTGGTCAACGGCACTGCCGGCGGCCCGAGCGGCAAGGACATCTTCGAACTGCCGTTCGTGTTTGCCGAAACCATGCTGCTGCTGCTGAGCTCCATCACCTTCGGCTTCGGCATGCTGGCCATGAACAAGAACAAGGTCGCGGCGGTGAACACCTGGTTGTTCATCACCTTCCTGTTCGGCGCCGGCTTCATCGCGATGGAAATCTATGAATTCCATCACCTGATTGCCGAGGGCTACGGTCCGGATCGCAGTGGCTTCCTCTCCGCCTTCTTTACCCTGGTGGGCACCCACGGTATCCACGTGACCAGCGGTCTTATTTGGATCATCGTGATGATGGTGCTGGTAGCCAAGAAGGGGCTGACCGATCGCAACCGCACCCGTCTGATGTGCCTGAGCCTGTTCTGGCACTTCCTCGACGTGGTGTGGATCTGCGTCTTCACCGTGGTCTATCTGATGGGGGTCATGTAATGAGTCATTCCGTTGACAATCACGGCGCCAGCCACGGCAGCGCCAAGAGCTACCTGATCGGCTTCGTGCTGTCCCTGATCCTGACCGCGGTGCCGTTCTGGATGGTGATGGACGGTTCTGCCTCCCACACTACCGTGCTGGCCACCGTGGTCGGCATGGCGGTGGTGCAGATCTTCGTGCACCTGGTCTACTTCCTGCACATGAACACCTCGTCCGAGGAGCGCTGGAACCTGGTGGCACTGATCTTTACCGTGCTCATCATCGCCATCGTGGTCGTGGGTTCCCTGTGGATCATGTACAACCTCAACATCAACATGATGGTTCACTGAGCAGGTTGGCAATGATGATGAAGCAATACCTGCAAGTGACCAAGCCGGGCATCATCTTCGGTAACCTCATCTCGGTTATCGGAGGGTTCCTGCTGGCCTCCAAGGGGAGCCTGGATGTGCCCCTGTTCATTCTGACCATGGCTGGTGTATCACTGGTGGTCGCCTCCGGTTGCGTGTTCAACAACTACATCGACCGTGACATCGACTGCATCATGGAGCGCACCAAGAACCGTGCTCTGGTGAAGGGTCTGATCGCCCCCGGCGTATCGCTCTGGTATGCCACCGCGCTCGGCATTGCGGGCATTGCACTGCTCTACTTTGCGGCCAATCCGTTGGCCGCCTTGCTGGCGGTGCTGGGCTTCATTGTCTATGTGGGGGTCTACAGCCTCTACATGAAGCGTCACTCGGTCTACGGCACCCTGGTCGGCAGCCTCTCCGGCGCCGCGCCGCCGGTCATCGGCTACTGCGCGGTGAGCGGTCAGTTCGACTCGGGCGCCTTGATCCTGCTGGCGATCTTCAGCCTGTGGCAGATGCCGCACTCCTATGCGATCGCCATCTTCCGCTTCAAGGATTACCAGGCGGCCAACATCCCGGTGTTGCCGGTGGTGAAGGGGATCCCGGTGGCCAAGCTCCACATCACCCTCTATATCCTGGCCTTCATGGTGCCGACCTTGATGCTGTTCCTCGGCGGTTATGCCGGTTACAAGTATCTGGTGGTGGCCACCGCGGTCAGCGTCTGGTGGCTGGGGATGGCGTTGTCTGGCTACAAGGCGGCGGTGGATGACTCCCTCTGGGCGCGCAAGCTGTTCATGTTCTCTATCGTTACCATCACTTGCCTGAGCGTGATGATGTCGGTGGACTTCCAGCCTGAGGCCGAGCCTGCGGTGCTGGTGAGCATGCTGCCCTGATAGTGTGAGTTGTGCCCCTAAATGCATGAAATCCAGAGCCGGGAACCTTCCCGGCTCTGTTATTATGGGGCCGCCCCGTCGGGCACTTTTCCCCTCTGTCGGGTGTGGCATGGCATCTGTCGGCCACCCCTTGAGTCTTCCTTTTCCCTGACCTATCGAGGCCATCATGAATGATTTCACCATGACGAGGGGCGAGCGCCGTGCCACCTGGGCGCTCGGCTCCGTCTTCTCGTTGCGCATGCTCGGCATGTTTATGGTGCTGCCGGTACTGACCACCTACGGCATGTCGCTGGCGGGGGCCTCCGAGGCGCTCATCGGCCTGGCCATCGGCATCTACGGCATGACCCAGGCGCTGTTCCAGATCCCGTTCGGCCTGCTCTCCGACAAGGTGGGCCGCAAGCCCCTCATCGTCGGCGGCCTGCTGATGTTTGCCCTCGGCAGCGTGATCGCGGCGCTGACCCACTCCATCTGGGGTGTGATCCTCGGCCGTGCCCTGCAGGGCAGCGGCGCCATCTCGGCTGCCGTGATGGCGCTCTTGTCGGATCTCACCCGCGAGCAAAACCGCACCAAGGCGATGGCCTTCATCGGGGTGAGCTTTGGCATCACTTTCGCCATCGCCATGGTGACCGGCCCCCTCATCACCCATGCGCTGGGGCTCTCCGGCCTGTTCTGGCTGATCGCCCTGCTGGCGCTGGCAGGCATCGCCGTCACCCTTTGGCTGGTGCCGACTCCGAGCGGTCACCTGCTCAACCGCGAGTCCGGCATGGTGAAGGGGGGGATGCGCACCGTGCTGACCAACCCGCGCCTGCTCAAGCTCAACTTCGGCATCCTCTGCGTGCACACCCTGCTGATGTCGAGCTTCGTGGCGCTGCCGCCGCTGCTGGAGCGCGCCGGTTTGCCCCGCGACAGCCAGTGGCAGGCCTATCTGGTCACCATGCTGATCGCCTTCGTCAGCGTAGTGCCGTTCATCATCTATGCCGAGAAGCGCAGAAAGATGAAGCGGGTGTTCCAGATCTGCGTGCTGGTGATGCTCATCGCCGAGCTGGTGCTCTGGCAAAGCGGCCTGCAGCTGTGGGGCCTGCTCGCCGGCCTGCAGATCTTCTTCATCGGTTTCAACGTGATGGAGGCACTGCTGCCTTCTCTTATCAGCAAGGAGTCGCCCCCCGGCTACAAGGGCACCGCCATGGGGATCTACTCCACCAGCCAGTTCATCGGGGTGGCCATCGGCGGCAGCCTCGGCGGCCTGCTCTTCAGCCTGGGCGGCGGCCCCCTGGTGTTTGGCGGCTGCGCCGCGTTGGCTCTGGTCTGGCTCGGGGTGAGCCTCACCATGGCCGAGCCCCCCTATGTGAGCAGCCTGCGCATCGTGTTGCCGGAAGGGGTGGCGGCCGACGCGGCGCTCGAGCAGAAGATCCGTGCCTGCGAGGGGGTGAGCGACGTGCTGCTGGCCGCCTCGGAGCGCTCCGTCTATGTGAAGGTGGACAGCAAGCGCCTGAGCCGGCGCGATCTGGAGTCGCTGGTTGCCGCCTGAGGACGCCTGCCGGCATGAAAAAGCCCGCCAATTCGGCGGGCTTTTTATTGGGCAGTATTCAGCTGGATTGTGCTCAGCTGGGTCGTGCTCCGTCAGTCAGCCAGGCAACGCTGCTCGGCGGGCAGGCTCGCGGCCTCCCCCAACAGCAGGGTGCTGAGGGCCGCCTGGGCGCAGCGGGAGCTGCTGAGCTGGCCATGCTGGTTGCTCTGCGCCACCTGCACCATTCGCGCGGCGCTGCCAAAGGCGGCCTGCATCTGGCGGGCACCGGCGAAGGGGGTATTGGGATCGTACTCGGCGCCGAGTACCAGGGCCTTGGCATCATCCGGCAGTTTTATCTCGCCGGCGCCGTAGCTGGCGATGGGCTGGCGTGGATAGGGCCAGTCGGCGCAGGTGTTGAAGCTCTTGGCCAGCAGCAGGGCGCCGGCCCCCTGGAAGGCGGCATCTTCCGGGTCCAGCGTTTGCCAGTTGTAGGGCTCGCTGTTGTCGGTGCAGTGGATGGCGCTGAAGAAGGGCATCTCCAGCAGCGTTGAATAGGGGTTTTCGTCGGCCTGCTCCTTGGCGAGGCGGGCCAGCAGGGGGCCGGCATCGTCCTGCTGCCAGAAGGCGAGCTGATCGTCGCGCTGGCTGCCGCTGATGGCATCGCTCATCACCGCTTCCCAGTGGTCGCGGTCGAGCACATTGCCCTGGTTGTCCACATAGCGGCCGTTGTCGCGAACCTGGCGGGTCACCGCCATGCTGCGCTGCAGCGCCTGATCTCCGAAGCGCCAGGCCAGGATGCGGTTGGCGTTCTCGGCGTCGCCGCGGAAGATGGCCGGGTAGCGGCTCTCGGCGGGGGACATCGGCGAGTCGACCACCAGATTGGCCACGTGGCTCGGGTAGCGGGCGGCATAGAGGGCAGCCAGGCGAGTGCCGTAGGAGAAGGTGATGGGGGTGATCCGCTCGCGCCCCAGGTGCTGGCGCAGGCGCTCCATGTCCTCGACCACGGCCCGCGAGCCCAGGTGCGGCGCATGCAGCCGCAACGGCTCGTCGCAGCGCGCCAAGAGGGCCGTGCTGAAGGCCTTGCCCTGATCCGCCCCGCTCTGGAGCGCCGGCAGGGCGCCCTTGTCCCGGCTGGCGAACAGCTGGGCGAGCTGCGCCGGGCTCATGTCCGGCCGAACGCCTTGCTTGTCGGTCAGCAGGCAGCTGCGCAGTTCGTGGCCGAGGGCGCTGTAACCGGCCCCGCGGGGATCCAGAGTGACGATGTCGTAGTGCTCAAGGATGGCGGGATTGGCGCTGCGCAGCAGGTCGAGCAGAAGGCCAAGGTCCGGGGTGGCCGAGGTGGGGCCGCCCGGGTTGTAGAACAGGGTGCCGCGATAGTCGCCGCTGGCGCGATAGTGCAGATAGAAGATATCCAGGGTGTCGCCCTTGACCGTGCGGGTCTCCTGTTTGACATGGGGGCGGACGGGTTTGTCCGACCAGGAGGGGAAGCGGGGGCTGTTGTCGGCGAAGAGGGAACTGTCGGCGCGTGCAGCGGAGCGCTTTTCCCACTTGGTCTCCTTGATCTGGACCCACTCTTTGTCGTAATCGAGCGGCACCGTCAGGTAGTGGCAACTGACCTGACTGGCGGGTATGGCGATGCCGTCCTCCTGCCAGCCCTGGCGCAGCTGTTGGCAGACCTGGCCGGCGTCATAGCCGGCGCGAATATGGCGAGTCTGGAAGGGCTCTTCTTTCTTTTCCAGATTGCAGCCTGCCAGCAATGCCGGTGCCAGCAGGGTCATGAGCAGCGTGTATTTCATTATTTATTTCCATTTATCTAGCCTGAACCCCGAAATAGTACGGGGACGGGCCGACCGGATGGCAGCCGGAAGTTGTATGGAAATATTGCAAGGTGTGTCGATTTACATATTTCTGGTGATATTTGATGGCCTCGTTGATCTATTTGAAAATAATGACCGGCAACGTGCGCCGTTATTTTATTTCGGATCAATAACGGCGGCGCAACCGGTCGGTGCTGGGCAGATGTTGGCGTTACGCGGGCGCGCGCCAGAACGGCTTGTCCCCCAGCACGGTGGCCCTGTGCATCACTCGCCGGGCGGGCAGATAGTCGGCGTTGGCGTAATGTTGGGTGACCCGGTTGTCCCAGATGGCGATGTCGTGCTCCCGCCAGCGCCAGCGCACCTGATACTCGGGCTTGGTGACATGGCGAAACAGGAAGGCGAGCAGCGCCTCGCTCTCTTGCGCCGGCAAGTCGGGCAGGCGGGTGGTGAAGCCTTCATTGACGAACAGTGCCTGCCGGCCGCTCAAGGGGTGGGTGCGAACCACTGGGTGGCGCAGCGGCGGGTGACGGGCCGCCGCCTCTTGCCAGCGCTGGTATTCGGCCGGGCTGGCGTTGTGGCGATGGGCCGGGAACGATTTGGTGAAGTCGTGTTCGGCTTCCAGCCCTGCCAGCAGCTGTTGCAGACTGGGGGAGAGTCCCTCGAAGGCGGCGATGCCGCTGGCCCACAGGGTATCGCCCCCCACCGGCGGCAGCTGCTTGGCGGCCAGAATGGCCAGGGCCGGTGGCGTCTCGATGAAGGTGACGTCGGTGTGCCAGTTGTCGTTGTCCGGCGGGTTGTCGTCGTGGGTGTCGAGCACGATGATCTCCTCGGCCTCCGGCGCGTGGGGATAGACAGGGTGAATGTGCAGATCGCCGAAGCGGTTGGCCAGCGCCCGCTGCTGGCGGGGGTTGATGGGCTGATCCCGAAAGAACAGCACCTGGTGGGTCAGCAGGGCCTGCTGCAACTGCGCGAACTTGCCCTCATCGAGCGGCCCGGCCAGGCTGATGCCGCTGATCTCGGCGCCGATATGGGGGCCAAGGGGGGTGATTTGCAGGGAATTGCTCATAGTCCTTCTCCATGCCACGGCGTCAGGCGACGCTGCAGCGCACGTAAACCAAGTTCCAGAGTGAAGGCGATCAGGGCGATCACCAGAATGCCCGCCAGCACCACGTCGGTGGCGAGAAACTCGCCGGCAGCTTGTACCATGAAGCCCACGCCGCGGGTGGCGGCGATGAGCTCGGCCGCCACCAGGGTGGACCAGCCGACCCCGAGCCCGATGCGCAGTCCGGTGAGAATGTCTGGCAGGGCGCCGGGCACGATGACATACCACAGCACCTGCCAGCGGTTGGCGCCGAGCGCCCGGGCGGCCCGCAGTCGCACCTGCTTGGCGCCCTGCACCCCGGCCAGGGTGGCCATGGCGACCGGCGCGAAGATGGCCAGATAGATGAGCAGCACCTTCGATGTCTCGCCGATGCCAAACCAGATCACCATGAGCGGCAGGTAGGCAAGGGGCGGCACCGGCCGGTAGAGCTCGATCAGCGGGTCGAGCATGCCGTGCAGGGTGGGGCTGAGCCCCATGGCGAGGCCCACCGTCACGCCGCACAGGGTGGCGGCTGCGAGGGCGATGAGGATGCGCTGCAAACTGGCGGCGAGGTGCTGCCAGAGGGTGGCGTCCATGAAGCCTTGCGGCCCGGCAAGGGTGGCAAACTGCTGCAGCACCTGGGCGGGAGGCGGCAGGAACAGCGGGCTTATCAGCCCGAGCCTGGCCACCAGCCACCAGAGCGCCAGTAGGGCACAGAGGGTCAGCAGGCTCACCCCAAGCCGGCGCGGCAGCGGCCAGCGCAGGCGTATCCGGCGGGCAGGGTCGAGCGGGCGGGAGAGGGTGAGGCTCATGCAAACACCTCCCGCTCGGCAAAGACCCGCTCCAGCACATACTCGCGCCGCGCGATGAAGGCGGGATCCGACTTGATGCTGCGGCAGGGCTCGCCGGCGGCGAAGCGGCGGCCGAAGTCCAGGGTCAGCCGTTCCATGACTCGCCCCGGCGCCGGGGAGAGCAGCACCAGCTCGGTGGCCATGAACACCGCCTCCTCGATATCGTGGGTGATGAGCAGCACCTGCCGACGCTGCTCGTGCCACAGGCGCAGCAGCAGGGTCTGCATCTGCTCGCGGGTAAAGGCGTCGAGGGCGCCGAAGGGCTCGTCGAGCAGCAGCAGTTGCGGCTGGGTGGCCAGCGCCCGGGCGATGCCGACCCGCTGGCGTTGACCGCCGGAGAGCTGCCAGACCGGCTTGGCGTGGGCCTCCTCCAGCCCCACCTTGCGCAGCATGGCCAGCGCGCTGGCCTCGCGTTCGCGGCGCGGCACGCCGGCCAGCTGCAGGCCGAAGGCAACGTTGTCCAGTACGTTGCGCCAGGGCAGCAGGCCATCGTGCTGAAAAACCACCCCCCGCTCGGCGCCGGGGCCGCTCACCGGCCGCCCCTGCAGAGTGATGGTGCCCTGCTGGGCGGTCTGAAAACCGGCGATGAGGTTGAGCAAGGTGGTCTTGCCGCAGCCGGAGGGGCCGAGCACCACCATCAGCTCGCCCGCATCCAGGGTCAGGTTGATGTTGTCGAGGACTCTGCGCCCGGCGTAATCGGCACAAAGGTGAGTGAGCTGCAGCATGCATGCCTCCTTGTGATGTAGGGTCAGCGGGCGTGAGCCTTGACGAAACGGTCGGTCACGTAGGCGCGATAATCGCTGCCGGCACTCTGCACCTTGCCTTGCTCCTTGAGAAAGCGGCTGGTATCCACCAGGGTCTGGTTCACCAGATCCTCCAGCTCGGCGCCCTGCTGGCTGGCGCTCAGGTAGGTGTTGCCCCTGACCAGCGCGGGCACGTCGCTGGCCGGCACGCCGCTCAGTTTGGCCAGCTTGGCGAGGTTGTCCGGCTTGGTCAGCCAGCCGTCGGGGTTGGCCAGGTAGTCGCGCTGGGCCGCCAGGGTGCTGTCGACGAAGGCCTGCACCAGCTCGGGATGGGCCTTGGCGAACTCCTTGCGCACCACCCAGACATCCAGGGTGGGGGCTCCCCACTCGCCCACCTGGGCCGAGTCGGTCAGTACCTTGCCGCCCTTGGTCAGCTCGTTGAGGGCTGGCGCCCAGACATAGGCGCCATCGATGTCACCCCGCTGCCAGGCGGCGATGATGGCCGGCGGCTGCAGGTTGACGATCTGCAGGCTGGCCGGATCCACTCCCCAGTGCCGCAGCGCGGCCAGCAGGCTGTAGTGGGTGGTGGAGGTAAAGGGCACGGCGATGCGCTTGCCGCTGAGCGCCGTGGCGGAGGTGAGCTCGGGCTTGACCACCAGCGCTTCCGAGTTGCCGAGCTTGGAGGCGAGCAGGAACACCTCGATGGGCACCTGCTGGTTGGCGGCCACCGCCAGCGGGCTGGAGCCGATGTTGCCGATCTGCACGTCGCCGGAGGCGAGCGCCCGCACCACGCTGGCGCCGCTGTCAAACTTGAGCCACTTCACCGTGGCGCCGCTGGTGCGGGCAAAGGTGTCGTCGGCCTGGGCCACTTTGGCCGGTTCGGCAGATGTCTGGTAGGCCACCGTGACTTCCACGGCCTTGGCTTGCAGGCTGAGCAGGGCGAGCGCCGCCAGCCAGAGGGAATGTCCTTTTCCTGTCATGATATTGCTCCATCGGGGGAATGAAGCGGCAGTTTTCCCATTTATCGGGGCGCTGAGGAAAGACCGAAAATATATGGCTGATGAGATATGGTTCTTAGAAAAAGAACGGCAACCCAATCCGTTTATTTATATATCTCAATATGGCAAGTCGATATTTGAAGGTTGGCAATAGGTGCCGAAAAACGGCTTGAAATATCGGCAAACCTATTCTGATATGGCAATGCTTGCCCATTTATTGAATATCGAACCGGTTAGGCTGATTGGGCGGATAAAATAAAACCCGCCGGTTGGGTGGGTTGGTTAGGGTCAGGTGATGCCGGTACTGCAAGGAGCGCGCAGGCAACGGGCCGGGCGAGAACGGCCCACCCGGAATCAGCGCTCCAGCAGGGGGGCGGAGCGGTAGCTCCAGAGCCCATAGGTGCGCAAGGCATCCCGGTAGATGCCGAGCAGCTCGCTGCCGCTCACCTTGGCAAGCTCGGAGAGCGGCTTGTCGGGATAGCTGACGCTGTCTATCCGGATCCCGGCCGGCCCGCTCTGCCAGCAGGCGATCTCCAGCAGGGTCTGGCCCCGGCGCACATGGCTGGCGGAGCTCACCAGGGTGGCGTACTCGATCTGGTGGCGGGCGAGGGCATAGCCGCTGTAGAGGGCGTTCTCCACCGTGCTGGTGGCGTAGTTCTCCTCGATGATGCGCGAGCGATCTATCCCCTTCTTCACCAGCCAGTCCGCCATCAGCTTGCCCTCGGTCTGGCGGTTCTGGGGCACCCCGCCGGTCAGGATGATGAGGGCCGTCGGGTTGGCCTTGGCCAGCGCCCGGGTGGTTTCCAGCCGGCCCAGCAGGATGTCGTGCATGGAGCCGTCGGGATTGAGGGCATAACCCAGGGTGACGATGGCCCGGTTGCCCGGCTTGGGTGAGCGCTCCCCCTGCTCCTTGAGTGGGGTGGCGACGACGCGATCGACCGTGTCGAAGATGCGCTGCAGATCGGCGGCCCGGCCCGGATTGAGGGTCGCCAGCTTGCTCTGATACCCCTTGGCGGCGGCCTCGTTGTGCTTGAAGGTCTGCCAGGTGGCGAGGTAGCTCAGCAGGTCGATGTCATCGGGCGCGGTGCTGAGGGCCTGCTCGAACAGGCCGATGGCCTTGTCCACGTTGCCGTTGTAGATCTGGGCGTTGGCCGCCGAGATGAGCAGGTCGGTGCGATAGGGCTCGAGCTGGTAGGCCTGCAGCAGCAGCTCGGTCACCTGCTCCATGTTGCTCGGCATCTTGGCGGTGAAGCCGGCGGTGGAGATACGGGCGGGGGATTTGAAGATCTGCCAGGCATCTGCCAGCAGCTGATCCACCACCTGGCGCTTGCTGATGTACTGGTCGTAATTCTGCTCCTTTTGCAGGGAGCGTACCGGGGCAGCCCAGGCTGCGGAAGGGAGCACGGCAGGCAGTGTCAGCAGGCTGGCCAGCGTCAGGGCAATCGCGGTTCTTTTCATCATGATGGCGTTCCACCGAAGGTTGATGGCACCAGGCCATTCCAGGATCATGGGGCTTTTTCAATAAAAACATAAACTTGGTGATTGGCCAGTGTACCGCGTCGTGGCGTGAAAAAACGTGAACCGCTTCGGTTATCCGGGGAAGGGGGAGCACCTGCCCTATTCGGGGGGAGCGAGACCTGGTTTCCCTGTGCGTTCGCTCAGTTGTGGCACAATCCTGCCGCGTTTTGGGTAAGGCTCGCCGCTGCCGTGAAAAAGTTGGCGGGGCCAATCGTTTTACCGCTTTTTCTGTGCCAGCGATCACTGTACCATCGCCGCCCGACCTGCCACCCGGCCGCAGCTCCCCCTGCGACGGCGCTGGCGTCACCCGATACTCGCCGTCACCCGGAACGTGAATGACCCCAGGATGGGACCCGCCACTAACCTGTAGGTTTGTGGTCTGCGTGTCGCGGGGTCGGCACCTCTCCCGCCCGCTCCCTGCGATACCTGTCTGCAGACTTGCCGTATGAAACTTCTCTCTTCATAGGTGCAAGATGACGCTGTTATTGAGTCTGGTCGGTATGCTGGCCCTGATGTTTATCGCCTGGCTGGCCAGTGAAAACCGCCGTGCCATCCGCTGGCGGACCGTGCTCGGGGCCCTCGCCCTGCAAACCGGCTTTGCCGCCCTGGTGCTCTACTTCCCCCTCGGACAAATCATGCTCGGCGCCATGAGCAACGGCGTCTCCGCCCTGCTCGGCTTTGCCGACAGCGGCATCCGCTTCGTGTTTGGCGATCTGGCCAGCAACGGCTTCATCTTCGCCGTGCGGGTGCTGCCGCTGGTGATCTTCATCAGCGCGCTGATCGCCGTGCTCTATCACTTCGGCATCATGCAGTGGGTGATCCGGGTGCTGGGAGGCGGCATTCACCGCCTGCTCGGTACCAGCCGCGCCGAATCCCTGGTGGCCACCGGCAACATCTTCCTCTCGCAGGGGGAGTCGCCGCTGCTGATCCGCCCTTTCCTGGCCGGCATGACCCGCTCCGAGCTGTTTGCGGTGATGACCTGCGGCATGGCCTCGGTGGCAGGCTCTGTGCTCGGTGGTTACGCCGGGCTGGGTGTGGATCTGAAATACCTGATCGCAGCCTCCTTTATGGCGGCGCCGGGGGGCCTCTTGATGGCGAAACTCTTGGTGCCGGAGCAGCAGCAGGTGTGCGAGCAGGACGAGATCACCCTCGACAAGAGTGACTACAGCAACGCCATCGACGCCCTGGCGGGCGGCGCCATGAGCGGCATGAAGATCGCGGTGGCCATCGGCACTATCCTGCTGGCCTTTGTCAGCGTCATCACCATGATCAACGCCGGTCTCACCACGGTGGGCGAGTGGTTCGGCTGGGCCAATCTCTCCCTGCAGCAGCTGCTGGGCTATCTGTTTGCCCCGGTGGCCTGGCTCATCGGCGTGCCGGCCAGCGAGATGATGGCGGCAGGATCCTTGATCGGCCAGAAGGTGATCATGAACGAGTTCGTCGCCTACCTGGACTTTGCCAACATCAAGCAGGATCTCAGCGCCCATACCCAGATCATCATCACCTTCGCCCTCTGTGGTTTTGCCAACCTGGGCTCCATTGCGGTGCAGCTTGGTTCCATCGGTACCATGGCGCCGGAGCGCCGCCACGACGTGGCGAGCCTCGGCTTCAAGGCGGTGCTGGCGGCAACCCTGGCCAACCTGATGAGCGCCACCCTGGCGGGGCTGTTCGCCTCCCTCGGCTAAGCGACCCTTGCCCCCATGTACACCCCGTCTCACCACTGGCGCGGCGGGGTGTCGTCCATCTGGCGCCAGCCATTGACGCCTCGGCACGGCGTGGGCTCGACAGGGGCGGGCACAGGCGGTAGCGTGATGGCGCACGGCCAGTCCGTGCCCGTTCAGGCATTCATATAACAAGGAATCACACCATGACCCGTCTCTCGCGCGCATTGGCGCTCTCCCTGCTGCTGGTCGGCGCCGTACCGGCGTTTGCCGCCGCCACCTATACCTCGGATCTGCTGCTGTCGGCGGACTTCAAGGCCCCCTGGGCCAAGGCGACTCAGGGCATCAAGAACCTGCCCAAGTGGGTGCGCAGCGGCAACGGCACCAGCTCCCCGCTCGAAGCCGTGGCCGGCACCCCGTATCAGAGCGGCTCGGTCTGCAAACCTCACGACTGCGCCAGCCACTACATGCAGCTGCTGGTGGATGCCAAGGCCAAGCGGGTGTGGGGCGTGCTGATCGATCTGCCAGATAGCGACGCCGCCCGCGAAACCCCGTCCAAGTTCGCCCGCTACACCTGGCTCGGCCAGCCGGACAAGGGGATGCAGGCCGCCCTGATGAAGCAGGTTGAGGCCGACCCCAACTGGCAGTAAGCCTCGAAAAGCAAAAACCTCTGCCTGGGCAGAGGTTTTTTTATGGCGAAGAGGTGATGGGGCCAGGCGCTAGCGGCTCAGGATCCGCACCGAGCGGATGCGGTTGTTGAAGTCGGTCGCCTCCTGCTCGCCGCCCTTGCGGGTATAGTAGCCACCGCGAAAGTCGGTCTCCTCGAAGAAGCGCACCACCCAGCCAGCCGGTACGGTGAAGGAGGAGATGCGGTTGGCAAAGCCGTAGCGACCGAGATCCGCAATATCCCGGTCGATGCGCAGGGAGTCGCCGCTCTGATGGGCGCCGTCGAATACCAGCAGGGTGCTGGCGTCGTCCCCTTCGTCCAAGCGGGTTGTCAGGCAGCTCGCCTTGGCCGCCTCGCAAAACAGGCTGTTGTTGCCTTGGCCCTGCTGACAGCGGCGGCTCACCTTCTGGCGCGCCAGCCACTCGCTGCGCCCCGCATCGGCATAGACGCTGTTGAAGGGGGTCAGGGTACAGATGTGGATACGCCCGCCACCCTGGCTCTGGCCGTTCACCACGATCTGGGGATTGATAAGGATATCGGCGCGGACCGCTGTGCTCAGGGTCAACAGCGCCAGCAGGACAAACAGCTTGTTCATGGATGAGATCTTGCCAGTTCAAGGGGCGGCAAGGATTGCCGAGACGCAGCCTCGATGCAAGAGAGAGCGGCGCCCGCTGCGACACTCCTTGCCCACCATCGACGCAAAGATGAAAGGCTCAAAGCAGAACACCGGCGCAAGGCCGGTGTTCTGAACAGCATGGCGGCGGGCCCGGCGGGGCGCGCGGTCAGGGCCGCTTAGGCGTAGAAAGCCTCGACGGTGCCCTTGACGGTGATCAGCATGGGGTTGCCATAGCGATCCTTGGCCTTGGGGGAGGGGATCTTCACCCAACCTTCGCTGATGCAGTACTCCTCGACATTGGTGCGCTCCTTGCCGTTCACGCGAATGCCGATCTCGTGCTGGAAGCACTCCGCCACATGGTGCGGGCTGCGCGGGTTGGCCGCCAGACGGTCGGGCAGGGCCGGTTTGTTGTCGCTCATGGTCATTACCTGTTGTGGATGCAAAGTGCGCCATTGTAGACAATGGCCCCGCCGGGCTCAAGGCAGCGTCGGCGCTGCTTTGAGAATGTCGGTCAGGAGGAGCGCCAAACCGTGATCCTGCCATAGGCGGAGCCAGCCAGAGTGACAAGAAACATGGCGACATAGCTCCAGAGCGGCGGGTCGAAATAGAGATCCTCCGGCACGCTGCAAAGATAGAGGAAGGCAACCGCCAGAAGCGGTGTCAACAGAAGCTGGATAAGTGTTCTTATCATGGGGCGATTCACTTATTGGATGCGAAATATGGAGGATCAGGCGCTTGTCGCTAGCCTTTCGCTACGTTAATCAGCCATGCCAGTTGGTATTATTCAACGATGGGTCATTTTCTTCCGGCACTCTATTCTGTCACGTGCGTGCTATTTTGCGATTCCGGCCTGACGGGGAGTTGCCTTGTCACTCCGGTAGTTGAGATAACCATGCGACAAACCATTCAGCAGGCATGGAGGCAGACTCTTTATTCAACGCAACGTGGATATCCCAGTTCGTTTCTACCTCCGCGAGTATGGGCATCACGGCATCAATCTCTGCGGGGGCATCGACATCAGCGTATCTATTCCAGAAAGCCTCACACCAGTGAGCAATAGACTCATGATGGTGAGGTGCACTTTCTGGATGGGCGCCCCATATCAAAACCTGTTTTACATTGTCTGGCGTAAATGCCAGCTGTATTTCATCGGGCATATTGCTTTACCTGCAACATCAAAGTCGTGTGCGCAATGCAGAAAATAAGGGGCAACACAGTACGCTAGTTCGCGCAGTGATCCTGCCGCTGTGCCTGTAGAGGCTGGTTGTGCATGCAGACGAAAACGGGATGGCTCTCTTTTCTCACATAGCCCCAGACCCGGATACCACGCTCCAGCATGGTAAATTTGACACCGGCCTGGCTCGCAATATGAATCGCTTCATCCGTGAAATCTTCAATGTCCGGTGCCAGCAATGCCCCTCTGGAGTGAGCCTGGTATGCCAGGACGTCCAGGAACTCCATGGCCCAGAAGTTGCCCCCATATTGTGCCAGTTCTGGTGTATAGCTCTCACCATCTTCTGGAAATGTGGAGCCTCCGGATCCGTTCTCCGGTATTGGAAGAACCTGTTGCTTTGATGCAGCAACGCAAAAAGACTATTCCATTTTGAATTGTTCGAAACAGACGTCATGCCTGCCTTGATAACATACTCTTTGACTGGCTCTCTATGTCGAATGTCCATCACTATCCTCTAGGTCGAATGACACCTTGCCAGACAGATCTACGCCGCCGTGTCGTAACAAAATCCATGAAAACCAGATAATGGTTTGATAAACGTCTGGTGTTGTAGATCACCTTTCAAGCGCCATTTTTATAACGCGGTCAAGCAGTTCTTCATCCTCATGCAGCTCGCGGTACGCGGTGAAAGAGAGATTGCCGTCATTGTACTGTTTTTCAAAGAATATTTTTAAGCGCCATTCGTCGGGATCTGGGTTGTTGAAATCAAAGTCTATTCCACCGACAGAAGCAGTTCGGTATATATCGACACCAACACCATGAGTACGATAGACCCAATGAGTCCCTGGTATGGTCATTGTTCCCCTATGCTCTGGTTCCAATATTTTCTCTGCGGAGGCCAGATGAAAAACTCGCACAAGCAGCTCTTCAGCCCACTTCCTTTGTGCATACCATAGCGGAATAAGGTTTTTGATTTTTTCAAGATTATCCATTTTGCCCTCTCAGATTCTATGTTATGGCGTGTTATATCCAGCGGCGGCAACATATCTAGCGGTCGACATGGATAACAGAAATTTGTTCTGCGGCACATTCTGTGTTTGGGATTTGGCTGCAATATTACCCGACCATCTTGGCAAGATGGGGATTTTCAATTCAGACCAGTGAAGGCTATGAACGTCTTGAATGACAGGCAGACAAGACAGGAGTGATCATGGGAACAGCCGCTCATAAAGCTCTTGTTCAAATGGCATGCCAAATGGACTGGCAGTCACCAGATTCTTGCTGTAGCCATGTTTGTTTCCCTGTGCAATAAACCCCAGTGGAGTACCCTTGACCAACAGGGCGACGGAATGACCGTCAGGCGCCCAACGCAGCTCAATATCGCTTTCGAGGGGGGCATCACCTTCACTACCAGGAACAACAAACTTGAGGATTGCCGGCGGTGCGTTGTTGCCGCAGTACTCATTCAGATGTTCAGGGGATGGTACCGTATTGAGCAGCCAACAGTCCGCTGCAGGGTAATCAGACCCGGAGTCTGTCATGTAGAGCCAGACCGAAGTCCCTTCATCAGCAAGAATGGCCGCCTTATGGGAAACAGGATGTCTTTCGGATAAAAAAAGGGGGGTCATTTTTGATGAGCCTCAGATTGAGAGCATGATTGCACCATCAGATACCGGGCCCGTACCGGAATATCTGAATATGCCTGATTGAAATATACTCATGAAGATGGATTTATTGCATTTATAGGCGGCATGGATTGTGATGAAAAAAGGATGTTTGTACTTGCTAAAAATTACCGGATCTTAATTCGTAAATTGAATAGATATTGGTCAAGTACAAGTCCCACTGTGTTTCGGCCTCGGTGAGGCTCGGAAGTAGTTTCTCAATTTCAGGCTCCGCATCGACCTCAAGGTACTGGCACCAAAACCGATCACACCACTCCGCGATTGCCTTATAAGAGTAAGGATAAGACTCGGGCATCGCTCCCCACTTCAGCATTTGAATCGTGGCCTCCTTCGTGAAAGGTATCTCCACTGGCTGTCTCACGTTAACTTCGCTTGTCCTCTATTTATACTGCATAACGTTTTGTTAAGGTACAGGCTTTAGCCTGTCCCTGCGAGCAATTTGAACCATTTGTTAGGCCTCTTATATCCTGGATAAAAAAACACATAAACCATTCTTTATGAATAGATGAATCATTAGTTTCTGTTTATACATTCTTTACTTCCCCGTTACTGTTAACGGTAGGATTTTTTTTGCAGATTTTGAGCGTGATTATTTTTATGGTGGTTCTAATATTTTTCAAGCAGAATCTTTAATAAATCCTTGGGAATCTATAGCTTTATTTATAAAAGCATGTTGAGCTTCACGTAAGCTGCTAACATTAGCTCCACCTTCATAATCAGGGTCTGAGTTTTGTACCAAGTCATCTTCCCAGCCACAAAGCTCACAAATATCGAACGTACCTATAGCAGGCTCATCCAAAGTTTTATAGCCACAGCAAGGGCAGGTATATTTCAACAGTCTCTCCATAATGTATAACGATCAAAGCAGCTACGCGGTACGCGTCGGCTGACTTTGCTTGTTATGTTTTTAATGCCACCCCAACGTTGAGGTAGTATTGGATAATTAGTTTCCAGCGTTGTTCAGCTGCTTGCGAAAACTCTTCACGCTAGTCAGTACATTCACTAAAATATTCATCCGATGTAAAACACAAAAACGTATCTATTTCATTCGCTTCGAAGTCGACGCCAAAGCTTTCAAAGTGCTTTCGATAATTATCAATAATTTTCAGCGAGTTGAAATCACCTGCAAGCTTTAGAGCCCTTAAGACTAGAGGATACAATTCCATACTGTATGTAAAAAAATGATCCCAGCCCTCCATATCCGCTATTGATTCTAAGTACGCCACCGCGAAAATGGGCCACTCTTGTTCCGAAAGGTTGGTTTCATCGCCAATCCCTTTATCAAGTATTTCATCAACAGTTAGAGATTTCATAGCACCTCAAACATAATGTCCGCATTTGCGGAAAATAGAAGCGAAGCGGAAATTTGTCCGAAGCATGCGCTTGTTATACATTTAAAGACACTACCTTATTTTCCCTAACGAATTTATGTAAGAGCTCAGTAAGATTGTCTTCATATATGTAGAGTTCGGTATCTAAACTTTCTAAATCTGCTTCATAGTTTTCATCACCTTCATAACGTGCAAGTTGCTTCCATTTTTTATCTCGGCCTAACGAGGGTTTAGACTCTGAAAAACAGCGTATTTCCTTTTCAAGTAATCCATAAGAATGGATGGCATTGACTTTTGAGCCCCGCTAAAATCTCTAAACAATGGTCGCCAAGTGAATTAAAAAATAGCTGGTCAAAGCCGCCGTTGTGGACTTCACCATCAAAATACCACAGCAAATAAACTAACTGTGCTTCTGGGTTGATTCATTCTAGATATTCAGTATTTCCATCACTGCCTGTAAAAACTATTTCATGGCAGGCATGGAAGACATCAAATGCCGGCTCTTCATTATCTGAAAAGTCTGAGAAGTGCATGGGCATAACAGTGATTAGATAGAAGGCGGCACTAATCCGATAGCAGTGCCTTCCATATAACTCCGCTTTGCCTCTGACACTTGAACGTATTCGCTTGGCTTCTTCGTCGGTGATGGCAAGCGTCGGCATGGCTACCGCCCCTGAGTTTCAGCCCCCAGTTCGCTGCTTTTCATCCGTGAGCTAGCAACAATCGCTTTCATGGCGTTCTTCCGAGAGGTTGATTGTCATTCGGGTATCTTAAGGGGGAGGGGGCGCGTTGAGAAGCATGTTTTGGTGGGAATCTGTTTTGGATTAATACATTAGTCATTAAGGCGTGGGCTGATTGAGCATCTTGCTTGGCTGGAAATGCACGCTCCCCTCACCCCAGCCCTCTCCCAAGGGGAGAGGGAGCATATCTGTTGTTAGACGGGGCTGTGGCTGGCACGGTGTTGATCCCCCTCTTGTTTGCTGAGGCTAGGCCTCTTGTCCAGGCCGCGAGGCAGGATGCCGAGCGAGCGGCGCTGGGCCATGGACGGCCCATCGGCGCGTGCCATTGGACAAGAGGGTGAGCTGAAGGAGCCCGACGTCAGTCGGGCGAATAAGCGGGGGTGGCCTTTCTTTTGGTGACTTTTCTTTGGCCACGCAAAGGAAAGTCACTCGCCCACGCCAGAAGGGCGGGCGAAACCTTGTCGAGGGCGAAGCACTCGCATCTTGCGCAGTGAAGCCGAGCCATCATATCCAATCCGTGAACGTCCAGATACGCTGAGCTATTAGAACCTACGGACTGTTTGGCCGCGCCAGGGGACAAACAGTCTTGATATAATTGTTAGGTCATAAATCAAGGGAATAGCTTTTAGGGAAGCATTTCAACTGAGGGTGGTGGAATTATCGGAAGTGACAATTCAGCAGGCAACTCAGGAAATACCATAGCGGCTACTTCAGGATTCTTCAAGCCTGCTCCATCTGCAAAGCTCCAATTTTTTCCTTGGTCATCCGAATACGCCAGTATATATCCATCACCTACAGTCCTAACCTTTTCCGATTTCAAGGTAAGAATAGTTGGGAAGACCACATATATAAACTTACCGCTATAAACTGCTTTAGTTGCTGGTTTTACCAAATATTCTGATAATTCCATCCCTTGCTCTTTGATGCCAGCAAATGCTGCTCTGGTCATTTCTATTGCCTTATTCCGCCCGCCCATAAGTTGAACTGGCGTGGGGTGCATATTAGAGATAACAAACTCATGGTCGCCTGAAAATATTGCTGTACCTATTTTCTTTGCAATCATCTCGGCATGCTTAATTTCTGGGCGTTCAAGGTTCCCAGAGAATGCAGGATGAGCGAACATTAGTAGTATTAAAAGTTGGAAAATAAATTTCATAGTCGTCTCCAAACTCGAGTTTTGGCCTCACAGTGATTAGATAGAAATTGGTACTAATTCGATAGCAGAATCTTCCATATAGCTCCGCACAGCCCTGATAGTTACCACTAAAAAATCAAATTAAATAAAAATATTACCAGTCTGCCTATGATATTTGAACGTATTCGCTTGGCCTCCTTTTTTTGCCCTATACCTTACCACTGTCAAATAAGGAACCGTCCATGGCAAGTGCATGTAAAGCTACCGTCCTCCCCCAGTTAGCTGCTTTTCAGCCACGAGATAGCAACAATCGCTTCCATGACATGTTCCCGAGAGATAGATTGTCGTTTGGTTATTTTAAGGGGCCGGATTGAGACATGGAAAGAGGGAGTTGATAGAAATCTGAGCTGGTTCAACCAATTAGTGAAGGTTGTTGATTAAGTGAGCTGTTGGGTTAATGGGGGGGGGGAATTCCCCTCACCCTCTCCCAAGGGGAGAGGGGACAAAGACGCTGGGAGCGGCAACAAGCAAAAAATAGAAAGGGAGCCTATCAGGCTCCCTTTTTGCAGACATGGTCAATGGCATGTGACCCATGCCGCCCCTTATCGATTGGTCGCCGCCTTCATCCCTTCCACAAACTCTTTCAGACGGTTCAGCATATGCTCCGGATTCTGGTGGTGGGTCTCGATGATCTTCACCACGGCGGAGCCGGAGATGGCACCGGCGGCGCCAGCGGCAATCGCTTCACGTACCTGAGTCGGCTCGCTGATGCCAAAGCCGAGCAGGGCAGGGGGAGCATTGAACTCGCGCAGGGTATTGATGAGGCCCTCCACCGGCATGCCGGCCTTGGTCTCGGCACCGGTGACGCCAGCGCGGCTCACCAGATAGGTGTAACCATTACCCAGCTCCGCCACCTGTTGCAGGGTCTCGGCGTCGCCATTGGGCGGAGCGATAAAGATGCTGTCGATACCGCACTTGTCGGCAGCCGCCTTGTAGGGGGCGCACATCTGCACCGGCACGTCGGCGACCAGCACCGAGTCTACGCCCGCCTGCTGGCACTTCTCGTAGAAGCCGTCAATTTTGCGCACATAGACCAGGTTGGCGTAGACCAGCAGGCCAATGGGCAGCTGCGGGTACTTGGCGCGGATACGGCCTAGCAGCTCGAAGCAGTCGTCCGGGGTGGTGTGGCTGGCAAATGCCCGCAGGGCGGCGCCCTGAATGGTGGGGCCGTCCGCCACCGGATCGGAGAAGGGAATGCCGAGCTCGAGGGCATCGGCGCCCCCTGCGACCAGCGCATCGACGATGGCCAGCGACAATTCGGGGGTGGGGTCACCCAGCATCACGAACGGCACAAAGGCGCCCTGATTGGCCTTGTCCAGACGGGAGAAGAGTTGTGCGTAACGGTTCATGACAAGGTTCCTTCTTTCTCGAAAATGTCGGCAACAGTGAAGATATCTTTGTCGCCACGGCCGGAGAGGTTGACGATGAGCACCTGCTCTTTTTCCGGTTCACTGCGGGCCATCTTGAGGGCATGGGCCAGCGCGTGGGAGGACTCCAGCGCCGGGATGATGCCTTCGGATTTGGCCAGCTCCTGGAAGGCGTCCAGCGCCTCCTTGTCGGTCACCGAGGGGTACTCGGCGCGGCCGATGGCGGCCAGGTGGGCGTGCTGCGGGCCGACGGAGGGGAAGTCCAGCCCCGCCGAGACGGAGTAGGACTCCTGAATTTGACCCTGGGTGTCCTGCATCAGGTAGGAGTGCATGCCAAAGAAGACCCCCTTGCTGCCGTGACCGAGCGGCGCACCGTGCTCGCCGCTCTCGATGCCATGACCACCCGGCTCGACACCGATGAGGCGCACCGACGGCTCATCGATAAAGTCGGCAAACATGCCGATGGCGTTCGACCCGCCGCCGACGCAGGCGATCACCGCATCGGGCAGCCGCTCTTCCTTTTCGAAGCACTGGGCCTTGGCCTCTTCGCCGATCATCTTCTGGAACTCCCGCACGATAGTGGGGAAGGGGTGCGGGCCGGCGGCGGTACCGAGCAGGTAGTGGGCCGACTCGTAGTTGGCAGCCCAGTCGCGCAGCGCCTCGTTGCAGGCATCTTTGAGGGTGCTGGAACCGGAGTGCACCGGGATCACGGTGGCGCCCATCAGCTTCATGCGAAAGACGTTGGGCTTCTGGCGCTCGCAATCCTTGGCACCCATATAGACCCGGCACTTGAGGCCGAGCAGAGCGCAGGCCAGCGCGGTGGCCACACCATGCTGACCGGCACCGGTCTCGGCGATGATCTCGCTCTTGCCCATCCGCTTGGCCAGCAGCGCCTGACCCAGTACCTGGTTGGTCTTGTGGGCGCCGCCGTGCAGCAGGTCCTCACGCTTCAGATAGAGGCGGGTCTTGGTGCCCTTGGTCAGATTGCGAGTCAGGGTGAGCGGGGTCGGGCGACCGGCATACTCGGTCAGCAGGGTCTGAAATTCGGCGATAAAGGCCGGATCATCCTTGGCATCGACAAAGGCCTTCTCCAGCTGGAGCAGGGCGGGGATGAGGATCTGGGGCACGTACATGCCGCCAAATTCACCAAAAAACGGGTTGAGCAGGGTCATGGTTTCTTCCTTATACCTTGAGTCGAAAACGGAACATCAATTACGAAACAGTGATTCAGTAGTGGCCTCACAGGGCGCGCTTACAGTTGGCGCAGGGCGGCAAACGCGGCCGCCAGCTTGTGCGCATCCTTCTGGCCCGGGGCACTCTCCACCCCGGAGTTGAAATCAAGGCCGAGGCAGCCCACTTGCGCGGCTTGCAGGGCGTTGTCGGGGTTAAGGCCGCCCGCCAGCATCAGCTTGGCTTTATCGAGATGGGCCAGCAGGGCCCAGTCGAACGCCTGACCGGTGCCGCCGCTCTGGCTGCCGACCGCAGTTTTCACGACAGTATCCAGCAGCAGGCGATCGGCCGGGTAGTCGAGGGCGGGCAGCGGCTCGCCACTTTCCTTGCCAAGAGAGACGCCGACGGCCTTCCAGATCTGGCAGCCAGCCGGCAGCAGTACTCGCAGGCCCTCGATATAGGCGGCATCTTCATCCCCGTGCAGTTGCACCGCGGCGAGGCCAAGCGCTTCCACCGTCTTGGCGATGGTGGCGGGCTGGGCATTGCGAAATACCCCGACATAGGCGAGCGGCGCGCCCGCCATCACGGCGCGGGCGGCAGGGATGTCCACATAACGCGGGCTTTTGGCTACAAAGATAAGACCCCCGAATACCGCGCCCGCCTGATGGGCAGCGGCGGCATCCTCGGCGCGGGTGAGGCCGCACACCTTGTTCTGGCCCAGAGTGAACTTGCGCACCGCAGCCTCCAGATCCGGCTCGGCCATCAGGGACGAGCCCACCAGAAAGCCCTTGGCATGGTGGCGCAGATCCGCCACCTGGGCGCGGTGGTTGATGCCGGACTCGCTGATCACTACCCGATCGCTTGGAATGTCTTTGGCCAGCTGCTTGGTGCGGGCGAGGTCGACGCTCAAGTCGCGCAGATCCCGGTTGTTGATGCCAATCACCGGCGCCCCCAGCGCGATGGCGCGGGTCAGCTCCTCCTCGTTGCTCACCTCGGTGAGCACGCCAAGGCCCAGCTCCTTGGCGACCGCGAACAGGGCGCGATAGCCCTCGTCGGTGAGCACCGAGAGCATCAGCAGGATGGCGTCCGCCTGATAGTGGCGGGCCAGATAGACCTGATAGGGGTCAATCATGAAATCCTTGCAGAGCACCGGCTGCTGAACACGGCTGCGAACCCGCGGCAGGAAGGCGAAATCCCCCTGAAAGAACTTCTCGTCGGTCAGCACCGAGATGGCGGTGGCGTATTTGCCATAGATGTCGGCGATGGCCTCCGGGCTGAAGTCGTCGCGGATCAAGCCCTTGGAGGGGGAGGCCTTCTTGCACTCCAGAATGAAGCGGGTGGAGCCCGCCTTGAGCGCCCCGACGAAATCCCGATCGCTGGGGGTGAGCGTGCTCTGGAAGCTCTCCAGCGGCTGGGCCAGCTTGCGGGCGGCAACCCACTCCTGCTTGGCCGCCACGATCTTGCCGAGGATGGTCTGGCTGATGGAGGCCATGTTCAGAAAAGCATGGGGGGCAATAAGGTCTGACATCTCGTTATCCTTGCGAAGCTGGCTATTGCCCTGCGGGCGTACTGAATGACTGCTGTGCAGAGTCGTGGCTGACATCATGCCTCCTGATGACTCAAGGTGGCCAGCCGAGCGGCGAGCTCCGCCGTCTTGCCGCTTGCCAGCACCGCCAGCACCTCGGCCGCCGCGCTCTTGAGATCTTTCGCCTTGCCTGCCATCAGCAGCAGCGGTGCCACGTTAGCGGCAATGGCGGCGTTGTGGGCCGGGGTGCCACGCCCTTCCAGAATGGCGGCGGTGATGGCGCGGTTCTCTTCAGGCTCACCGCCCTGAATGGCGCTGACCGGGTAGGTCTCCAGGCCAAAGTCAGCTGGGGTTAACAGAAACTCGCGGATCTCTCCGTCACGGATCTGGGCCACCTGGGTCGGGCCGTGGATGGCAATCTCATCCAGCCCGGCGCCGTGCACCACCATACCGGTTTTCAGCCCCAGAGCCAGCAGGGTTTCGGCGATGGGGCGCACCAGCTCGGGGGCATAGACTCCCATCAGCTGATAGGTGGGGCGAGCGGGGTTGATAAGCGGCCCCAGCACGTTGAACAGGGTGCGGGTCTTGAGGGCCTGACGCACCGGCATGGCGTGGCGCACCCCGGCGTGATACTGGGGGGCGAACAAAAAGCAGATGCCGAGCTCGTCCAGGCAGCGGCGCGCCTGCGCCGGGCTCATGTCGAGCTTGATGCCCATCTTGTCCAGCAGATCGCTCGAACCCGACTTGCTCGAGACCGAGCGGTTGCCGTGCTTGGCCACTTTCAGGCCGCAGGCGGCGGCGACCAGCGCCGAGGTGGTGGAGACGTTGATGGTGTTGAGGCCATCGCCACCGGTGCCGACGATGTCGCAGAACTCATAGTCCGGACGCGGGAAGTCACGCGCTTCTGCCAAGAGGGCCTCGGCGGCGCCGGCGATCTCCTCCGGGGTCTCCCCCTTGATCTTGAGGGCGGTCAAGAGACTGGCGAGCACGATGGGATCCACTTCGCCACGTACCACCTGGCCGAAGGCGTCGCGGGTACTTTCACGGCTCAGAGACTGACCCTGATAGAGGGTGTTGAGATGATGATGCATGTTGGTCTCCTTACCTTACCGCACGCTGCTTTCTGGACGGGTGATATGGGCGAGCGCCTGGGTCAGCAGACGGGCCCCTTCCGAGGTCATGATGGATTCCGGGTGGAACTGGAAACCCAGCACCCGTTCATCCTGCTGCTCGATGGCCATGGGCATGCCTTGATAGTGGGCAATCACCGTCAGCTCTTCCGGCACATAGGTGGCGACTAGCGAGTGGTAGCGGGCCACCGGCAGCGGGCTTGGTAGACCGGCGAAGGCGCCGTGGCCGTTGTGCTCAATCAGCGAACGCTTGCCGTGGACGATCTCGCCTGCCGCGCCGACGGTGCCGCCGTAGGCTTCGCACAGGGCCTGATGGCCGAGACAAATGCCGAGGATGGGTACTTGACCGCGGGCCAGCTTGATGAGGTCGATGAGGCAACCCGCTTCATGGGGGGCGCCCGGCCCCGGCGAGAGCACCAGCACGGCGTCCCCTTCGCAGGCGGCGATCTCGCTCATGATGCGGCTGGCCGGCAGGCTGTTGCGGTAGATCCGCACCGGATAACCGAGGGAGCGGAACTGGTCGACGAGGTTGTACGTGAAAGAGTCGAAGTTATCGAGCAGGAAGATGTTAGTCATGGCTCACGTCCTTATGTTGCTCCTGCTGGGCGCTCAGGGCTTGCAGGGAGGTGCCATGGCTGGCTGCGATGGCGGCCAGCACGGCCGCCGCCTTGGCGCGGGTCTCGTCCGCCTCGGCCTGGGGCTTGGAGTCATAGACCACGCCGGCACCGGCCTGCACATGGGCCACGCCCTCTTTGACAAAGGCGGAGCGGATCACGATGCAGGTATCCATCTCGCCGGCGCCGTTGATGTAGCCGACCGCGCCGCCGTAGCTGCCGCGGCGCTTGCCTTCCACCATGCGAATGAGCTCGCTGGCGCGGATCTTGGGGGCGCCGGTGAGGGTGCCCATGTTCATGCAGGCCTGATAGGCGTGCAGGGCATCGAGATCCGAGCGAAGAGTGCCGACCACCTTGGAGACCAGATGCATCACGTGGCTGTAGCGATCCACTTTCAGCAGCTCCTTGACGTAGCGGGTGCCGGGCTCGGAGATGCGGGCGATGTCGTTGCGGCCCAGATCCACCAGCATCAGGTGCTCGGCCACCTCTTTCTCGTCCTGACGCAGTTCCAGCTCGATGCGGCCGTCGAGATCCCGGTTGATGCTGCCATCGGGGTTGAAGCCGCGGCGGCGGGTACCGGCAATGGGGTACATCTCCACGTCGCGGCTGGTGGCGCAGAATTTCACCGCGCTCTCCGGCGAGGCGCCAAACAGGGTGAAGCCCTCATCCTGCACGTAGAACATGTAGGGGCTGGGGTTGGTCTGTTTGAGGCGGCGATAGGCGGCGACGGGGCTGGGGCAGAGCAGGGAGAAGCAGCGGGACGGCACCACCTGGAAGATGTCACCGCGGCGAATGAAGCCCTTGAGCTTCTCCACCTCGGCGCAGAACTGCTTGTCGCTCTTGTCCACGCTCATGCCGCCGGCGAGGGCCGGGGTGGCCGGGGCCTGCGCGGGGGCTTGCTGGCAGGCGTGCTTGAACTGGGCGAGGCGCTCGCTCAGGCGGTGGTATCTGTCTTCCACCCGGCTCTCGTCGCTGTCGCCGCCAAAGATGCAGGCAAGCAGCGCAGTGGAACGTGCGATGTGGTCGATGGTGATCAGGGTCTCGGCCACGTAGAAGCAGTAGTCGGGGCAGTCGTTGCTCCCCTCCGGTACCTCTGGCAGATCCTCGAAGGAGGCGATGAGGTCGTAGGCGAAGCTGCCGGCCATAAACAGGGCTTCTTTACCGAGTTGGCAATCGAGCTCCCGCTGCAGGGTGCGCAGCACGTCCAGCACGCTGATCCCCTTGAGACGGCTGTCTTCATCCTGCTCCCGATCGGATGCCGGGAAGTCGAGCTGCAACTCTCCGGCCACCATGCTCTGGGCAACGGCGGCGGGCAGACGCTCGGCCAGCAGGCTCTGCAGCTGGGCGCCGTTGTCGTTCAGGCTGCGCACCCGCACGGTGCGGCCACGGCACTCGATGCGCAGGCAGGCGTCCACCAGCAGCAGGCTCTGTTTGCCGGCCTTGGAGTCGATCTCGACCGATTCGAGCAGCAGGTTGTTGGGGCGACCCTGGCAAAGCTCGCTGTAGAGTGCCAGCGGATCGGCCACGTAGGGGGCGTTGAGGGTGAGGGTATCGAATTCACCCAGAGGAAGGCGATGGCTGGCTGTCATAGTGCGTTCCCTTGCGTGTGATGCTGTTTACCGATGTTCATGACGTTGAATTCCTTGAAAATTTAATGGGTCTGGGGTGGCTGGTTCAGGGGCGCCATCGCCAGGTCAGGTTGCTTGTCTGAATTCTCGGTTTCATCACAGGTCCATTTGCCGGATAATAAAAAAGCCCGCTGGGGTCAGCGGGCTTTTTCTTTGGGTTCTTTATTTGCTGTCAGATTTACAGGTACAGCAACGACCACACGCCCGCATGTCAGGGAGTGTGCCACCACCAGATGGTCAGGATGGAAGTCGTTTGCATGATAAAGTCCTGTAAAAAGATGTTTGCAATGAAGTGCCTACAGAAAACGATAAAGCCGCGGCCAAGTCAAGTCGCTTTTTAGCCTTCTTTCACCGAATGTGTACCCATGGTGACCTGACCACGAGAGCGGAATAATCTGATGAGATTCGATCTACACTGCCATACCACGGCCTCGGATGGCGTGCTGAGCCCAGCCGAACTGGTGCGCCGCGCCGCCGCACAAGGGGTCGAAGTGTTAGCAGTCACTGACCACGATACCCTTGCCGGGCTTGATGAGGTGCGCCGCACCATCGACGCCGAGCAACTGCCGCTGCGGCTGGTGAGCGGGGTCGAGATCTCCACCGGCTGGGAGCATCACGAAATTCATATCGTGGCGCTGGGGGTGGATGAAAAAAATCCGCAGCTGGTGGCGTTTCTGGCCGGCCAGCTGGCCCGTCGGGAGGCGCGCGCCCAGGAAATAGGGCGTCGTCTGGAGAAGTGCCAGCTCTCCGGCACCTATGAAGAGGCCAAGCAGCTGGCCGGCGACGCCGCCGTCACTCGGGCCCACTTTGCCCGGGTGCTGATGGCGCGCGGGGTAGCCGATACCATGCAGAAGGTCTTCAAAAAGTACCTGAGCCGGGGCAACAAGGGCTATGCTCCGGCCGAGTGGCCCGAAATGGGCGAAGCGATCAGCGCCATTCACACCGCTGGCGGTCTGGCGGTGCTGGCCCACCCGAGCCGTTATGATCTCACCGCCAAGTGGATCAAGCGGCTGCTGGTGGCCTTCAAGGCGGCCGGTGGTGATGCCATGGAGGTTTCGCTGCCCCAGCAGAGCCCGCAGGAGCGGGCGAATCTCGGCCAGTGGGCCAAGGAGCACGACCTCTACATCTCGGTGGGATCGGATTTTCACTTCCCCTCCAACTGGACCGAGCTGGGGCGCCACCTCTGGTTGCCCAAGGAGGGCACGCCGCTCTGGCTGGCCCATCCCGGCCACTTCGGCCTGAGCGCCGAGCAGCACGCCGCCCTGCTGGCCAGCCGTTGATAGGCGCCGGCGGGCGTCAAACAGATTAAGGTAGTGTCGTGGAGCCTGGCTCCACGACCATCAAGCGGGCAGGCATTGCCGCCCCCATTGCGAGAACGAGTCATGAGTCAGCACTTTTACGTACATCCGGAAAACCCCCAGGCCCGTCTGATCAGCCAGGCGGTACAGATCATTCAGAACGGCGGCGTCATCGTCTATCCCACCGACTCGGGCTATGCGCTGGGTTGCCAGATGGGCGACAAGGGCGCGCTGGAGCGCATCTGCCGCATCCGCCGCATCGATCCCAACCACGACTTCACCCTGGTGTGCCGCGATCTCTCCGAGATCTCCACCTATGCCAAGGTGGACAACACGGCGTTTCGCCTGATCAAGAACAACACACCCGGCCCCTACACCTTCATCTTCAAGGCCACCAAGGAGGTGCCGCGCCGCCTGATGAACGAGAAGAAGAAGACCATCGGCATCCGGGTGCCGGACAACAAGATTGCCCAGGCGCTGCTGGAAGCGCTCGGCGAGCCGCTGCTCTCCACCACCCTGATCCTGCCGGAATCTGACATGGCGGAGTTCGACCCGGAGGAGATCTTCGACAAGCTGGGCAAACAGCTGGATCTGGTGGTCAACGGCGGTTATCTGGGCGAGCAGCCCACTACCGTGGTGGACTTCTCCGACGACGAGCCTGTGCTGCGCCGGCGTGGTGCCGGGGACCCGACTCCGTTTGAGTGATACTGCCGATCCTGTGCCGGTGACGACCACGCCCATGGCGGGCGAGAGGGGGACGAACCCGGCGGGGGAAGCCATTCCCCCCCAGGCCGTCCCGTCTCCCATCGCCCGGGTGCTGGGGCAGCCCTATCACGAGCTGCCCCAGGATTTGTTCATCCCGCCCGATGCGCTAGAGGTGTTTCTCGATACCTTCGAGGGGCCGCTCGATCTGTTGCTCTACCTCATCCGGCGCCAGCAGCTCGACATCCTCAACCTGCCGATCCTGCAGATCACCGCCCAGTACATGGAGTACGTGGAGCTGATGCAGGGCCTCAATCTGGAGCTGGCGGCCGAATACCTGCTGATGGCGGCCTGGCTGGCGGAGATAAAATCCCGTCTGCTGCTGCCCAAGGCGCCGGAGCTGGAAGATGAGGAGGAGGGGGAGGATCCCCGCGTTACCCTCATTCGCCGGCTGCAGGAGTACGAGCGCTACAAGGTAGGGGCGGAGCGGGTCAACGAGTTGCCGCGGCTGGAGCGGGAGATCTTCATCGCCACCGCCCTGCCGCCGGATTTTGGCGATCTCAAACCATTGACGCCCGATGTTTCGCTGGTTGAGCTCGCCCTTTACATGCAAAGTGTGGTAAAACGCGCGACTCATTTTGAACATCACCAGATCCGCCGTGAGCAGATCCCGACCCGGGTGCGCATGGCTGAGATCCTTGCCATGCTCTCGCTGGGCCAGACCCTGCGCCTGGATCGGGTGCTGCGCGCCGAAGAGGGGCGCATGGGGGTGTTGGTGACGTTTCTGGCACTGCTGGAGCTGTGCAAGGAGCAGTTGATCTGGATCCTGCAGGCGGAACCGCTGGGGCCGATCCACTTTGCCCTGGCCGGCCAGCATGAGGAGAGCGAGCGTGGCGCTGCCCACTGAACGGTTGAAGAGGCCGATGTTGCGAGGAGCGGACCATGGCGCTGCCGGCTGAACGACTCAAGACGCTGATCGAGGCGGCACTGTTCGTCGCCGGACGCCCGCTCAACGTCAGCGAGCTCAAGAGCAGCGTACTGGCGGACTACCCGGTCACCAGCCGCTACGTCCAGCTGTTGCTGGCGGAGCTCAGACAGGATTACAGCGAACGGGGGGTGGAGCTCAAGGAGGTCGCCTCCGGCTGGCGCTTTCAGGCCCGCCAGGAGTACGCCGAGGAGCTCTCCAGGCTCTGGAGCGAGCGGGCGCCCCGTTATTCGCGCGCCGTGATGGAGACGCTGACGTTGATCGCCTATCGTCAGCCCATCACCCGGGCCGAGATCGAAGCCATCCGCGGGGTGGCGGTCTCGAGTCAGATAGTGAATACCCTGAAAGAACGTGGCTGGGTGCGTAGCATCGGCCACAAGGAGGTAGTGGGCCGCCCGGAGCTGCTCGCCACCACCCGAGAATTTCTGGATTATTTTAATCTGCAGAGTCTGGAGCAGCTCCCCGAGCTGGATCCGGAACTGCAACCCTCGTTGTCCACGCTGACACTGGCAGCTGCGGGCAGCGATCAACAATCAGGTAACCCCGATGAGTGAAAAACTGCAAAAAGTGTTGGCCCGCGCGGGTCACGGCTCCCGTCGTGAGATGGAGGCCCTGATCACCGCAGGTCGGGTCAGTGTGGATGGCAAGGTTGCCACACTGGGGGATCGCGTCGAAGTGAACGCCGTGATCCGGGTGGATGGTCACCAGATCAAGACCCGTGCCGCAGAGGAAGTGATCTGCCGCGTGCTGGCTTACCATAAGCCGGAAGGGGAGATGTGTACCCGTCACGATCCGGAAGGTCGTCCCACCGTGTTTGATCGTCTGCCCAAGATGGAAGGGGCCCGCTGGATCGCGGTCGGCCGCCTTGACGTCAACACCTCAGGTCTGTTGCTGTTCACCACCGACGGTGAGCTGGCCAACCGGCTGATGCACCCGAGCCACGAAGTGGAGAGGGAATACGCGGTGCGGGTCTTTGGCGAGATCACCGAAGCCATGCTGCAGCGCCTGCGCAAGGGTGTGCAGCTGGAAGACGGCATGGCCAAGTTCAACAAGATCAAGCCGGCCGGCGGCGAGGGTCTGAACCAGTGGTTCAACGTCACCCTGACCGAAGGTCGCAACCGTGAAGTGCGCCGCCTGTGGGAATCCCAGGAAGTGCAGGTGAGCCGCCTGATGCGCATTCGCTACGGCGACGTGCAGCTGGATCGCGGCATCCCGCGCGGTGGCTGGCAGGAGCTGAAACTGCCCGAGGTGAACTATCTGCGTGGCCTGGTCAACTTGCCCAACGAGACCGAGTCCAAGGTTGATCTGCAGCAGGACGGCAAAACCAGTCGTCACAAGCAGGCCGCCCAGATCCGTCGCGCCGTCAAGCGCCACAAGGAGATGCAGGGCAAGGAGCCGCGTGCCCGTGCCACCACGGCCCGTCGCAAGCCGACCTCCTCCACCCGCAACTCGGGTACCGGCAGCAAGTAAGCGCTGCGTGGCCGCAAGGCCGCACTGCAAAAGGCCCGCCTCTTCGGCGGGCCTTTTCGTTGGCACCTTTTGAGTTCGTTATTGTTCAAATTCACGTAAAGCTGAATTAATGGGGCCGGGCAGGCGACTGCCAGGGGCGGGGGTGGTTGCTCGGCACGGGCGGGCTTGTTAGCCTTCCCGCACTGACACAGGAGATAATAATGAGCAAGGTACTTGATGAGCTGCTGGCGTTGCTGGCGCTCGAAAAAATCGAGGAGGGCCTGTTTCGGGGCCAGAGCCAGGATCTCGGTCTGCGGGCCGTGTTTGGTGGACAGGTAATGGGACAGGCCTTGTCAGCCGCCAAACAGACGGTGGCAAGCGATCGCCAGGTGCACAGCTTCCACTCCTACTTCCTGCGCCCCGGCGATGCCAACCGTCCCATCGTCTACGACGTGGAGAACATCCGCGACGGTCAGACCGTCTCCACCCGTCGGGTCAAGGCCATTCAGGGCGGCAAGCCCATCTTCTATCTCAATGCCTCCTTCCAGGTCGAGGCGGACGGCTTTGAACACCAGATCGCCATGCCGGCGGGGATCACGCCGCCCGAGCAGCTCAAGAGCGAGCTGGAGCTGGTGCGCCCCTACGAGCAGCAGATCCCGCCCGCCCTGCGCGACAAGATCATGTGCGAGAAGCCCATCGAAATTCGCCCGGTGACCCTGGTTGACCCGATCCGCCCCGATGTGCACGAGCCGCTGCGCCACGTCTGGTTCAAGGCCAATGGCCAGATGCCGGACGATCAGCGGGTGCACAAGTACCTGCTGGCCTATGCCTCCGACTTTCACTTCCTGTTCACCGCCCTGCAGCCCCACGGCGTGTCGTACTGGGAGCCGGACATGCAGGTGGCCACCATCGATCACTCCATGTGGTTCCACCGGGACTTCCGGCTGGACGACTGGCTGCTCTACGTGGTGGACAGCCCGAGCGCCAGCGCCGGTCGCGGCCTGGTGCGCGGCCAGTTCTTCACTCGCGATGGCGTGCTGGTGGCGAGCACGGCGCAGGAAGGGGTGATCCGCCGCCGTGGTTGATGAGCGCTGACCGCCAACAAAAAACGGGAGCCAATGGCTCCCGTTTTTTTATGCGCTTGCTCTATCAGGCCGCATCTTGCTCGGCGCTGAGCGCTGGCTCGCCGCTTTGGGCGAAACGGTCGGCCCACAGGGCGATGACGCCGTCGCCGGTGACGTTACAGGCGGTGCCGAAGCTGTCCTGGGCCAGGTAGAGGGCGATCATCAGGGCGATGGAGGCCTCACCGAACCCCAGCATGGAGGTGAGCAGACCCAGCGCGGACATGACGCCGCCACCCGGGGCACCCGGCGCGGCGATCATGATGACGCCCAGCATCATGATGAAGGGCAGCATGGTGTCTATGCCCGGAATGGCCAGATGCTCGGAGAGGAACATCACGGCGGTGGCGCAGGTCACTAGCGTGATGGTGGAGCCACACAGGTGAATGGTGGCGCACAGCGGCACGGTGAAGTTGGCGATGCCGTCGCTCACGCCGTTGTTCTTGCTGGCCTGCAGGGCGACCGGGATGGTGGCGGCGCTGGACATGGTGCCGAGGGCGGTGAAGTAGGCTGGCAGCATGTTCTTGATGAGCTGGGCCGGGGAGCGGCCCAGGGCCAGACCGGTGCCGACGAACAGCACGGAGAGCCAGAGCCAGTGCATGACGATGGCCATCACCAGCACCACGCCGAAGGTCTTCAGGGTGGCGAATACAGTGCCTTCCACCGTCATCTCGACGAAGACGCCGGCGATGTAGAACGGCAACAGCGGGATGATCACCTTGGCCAGCAGGCGGTCGATGATGTCACGGCCCTGATCGGCGACCCGGCGCAGATCGGTGGCCTGGGTGGCGCTGATGCCGATGCCGAACACGAAGGCGGCGGCCAGCGCCGACATCACCCCGAACAGCGGCGGGATCTCCAGGTTGATGTAGGAGGCGAGCTTGATGGCGCTCTCGGCGGTGGGCTCGGCGGCGGTGGTCAGGCGCGGGATCAGGTTGCTGGCCACGGTAAAGGCGAACAGACCCGCCAGTATGGTGGAGCAGTAAGAGAGGGCGACCGTCTTGCCCAGCAGTTTGCCGGAGTTCTTCGGCAGGCTGGCGATGCCGCTCATGATGAAGAACAGGATGATGAGCGGAATAGTGAAGGTGATCAGCTGACCTATGACTGTCTTGGCCGTAAACAGCACGCGTGCGACCCATTCCGGGGCGTAGAGACCGAGCAAGAGACCGGCGAGGATGCCGGCAACCAGTTTGAGGACAAGTTTCATAAGTAAATCCAGGTGTTAGTGTCTGATTTGTTATTTAATTTTGATTTTAATGCCGCTTTTTAACACAAAATCCGCATCATGTCTGTCGTGTGTGCGTTAATGTCGAGTTAAATATTGTTAAATGTGATAATGGTGGTGATAGCCACTGACGAGGTGAGCGCGAAGAAAGGTTGGTGATTAATTTGACGCGCCCTTTCAGGCGCGGATAAGCAAAGCGTGCAGCCAGCGGCCATCCGCCTGCTCACACTCCCAGCACCGCTGCAGTTGCAGCGGCAGCGGGGCGATGAGCTGGCGCAGGCCGTCCTCATCGAGCGGGGTCAGGGATAGGTGCGCTTGGGCTGAGGGATCACCAAGAGTGCTGCCGGTGGCAACGATCTGGCCACTGGGGTGGGGAAAGGCGCAGTAGAGCGGCCCGGCGGGCTTGAGCAGGCCGGCCAGATGGGTCAGCGCGTCGCTGAGCTCGTCTAGCGCGATCGCCGGCAAGGCCCCGCGCGCCCAGATACCGTCATAGGGCACCACGCTATGCAACTGCTCGATGCGGCAGACCCGCACCGGCTGGCCGCTGCGCCGAGAGGCTACCCTGGCCTGTGCCAGGCGGGCATCGAAGGCAGTCACCACCAGCCCCTGCTGGCGAAAGAAGCAGAGATCGTCGCCTTCGCCGCAGCCCGCCTCCAGCAGGTGGGCGCCCGGTGGCAGCAGCGCCAGAAACGCTTGGCGCGCCGCTGACCATGGGTCGGCTGAGGACGTGGCAATGGAGACCGGAGGGCAAGAGGAGGATGAACGGGACATGGCGGGCACCTTGGTTCGGGGGGCGCAACTCAATTTCGGGGGCGTGACTATAGCAAACTTGAGCCAATTTGGCGCCGGGGCGCCAAAGTGATGGCAGGAGATGGAAGGAAGTGAGGGGGTGTCTGCGCCTGGCCAGGGCCGCCAGTGTTCGGCCTTGCTGGCTCAGGAGCGACGGGCGGCCGGGCCGGTTGGCAGGGCGATCAGGGCGAACAGGCTGTCCAGCAGGAAGTCGGCCTCCTGGCGCAGATCGATGCGCTCCGGAAAATGCAGCCAGTTGATGATGTAGCCATCCAGGGTGCAGTGCAGCAGGGTGGCGGCCCGCTGCAGATCCAGCCCCTGCGGCAGCTGGCCGAGGCGCACTGCATTGCCCAGGGTGGTTTCCAGATCCCGGAAGAAGTTGCTGGACTGGCTGCGCATGTGTTCGCGCAAGGAGATGGCCTCTCCCTCCAGCGACTCTAGGTTGAACATGATGGTGAACATCTGCTGATGGGCCGGGTTGGTGCAGATTTTGACCAGCACCTCCTTGAGGAAGGTGCGCAGCTTGCCGAGGGGGTCGGGCTCCAGCTCGGAGACACAGGCATCGAGCTGATGGGAGAGGGGTTGGCACAGCTCTTCCCAGAGGGAGACGAACAGCTCTTCCTTGTTCTTGAAATGCCAGTAAATGGCGCCCCGGGTCAGCTCGGCTGCCCTGGCGATGTCGGTCAGGCTGGTCTTGGCCAGGCCGTGTGAGCAGAACAGATCCAGGGCCGTACTCATGATGTGGCAGCGGGTCTGCTGCGCCTCTTCTTTGGTTCTTCTGGCCATCTCTGCGCGCACCTTGTAAAAGTAAAAAAAGTCACTTACATACATTTATGAATGTATGTATATTGCCTCATCTTTCCGATTTTACCAACCGGGTCCTATAAACCCTGTGGTTATTCATTGATAGACAGAGGCTCAGGTTCTCCATGCATAAACATATTCTCGCACGTTCAGTCGGCCTTGCGCTGCTGGCGAGCGGTCTGCTGACCGCTTGCGGCGAACAGGGCAGTGCCCAGCAGGGGCCCGGTGCGATGCCGCCGGCCGCGGTGGATGTCGTCACCCTGCACACGGCGCCGCTACAGCTCACCACCGAGCTGACCGGCCGCAGCGCCCCGCTGCGGGTCGCCGAGGTGCGCCCCCAGGTGAGCGGCATCATTCTCAAGCGTCTCTTTACCGAGGGCAGTGACGTCAAGGCCGGCCAGCTGCTGTACCAGATCGACCCCGCCGTCTATCAGGCTGCGGTGGCCAGTGCCAAGGCCAACCTGGCCAAGGCGCAGGCCAACGAGCAGAGCGCCCGCCTCAAGGCCAAGCGCTATGCCGAGCTGGTGAAGGTGAAGGCCATCAGCAGCCAGGAGTATGACGACGCCGACGCGGCCTGGAAGCAGCAGCTGGCCGAAATCGGTGCCGCCAAGGCGGCGCTGCAGACCGCCAACATCAACCTGGCCTACACCCGCATAACGGCGCCCATCAGCGGCCGCATCGGCAAGTCCGCGGTGACCGAGGGTGCCCTGGTGACGGCCCAGCAGGCCGACAGCCTCACCTCCATTCAGCAGCTCGATCCCATGTATGTGGACGTGCGCCAGTCCACCGCCGATCTGCTGCGTCTCAAGCGCCAGGTGGCGGCCGGCAAGCTGACCCAGGACGAGCAGAAAGGCGCCCGGGTGAGCTTCCAGCTGGAAGATGGCTCCACCTACGGCGAAGAGGGCTCGCTGCAGTTCTCCGACGTGACCGTGGATGAGACCACCGGCATGGTGACCCTGCGGGTGATCGTCCCCAACCCTCATCAGCTGCTGCTGCCGGGCATGTTCATGCGTGCCACCCTGCAGGAGGGCGAGCGCGCCGAAGGGCTGTTGGTGCCGCAGACCGCGGTGACCCGTACCCCGAAAGGCGGCGCCACCGTGATGGTGGTGACGGCGGACAACAAGGTGGAGCTGCGTGAAGTGCAGCTGGGCCGCATCGTCGGCAGTGACTGGGTGGTGGAATCCGGTCTCAAGGCGGGCGAACGGGTGATCGTCGCCGGCCTGCAAAAGGTAAAACCCGGGGTCGTCGTGGCACCTGCTGAACAGAGTGCCGCTGCGCAGTCTGCCCAGGCGCCGGCCAATGCCCCGGCCAACAAGTAGGATGGAGTAGTCGCCTCATGGCACGATTTTTCATAGACAGACCCATTTTCGCCTGGGTGATCGCCCTGGTGATCATGCTGGCGGGGAGCCTGGCCATCATCAAGCTGCCGGTCGCCCAGTACCCGAGCATTGCGCCGCCGGCGGTGGGCATTTCCGCCAGCTACCCGGGGGCCTCCGCCAAGACGGTGGAAGACTCGGTGACCCAGATCATCGAGCAGAACATGACCGGGCTGGATCACCTGCTCTACATGTCCTCCCAGTCGGACTCCTCCGGCCGGGTATCGGTCACCCTCACCTTCCAGCCGGGGACTGACCCCGACATCGCCCAGGTGCAGGTGCAGAACAAGCTGCAGCAAGCCATGTCGCTGTTGCCGCAAGAGGTGCAGCAGCAGGGGATCCGGGTCCAGAAAACCTCCAGCAGCTTCCTGATGGTGGCCGCTTTCATCTCCAAAGATGGCGCCATGACCAACGATGACCTGGCCGACTATGTGGTGGCCAACATCAAGGAGCCGCTCAGCCGTCTGGACGGGGTAGGGGACATCACCCTGTTCGGCAGCCAGTACTCCATGCGGGTCTGGCTCGATCCCAACAAACTCAACCGGGTGCAGATGACCCCGGGTGACGTGCAGGCCGCCATCAAGGCGCAGAATACTCAGGTGGCCTTCGGCAAGCTGGGGGGCACCCCGGCGGTGACCGATCAGCAGTTCACCGCCACCATCATGGGGCAGACCCGGCTCTCCACTGTGGAGGAGTTCAACGACATCCTGCTGCGGGTGAACCAGGACGGCTCCAAGGTGCGGCTCAAAGACGTGGCCCGGGTCGAGCTGGCCGGCGAAAGCTACGATGCCGAGGCGCTCTACAACGGTCAGTCGACCGCGGCGGTGGCCATCAAGCTGGCAACCGGTGCCAATGCGCTGGATACCGCCGAGAAGGTGCGTGGCAAGCTGAATGAGCTCTCCACCTACTTCCCGGCCAACATGGAGATCGTCTACCCGTACGACACCACGCCGTTCGTGAAGATCTCCATCGAGGAGGTGGTGCAGACTCTGGTGGAGGCGATCTTCCTGGTGTTCTGCGTGATGTATCTGTTCCTGCAGAACTTCCGTGCCACCCTAATCCCGACCATTGCGGTGCCCGTGGTGCTGCTGGGGACCTTCGGCGTCATGTCGGCGTTCGGCTTCTCCATCAACACCCTGACCATGTTCGGTCTGGTGCTGGCTATCGGCCTCTTGGTGGATGACGCCATCGTGGTGGTGGAGAACGTGGAGCGTCTGATGAGCGAGGAGGATCTCTCTCCACTCGAAGCGACCCGCAAGTCCATGACCCAGATCACCGGCGCCCTGGTGGGGATCGCCCTGGTGCTCTCGGCGGTGTTCGTGCCGATGGCCTTCTTCGGCGGCTCGACCGGTGCCATCTATCGCCAGTTCTCCCTCACCATCGTCTCGGCCATGGTGCTGTCGGTGCTGGTGGCGCTGATCCTGACTCCGGCCCTGTGTGCCACCCTGCTCAAGCCCATCAAGCATGGTGAGTTCGGTGCCAAGCGCGGCTTCTTCGGCTGGTTCAACCGGGCCTTCGACGCCAGCGCCAACCGCTACCAGAGCGGGGTGCGCAAGGTGGTCAAGCAAGGGGTGCGCTACGGCATCATCTACGCCGCCATGCTGGCGGTACTGGCCATCCTGTTCATGCGCATGCCCACCTCCTTCCTGCCGGAAGAGGATCAGGGGGTCATCATGTCCATGGTGCAGCTGCCGGTCGGTGCGACCAAGCAGCGCACCGAGGTGGTGCTGGCCGACATGCGCGACTACTTCATGAAAAATGAGAAGGATAACGTCGACTCCGTGCTGACGGTGGCGGGCTTCAGCTTCGCCGGTAGCGGTCAGAACAGCGGCATGGCGTTCATCAAGCTGAAAGACTGGAAGGAGCGCAACACGCCGGATCGCAGCGCCAATGCCATCATCGGTCGTGCCATGGGCTACCTGTTCAGCATCAAGGAAGCCCAGGTGTTTGCCTTCAACCTGCCTCCGATCCCGGAGCTCGGGACGGCGACCGGTTTTGACTTCTTCTTGCAGGATCGGGCCGGCGTGGGTCACGACAAGCTGATGGCGGCGCGTAACCAGCTGCTCGGCATGGCGGCGCAGGATCCCAATCTGGTGCGGGTGCGCCCGAACGGGATGGAAGACACCCCCCAGCTCGACATCAAGATCGACTACGAGAAGGCGCTGGCGCAGGGGCTCTCGATCAGCGACATCAACAGCACGCTCTCCAGTGCCTGGGGCTCTGCCTATGTGAACGACTTCGTCGACAGAGGCCGGGTCAAGAAGGTCTATTTGCAGGCGGATGCCCCCTTCCGGATGAACCCGGAAGATCTCAAGCTCTGGTACGTGCGCAACAGCGCCGGTCAGATGGTGCCTTTCTCTGCCTTTGCCAGCACCGACTGGAGCTTCGGCTCGCCACGACTGGAGCGTTACAACGGCGTGCCGGCGATGGAGATCGTCGGGGAAGCGGCTCCGGGCAAGAGTACCGGTGACGCCATGGCCGCCATCGAGCAGATGGTGAAGCAGCTGCCGGAAGGCATCGGCATCGAGTGGACCGGTCTCTCCTATCAGGAGCGGCAGGCGGGCTCTCAGGCACCGGCCCTGTACGCCATCTCGCTGCTGGTGGTGTTCCTCTGTCTGGCCGCCCTCTACGAGAGCTGGAGCATCCCGTTCTCGGTGATGCTGGTGGTGCCGCTCGGGGTGCTGGGGGCCATTGTGGCCGCCACCCTGCGCGGGCTGGAGAACGACGTCTACTTCCAGGTAGGCCTGCTCACCACCATCGGTTTGTCGGCCAAGAACGCGATCCTCATCGTCGAGTTCGCCAAGGAGCTCTATGACAGGGGCATGGGGCTGAGCGAAGCCGTGGTGGAGGCGGCGCGCCTGCGTCTGCGCCCGATCCTGATGACCTCGCTCGCCTTCATCCTCGGCGTATTGCCGCTGGTGATCAGTACCGGGGCCGGCGCCAGCAGCCGCAACGCCATCGGTACCGGCGTGATGGGGGGGATGATCAGTGCCACCGTGCTGGCCATCTTCTTCGTGCCGCTGTTCTTCGTGCTGGTGATGCGCTATTTCACCAAGCACAGCACCAAGCAGGCGCGTCTGGCCCATGCCGAGGAGATCAAACATGACTAAGACCCTGATCGCCCTGAGCGTGACGCTGCTGCTGGGGGGCTGTTCCATGGCCCCCGATTACCAGCGCCCGGAGCTGCCGCAAGGCGCCGCCTGGCAGAACAACCAGACAGGGGAGGCGGCCGTCTCCCCCTGGCGCCAGCAGTTCCTCGATCCTGCCCTGCAGCAGTTGATCGCCACGGCCCTCGAGAACAACCGGGATCTGCGCATCGCGGCCCTCAATGTGGAGGCCTACGAGGCCAGATACCGGATCCAGCGGGCGGCCCAGCTGCCGACCCTGGCGGCCAATGGCTCGGGTACCCGCCAGCAGGGATCGGACGATCTCAGCAGCACGGGGCAGGGCACCATCAGCAGCCAGTACGGTGCCAACATCGGCATCACCTCCTACGAGCTGGACCTGTTTGGCCGGATCCAGAGCCTCAAAGATCAGGCGTTGGAAAACTATCTAGCGCAGGTGGAGACTCAGCGCAGCACCCAGATCGCGCTGATCGCCTCGGTGGCCAACGCCTATCTCACCCTGCTGGCGGATCAGGAGTTGCTCGCGCTGAGCGAGGCGACCCTGGCCACCGAGCAGGAGAGCTATGGCCTGACCGAGCACAAATACCGGCTGGGGGCCGCCTCCGAAATGGAGCTGGCCCAGGGCCGTACCGCGCTGGAGAGTGCCAAGGTGAGCCTGGCCCAGTATCAACGACAGGTGAAGCAGGATCGCAACGGCCTGGCGCTGCTGCTCGGGACTGGCGTCCCCGCGCTGATGACCGAGCCGGCGACCCTGGCCGAGGTGCAGCTTGCTGCCATCCCGGTGGGCGCCCCATCCAGCCTGCTGCAACAGCGCCCGGACATCCTGGCGGCCGAACACAGCCTGAAGGCGGCCAATGCCAATATCGGCGCCGCTCGTGCGGCTTTCTTTCCGACCATCTCGCTGACCGCGACGGCGGGTACCGCCAGCAACCAGTTGAGCGGACTGTTTGACGGCGGCACCGGCACCTGGACCTTCATGCCGCAGATCAACCTGCCGATTTTTGATGGCGGCAAGCGCATCGCGGATCTGGACGTGGCCGAGGTAAGCACCAGGCAGGCGGTGGCGAGCTACGAGAAGAGCATCCAGACCGCGTTCAAGGAAGTGGCGGATACGCTCGGCGCCCAGGCTGATTATCAGCAGCAGCTGCAGGCGCAGCAGGCACTGGTGGAGGCGAACCAGACCTACTTCAAGCTGGCGGAGGTGCGCTACGAGAAGGGGGTGGACAGTTATCTCACCCGACTGGATGCCCAGCGCTCGCTGTTCAGTGCCAAGCAGGGGCTGATCAGTACCCGTCTGGCGCAGCTCAGCAACCAGGTCGCGCTCTACAAGGCCGTCGGCGGCGGTTGGCAAGCCGCCGATGCCGAGGGTGACAAGGGCGAGCGCCAGCAGTAGGCACACTCATACCTTCCATCAGCAGGCCAATACGGGGCGAACCATCGGGTTCGCCCCGTTTCTTTTGAGCAAAAACATATACATATGAAGCCCAAATGACATAATACGTCGTGCAGACAGTCTATCGGCAGTCTGCAGAGATGGGTGAAAAGACCTGAATTCTGAGCATTCAGTGAATGGCAATTGTAAGAAAGTGTTACTCATCTTCTTCAAGGATTGGAGCAAAATGGTGTTCTTGTGAGCTAGCTCCACTCCGATACGCAATTTATCACTATTTTTACTTGGGATATTAGCAGTGGAAAATGATGATGAGGTGTCGATAGGGGCTTTTTGAATGATGACCGAACATTTCCGGCCACCAATAGAGTGTTGAGCAACAGCAAAATGGGTTGTAGATGACTTGTTTTGAGCAAGGTTGTTTTGGCTATTCAAGGCGCAGGGAAAGGCGCTAGAATCCAGACTTTGTCCTTGGGGCATAGCAATTTATATGGCTTCAGCTTGTGCAACGGCCAGGCTGAAGGCCAAACAGACAGCAATCTTGTCATCAGGGACGATGGCAGAACAATCCCAAGCTGGAGGGCATTATGACCAACAGCACATACATTCTGGTTAAAAGCAGCAAACTGGGGGCTGTAACTCAGGGGCGGTAGCTATCGCTTTTGATTTGCACAGCATCAGACATTCTCTGCAAAGACGAGGGTAATCGTCGATTCAGTGCGTCTAAAAACTAAGTTTTCTATTAATTTTCAAGAGCATAACTATGAAAATTCTTGTCACTGGTGGTGCTGGTTTTATCGGTTCGGCGGTTGTTCGTCATATCATCCGAGATACCAATGACTCAGTTATCAACCTCGACAAACTCACCTATGCGGGCAACCTGGAATCCTTGGCCTGTGTCGCCAGCAGTGAACGTTATGCCTTTGAACTGGTGGATATCTGCAACCGCGCCGAGCTGGATCGGGTGTTTGCTCAGTATCAGCCGGATGCCGTAATGCACCTGGCTGCCGAGAGCCATGTTGATCGTTCCATCACCGGCCCCGCCGACTTCATCGAGACCAATATCGTCGGCACCTACATGCTGTTGGAAGCGGCTCGCGCCTACTGGAACGGCCTGGATGAGGTACGCAAGGCGGCCTTCCGTTTCCACCATATCTCCACCGACGAGGTGTATGGCGACCTGCCCCATCCGGATGAAGTGGTCCCCGGTGTGGCACTGCCGCTCTTCACCGAAACCACCCCCTATGCCCCCAGCAGCCCCTATTCTGCTTCCAAGGCTTCCAGTGACCATCTGGTGCGCGCCTGGCGCCGTACTTACGGTCTGCCGACCGTCGTCACCAACTGCTCCAACAACTACGGTCCGTACCACTTCCCCGAGAAGCTGATCCCGCTGGTGATCCTCAACGCCCTGGATGGCAAACCGCTGCCGGTGTACGGCAAGGGTGACCAGATCCGTGACTGGCTCTATGTGGAAGATCACGCCCGCGCGCTTTATACCGTGGTCACCACAGGTGTCATCGGCGAGACCTACAACATCGGCGGCCACAACGAGAAACAGAATCTGGAAGTCGTGCATACCATCTGCGATCTGCTGGATGAAATGGTGCCCAAAGCCGGCTCCTACCGCGATCAAATCACCTACGTGGCCGACCGCCCTGGCCATGACCGCCGTTATGCCATTGACGCCAGCAAGATGAGCGCTGAACTCGCTTGGCAACCGCAAGAAACTTTTGAATCCGGCATTCGCAAGACAGTGCTGTGGTATCTGGATAACCAGCAGTGGGTCAACAACGTCAAGAGCGGCGCCTACCAATCCTGGATTGAACAAAACTACGGGAAGCGTGCCTGATGCATATTCTGCTGTTTGGCAAGAATGGTCAGGTTGGCTGGGAGCTGCAACGTGCACTGGCACCACTGGGCCGTATCACAGCCGTCGATTTTGACTCCACCGATTATTGCGGTGACTTCAGCAAGCCGGCCGGCGTAGCGGAGACTGTGCGCCAGGTGAAGCCGGATGTCATCGCGAACGCGGCGGCCCACACTGCGGTAGACAAAGCCGAGAGCGAGCGGGAGTTTGCCGAACTGCTCAACGCGACCAGTGTGGCGGCGATTGCCAGAGAAGCGGAGGCATTGGGAGCCTGGCTAGTTCACTACTCCACCGACTATGTGTTCGATGGTAGTGGTGAGCGCCCCTGGCTTGAAACCGATGCGACCGCACCGCTGAATGCGTACGGCGAAACCAAGCTGGCGGGTGAGCAGGCTGCGGCCCTGTGCTCGCGTCACCTGATCTTCCGCACCAGCTGGGTCTACGCGGCCCGCGGTGCCAACTTTGCCAAGACCATGCTGCGTTTTGGCAAGGAGCGTAGCGAACTGTCTGTCATCAATGACCAGTTTGGCACCCCGACCGGTGCTGAATTGCTGGCGGATTGCACCGCCCATGCGCTCCGCGTGGCGCAGAGCAGACCCGAGGTCGCCGGGCTGTACCATCTGATTGCCTCCGGTACCACCACTTGGTTTGACTACGCCCAGCTGGTGTTTGCCAAAGCCAGAGAGGCCGGGGTTAAACTGGCGGTCACGCAGCTCAATGCGGTGCCAACCAGCGCCTTCCCGACCCCGGCCAAACGCCCTCATAACTCCCGCTTGGATACCAGCAAGTTCCAGCGCACCTTCGATCTGGTACTGCCGGACTGGTCCGTCGGTGTAGAGCGGATGTTGACCGAAACTCTGGGCAAGTAAATCACAGGCCTGGGACGTATTGAACACCTCTCTGGCTGGCAGGGATAAAACAGAAAGGTGTTGTATCAAGCCACCCTTCTCGTTTGTAATTTAAAAATAAGAAACAAGCATCATGACCAAACGTAAAGGCATTATTCTGGCTGGGGGCTCTGGCACACGTCTCTACCCCGTCACCATGGCTGTCAGCAAGCAGCTGCTACCGATCTATGATAAGCCGATGATCTACTACCCATTGAGCACCCTGATGCTGGCGGGCATTCGCGATATTTTGATCATCAGTACCCCGCAAGATATCCCCCGCTTTGAACAATTACTGGGCGATGGCAGCCAGTGGGGCCTGAATTTGCAATACAAGGTGCAGCCAAGCCCGGACGGGTTGGCACAAGCCTTTATTCTGGGTGAAGAGTTCATCGGTTCAGACCCCTGTGCACTGGTGCTGGGAGACAACATCTTCTACGGCCACGACTTGCAGAAACAGCTGGAAGCGGCAGCCAGTAAAGACAGTGGTGCCACCGTTTTTGCCTATCATGTGCATGATCCGGAGCGTTATGGGGTGGTGGAGTTTGATAAGCAAGGCAGCGTTATTTCGCTGGAAGAGAAGCCACAGGATCCCAAGAGCAACTATGCGGTCACTGGCCTCTATTTCTACGACAACAGCGTGGTGGAGATCGCCAAGGGTCTGAAACCGTCGCCGCGTGGTGAGCTGGAAATCACCGATGTGAACCGTATCTACTTGGAGCAAGGTAGTTTATCGGTGGTGATGATGGGCCGCGGTTATGCCTGGCTTGATACCGGAACCTATGAAAGCCTGATTGAAGCGAGCAACTTTATTCAGATTATCGAAACTCGTCAGGGGTTGAAAGTCGCTTGCCCAGAAGAGATCGCTTATCGCAAAAAATTTATTGATGTAGAGCAGGTACGTGCGCTCGCACTACCATTAGAAAAGAATACCTATGGACAATATTTGCTAAGAATGGTTGAACAAAGTCTGATGTGATATCTGGGTGGTGTTACCACTCTGTACCACGAATAAATTTAATTGGCATATCTGAGATGAATGTAATAAAGACGGAGCTCCCTGACATACTTCTATTTGAGCCTAGGGTATTTAGTGATGAGCGTGGTTTTTTCTTTGAAAGTTTCAATCATAAGCTATTTGAAGAAGCGGTGGGATACCCTGTCACCTTTGTACAAGATAATCACTCAAAATCATCTAAAGGTGTATTGCGTGGTTTGCACTATCAACTTCCCCCGCATGCGCAAGGAAAGTTAGTGCGCTGTATCATTGGTGAAATATTTGATGTTGCAGTTGATATTCGTAAAAGCTCGCCGACTTTTGGACGATGGGTTGGAACCCATTTGTCAGATACAAACAAACGTCAATTGTGGATTCCTGAAGGATTCGCTCATGGGTTTATCACAAGAACAGAGACCGCAGAAGTTTTATATAAAACAACTAATTATTACCAACCAGATTTTGAACATTCAATATGTTGGAATGATCAGCAGCTATCAATAAAATGGGGTAATGAGATGTTCCCTGTATTATCTAGGAAGGATGCAAGTGCAAATTCATTTATGATGGCTAAAAAATTTAACTCTAATTTCATGGTGTAGTTATGACAGTTTTAATTCCTGCAATTATGTGTGGTGGTAGCGGTTCTAGATTATGGCCCATTTCACGTGAACAACATCCCAAGCCATTTATTAAATTATCGGATAATCAGAGTTTTTTACAAAAAGCATTTTTGCGTGGCGCTACACTATCCGATATAGGCGAGATATTAACTATTACTAATAGAGAGTTGTATTTCAAAACACTAGATTCATTCAAAGAGGTGAATGAGCGTTCGCTCCCAACCTCCTTTATACTTGAGCCGTACGGCCGTAATACTGCCGCAGCAGTAGCCTCTGCCGCCATTTATGCTTACGATACATATGGTGATGATGCGATCGTACTGGTGTTAGCCGCGGATCACTTGATCACAGAGCTGACTGCTTTTTCTAATGCAGTTACCTGCGCTATTGAATTAGCTAAAACAGGGCGTTTGGTAACATTCGGTATTAAACCTCATACACCTGAGACAGGTTATGGTTACATTGAAGCCCAGGGCTCTGATGTCTTGCGTTTTGTTGAAAAACCAACCTTGAATAAAGCAAAAGAGTATCTAGAAAGTGGTCGTTTTTTCTGGAATTCTGGCATGTTTTGTTTCAAAGCGAGTTCTATGATCATAGAAATGGAAATGCACTGCCCTGAGGTATTAGAAGCCACAAAATCCTGCATCAGTAAATCAGATGTAATCCAGAATAAAAAGGTTAAACATATAGATTTGGATTCCGAGACATTTAATCAGGTTCCTGATATTTCAGTTGATTATGCAGTGATGGAAAGATCACAAAACGTTTCAGTAGTTCCTTGTGATATTGGTTGGAGTGATATTGGCTCTTGGTCAGCGATTAGTGACCTACATCCGTCTGATGAAAGTGGAAATACGGTTCAAGGCCATGCCATTTTACATGATACCACAAATTGTTATGTTACAAGTGAAGAGCGAGTGATTGGGGCTGTCGGTGTCGACAATTTAGTTATTGTAGATACTGCTGATGCATTGTTGGTAGCAAATAAGAATAATAGTCAAGATGTTAAAGTAATTTATAATCAACTTAAAAAAATTAATCACGATGCATTCAAAACCCACCGTACTGTGTACTGTCCATGGGGGCGTTATACCCTTCTCGAGGTTGGCGAGCGTTTCAAAATTAAGCGCCTCGAGGTTAAACCTGGCGCCAGCCTGACAATGCAAATGCACCATCACCGCAATGAACATTGGGTTGTGCTATCTGGTGTTGCAGAAGTGAATTATGATGGTCAAGAAGAACTATTGACTGCAAATCAATCAACCTATATTCCTGCTGGTCATCGCCATCAGTTAAAAAACCCCGGATTGATAGATTTAGTGATGCTTGAAGTTCAAACCGGAGATTACCTTGGTGAAGATGATATTGTGGATTTTAACAAATAATAATTGCCGAGAGATATAGCAATGAAATTGACTTGTTTTAAAGCGTACGATATTCGTGGGAAATTGGGCGATGAGTTAAACACCGAGATTGCTTATCGAATTGGCCGTGCCACAGCACAACACTTGAGTGCTAAGACCATTGCTGTGGGTGGCGATGTGCGCCTGACCAGTGTTGAGTTAAAACAAGCCCTTTCTATGGGTATTATGGATGCCGGCTGTGATGTGCTTGATCTTGGTATGACCGGCACCGAAGAGATCTATTTTTCCGCGTTTACATTAGATATTGATGGCGCGATTGAAGTGACGGCCAGCCATAACCCAATGGACTACAACGGCATGAAATTGGTTGGACGTGGTGCATACCCAATTAGTGGTGATAGTGGTTTGAATGATATCCGCGCATTGGCTGAATCGGGGGAATTTTCTGTCTCGCCACAGTTAGGTTCTTTGACAAAGTTGTCAATTCTTGATGATTATGTTGATCATTTATTAACTTATATTAATCTATCGGTATTGCGACCGCTAAAATTGGTCGTCAATTCCGGTAATGGTGCTGCAGGGCATGTAATTAATGTTATTGAGGAACGTTTTAATGCCCTTAAGGTTCCTGTTGAGTTTATAAAAATTCATCATGAGGAAGATGGCAACTTCCCCAATGGTATTCCTAATCCATTGCTGCCAGAGAATCGTTCCGCAACAGCTGATGCGGTAAAGGAGCATGGCGCAGATATGGGGATAGCGTGGGATGGCGATTTTGACCGCTGCTTTTTGTTTGATGAGTATGGCGAGTTTATCGAAGGATATTATATTGTTGGATTGTTGGCTGAAGCATTTTTAGCTAGTCATCCCGGTGAGAAAATTATCCATGACCCACGTCTGACTTGGAATACTATCGATGTGGTCAAACAGGCTGGGGGCGTTCCTGTACTAAGTAAAACCGGCCATGCTTTTATCAAGGAACGGATGCGCTTGGAAAATGCTATATATGGTGGTGAGATGAGCGCTCATCACTATTTTCGCAATTTTGGCTATTGTGATAGTGGGATGATCCCATGGTTATTGGTGGCACAACTGGTATCAGTGAAACAGGCAAGTTTGTCACAATTGGTTGGTGAACGGTTGGCTGCTTATCCGTGTAGTGGTGAAATTAATTACCGAGTTAGCGACTCAGCTAAGGTTATTTCGCGTATTGAAGCTAAATATGTACCGCAAGCTTTGGTGGTTGATCGCACTGATGGTTTGAGCATTGAAATGAAAGATTGGCGTCTAAATGTACGCACCTCAAACACTGAGCCCTTGTTACGCCTAAACATCGAAAGCCGAGCGGATCAAGCATTGGTGTGGCAAGTAGTGGCTGCAGTGGAAGCCTTGATTAAGGGGTGATGGAATGTCAGTTGCAATGGTAAGTGCGTTATGGCGTTATCGAGGGTTCATTCTCGGTAATGTCAAACGCGAATTTCAAGTTAAGTACCAGAATACCTTATTGGGGGCTGCGTGGAACATCATCAACCCACTGGCGATGATCATTGTGTATACGGTGATTTTTTCAAATGTGATGCGGGCCAAGTTACCAGGAGTGGATCACACCTTTGCCTATAGTATTTACTTGTGTGCAGGGGTATTAATATGGGGATTATTTTCTGAAATTGTCGGGCGTAGTCAGAATGTATTTTTGGATAACGCTAACTTATTGAAAAAAATAAGTTTTCCAAGGTTATGTCTGCCGGTTACAGTAATTTGTAATGCATTACTTAACTTTATCATTGTGTTTGGCCTATTTTCACTATTTTTGCTATTGGTTGGTTATTTCCCCGGCTTGCCTTACTTAGCGTTAATACCTGTACTGATAGTGTTGATCATATTCGCTATAGGATTGGGGATGACACTGGGTGTGCTGAATGTCTTTTTTCGTGATATTGGCCAGTTTTTTGGTATCGCCTTGCAGTTTTGGTTTTGGCTTACCCCGATTATCTATCCCGCAGATATTTTGCCTGCAGCAATTAAACCTTATATTGTGCTGAACCCACTGGCTTCAGTGGTAGCTGCATGTCAGCAGATTCTGGTGCAGGGGGTTTGGCCACAATGGAGAAGTTTGTGGCTGGTGACTGTGGTTGGGGTATTGCTAGTCCTACTTGGCTTATCTCTATTCCGCAAACACGCGGGTGACATGGTGGATGAATTGTAATGGGGATGATTACGGTTAAACAATTAGGTAAAGCTTATAAGCAGTACCCAACGCGCTGGACGCGATTGGCTGAATGGGTTTTACCGGGAAAAAAGCCAAGACACTGTTTGAAGTGGGTAATGCAAGATGTGAACTTTACTGTGCAGCCTGGAGAGGCGGTGGGAATTATTGGTATCAACGGTGCCGGTAAGAGTACTTTGCTGAAAATGATTACTGGTACCACACAGCCCACCACGGGTTCTATTTCATTGCGGGGAAGAGTAGCAGCTCTGTTAGAGCTAGGGATGGGTTTCCATCCAGAATTTACTGGGCGTCAGAATGTGTATATGGCGGGCCAGCTTTTCGGGTATTCTACTGATGAAATCGAAATGTTATTTCCTGAAATAGAGGCTTTCGCCGAGATTGGGGAATACATTGAGCAACCTTTAAGAATGTATTCTTCTGGCATGCAAGCTCGCCTAGCATTCGCTGTAGCAACAGCAACTAGACCAGATATTCTGATTGTCGATGAAGCGTTGTCAGTTGGTGACATATATTTTCAATCCAAATGTTATTCAAGGATTGCTGAGTATAAGAAACAAGGGATGACACTACTGCTAGTATCTCATGCGGTAATGGATATATCCAAACAGTGCGATCGAGCTATCTTTTTAAAGTCTGGTAAAGTTTACGCCGATGGACCTTCTAGAGAAGTTGTCAATATGTATATGGATGACTTGTTTGGAAAAAAGAAAGTTGAAAATGAAAAGAACAAAGTTATAACGCTCAGCCAGAATTCAGAAGATCTCTACCATACTCGGCCAGGGTACCTTAAAGAAGAATACCGCTGGGGACTGGGGGGGGCTAAAATTATCGACTATGTGACGGTTTGTGGCGGTGTCGAGTATCCGTCTGTAATCAATACCAACGATAAGTTGGATGTCTATGTTAAAGTATTTTTTGAGCGTGATTTTGAACATATCACTCCAGGTATCTTAATTAAGAGTCTTGAAGGGGTATTTATCTATGGAAGTAATTCATATCTTTCAAGTAAAGGTAAAATTTTACCAGATGGGAAATCTGGGCATGTCGCAATTTATAAGTTTAGCCTGAATCTTTGCTTAAATGAAGGGGCCTATTTGCTTTCTCTAGGACTTTCTGCTGGAGATCCCACACAGACGACAGACCCGGTGGATAGAAGATATGACTCTATCTTGTTGAAAGTTACCAATAACATCCATATGTGGGGCTTAGTCGATATGCAGGTTGATTTTGTACAGATTGAGGAGTTTTTCTAATGATGCATCAAGAAAAATCAATTACAACGTTGGTTAAACAATTACCTGAAGTATATCAACCGATATTTAAGCATCCGGAATTTACAGCGCAGGCATCACGTAGTTGCCTTGATCGATTAGAAACTATCGCCTCTACATACGATTACATTTCTAAAGAGAAAGGGAAACCTCTAAAAGTTCTGGATTTAGGGTGTGCACAAGGTTTCTTTAGCTTGAGCTTGGCTGAGCGTGGTGCGATTGTCACTGCAGTGGACTATAGCCAGCCAAATATCGATGTTTGCAAAAAATTAGCAGAAGAAAATAGCAGTTTTAACGTAGAGTTTTTGTTGGGCAGCATAGAAACTATTGTACAGGAAAGAGTAAAAGAGCAGGAGTACGATTTAGTCCTCGGGTTAAGTGTCTTCCATCATCTAGTCTATGAGCATGGTGCAGAGTATGTTTTTGATTTATTAAAAATTCTCTCCAATAAAGTTGAAACCGGCATATTTGAATTTGCATTGAATACAGAGCCCTTGTATTGGGCCGCATCTCAACCAGAAGATCCTCGCCAACTGATCGAGTCTTATATATTTAGCCATCATGTTTCAATGTATGGCACTCATTTATCAGCAGTTGAACGACCACTGTTTTTTGCTAGTAATAAATATTGGAATCTCAATGAGTTTTTTGGTGTCATTGATCATGTCAAGTATAGTTCTCATCAACTAGATACCACATATCACGATAATAAAAGACGTTATTATTTTTCAGGTGACAAAATCATCAAGATTTTCTTAAAAAATAGCACGAATTCAAATTATTCAGAACTATTGAATGAATCTGTATTCTTGAAAGAGAACATCCCTAGATTTCATGCTCCAAAACTATTTTTGCATGGTAGTAACAATGGTGAGTCATGGCTTGCAAGAACTTTGATTCCTGGACGTCTATTACTAGATATTATTTTGGCTGGCGATGAATATGATGATGAAAAAGTCATTTCAAGTCTTCTTGAACAAGTAACAGCCCTAGAGGAACATGGTTTATACCATAATGATCTCAGGCCTTGGAATATTTTGATTGGTAATGATTCACAAACCTATATTATTGATTATGGTTCGATTGAAAGCTCTAGTAGAGATGGTGATGATCTCTACGGCCAGATACTGAGTTTTTTTGTTCTTCTGAAAGAAATTTCACAGCATAAGATTAGGGAACAAGGTAGTCAGCGTCCACGCTTTATATCACCTCATGATTTTCCTGAAAAATACCAGAAATGGATTGCTAAGGTATGGATGATACCAAGTCAGCAATGGAGTTTTAAAAGTATTTCCATTGCCTACTATGAACAAGATGGTATTATTGGTGATGTTCCCGTATCTGCAATATTTGAGAGCTATTTATCCATCACAACAAACCATATTAATTGGAATGTTAAGCAGCTGCAGGATGTTGTGGCTAACAGAATTGATACGTTAGCGGATGATATATGTGTGCAAAACAAAAATTTGCTTTCAGAACTCAATAAGAAAGAAGATATATATTTTAAATTAATCAAGCAGCTTTCAGAAAAACTTGATAGAGCAGTAGATATAGCTAGCGAGCGACATACTCAATCTTTATTTGAACGTGATACAAATAGTAAAGTATTGGCGGAAGCTAAAGCTCATTTTGTCACAGAGTTAGATGTACAAAAGAAAATTTCAGATAATTTACGAAATGAGCTTGACTTAGTTTATGGCAGTAATTCTTGGAAGGTAACGTATCCTTTACGCCTAGTATCAAAGTCTATCAATTTTTTCTTCCAGCCTCGGAAGTTACTATCAACGATTAAATCGGTAGCCAAAAAAAAAATTAAAGGTTTAGCCTTTATTGTTAATATGTTTTTTTCAAATCGACCACTTTTGAAGCAGAGAGTGGTGCGCTGGTTGAATCGCTATCCTGAACTTAAATATAGATTAAAAAGAAATTTACCAAGAGGTTACAATAATGCACCAACTTTGTCGACTTTTACGAACATAGCTTTACCTGAAAACCCTTATGGAAAGGCAGAGAAAGAATCGCCTTGTGCTGTAAAAAAAATTGGCATGCATGAGAAGCAAAAATCAGTGCTTGAGTCATGGTTATATTGATGGATGGTCTGTTTAGATGATGAAGAAAATACTTTGTCTTAATTTTTTTCCTGCCTTCGTTCCTGTATCAAATGGAGGTGAATTTAAACTTTATAACTTCTATAAGGCTCTGAGTAAATACCATCATATAACACTGCTTACTTCTACTTATCCCGGTGTTAGCGAGGAAACTGTATATCACACAGCTACATTTGTAGAGCACCGGATTCCGAAAGATAACTATTTTGAGCAATGCTGGGGTGAGTTATCAAGCTATCTTTCTGATGGGAGTGGAGATCTTTCCGCTCCTGCCATAGCAGCTAGTTCGCTATATCCCACAGCATTTTTGGCTGCATACCTAAATTATTATGAATCCGCAGATATAATTGTTCATGACTCACCTTTTACTGTTGATTATGATATTTTTTTAGGTTTTGACAATAAGTTAAGAATCTACAATTCATATAACTGTGAGACTGAATTGTATCAAACTCTTCATCCATCTGAAAAATCACAACCTATTGTCGAGTTAGTTGCCACAGCTGAAAAAAAACTCTTAAATAACTCAGATTTGATTCTTTACTGTGGTGAAAGTGATTATGAGTCATTTAAAAAAATAGTACCGCATAAAGAGTCTGTGATGCTATATTCGCCAAACGGCATGCTCGAACAACATCGTATTGTACCTCATCGTATTAAAAAAAATAATCATTCAGTGGTGTTTGTTGGTAGTGCTCATTTGCCAAATGTGAAAGCAGCATCCTATATTGCCCGAGTAATCGCGCCGAAATGTCTCAATATAATTTTCGATATTGTCGGTGATTGCTTGCCAGAGGGGAAATATGCTAATAATGTTATTAGGCATGGGCGGGTTTCCGACGGAAAGAAAGTTCAGATATTTGAAAATGCAAGTATGGCACTCAACCCGATGGAATCTGGCAGCGGTTCTAACATCAAAGCTTTGGATTATTTTTCTTATGCTTTACCTATTCTGTCTACTTCGTTTGGGATGCGAGGGTTTAATATTGAATCAGGTAAGCACTTTATTGAAGGTGCACTCGCTGATTTTCCTGCGTTGTTAAAGCATCATCTTGCTGATGAAAACTTTGAAAATACCATTGAGATAGGTTCTTCTGGTAAGCATCTTGCCAGTAAAAACTATACATGGGATGCCATAGTTGCGAATCTTCTTCCTGAATTGGAGAGTTTATTCAAAGAGCCTAATACTTATACCTTAGTTCTCAATGATTACAACTCTTTCTCTGGTGTGGGAGGGGGCGCTACGCGTACTAGAGGACTATATCAGGCAGTTAATGATATTTCTTTTGTCGTTTTCATTTGTTTTTCAGATGATGAAAAGTTTTCTTCAAGAAAATTTAATGATAAAACGCATGTAATCAGTATTCCTAAATCAATAGATCACCGCAAAGAGGTTGATGAGTTAAATTCACTGTTTCATATTTCTTGTGATGATATCATCGCAAGTAACCATTGTGTAAAAAACAATCTGCTGGTTACTGTCTATAATATCCTAAAAAAATCTGCACGTTTCATCGTGGTAGAGCATCCTTATATGACACCATTGCCGATTGCCTATCACGATCGGTTTATATACTCATCGCAAAATAATGAAACGAAGCTAAAATCTGCATTATTAGAATGGCACCCTAAAAAAGACTACCTGACTGATATGGCTACTGCGGTTGAAAAAAATGCGGTCGAAAAATCTGCATCAACGATCGCCGTCTCCGATGATGATGCCTATAGCTTGTTAGTAGGTAAAAAAACCTCAGGGCCAATGATCGTTGTTCGTAACGGCTCACAGTTGCCTGTTGCGATTAGTGAAAGCTTAAACCAGGAAATAGCGAAAAAGGTACAAAAAAAATCAGCGGTATTCCTTGGCTCGGCACATATGCCAAACGTAGATGCGATTAACTATCTATTAAAGGAAGTTGTAACTAAATGCCCCGATGTGCAATTTAATATTGTTGGTTCTGTTTGTGATTCAATCAGTGTTAAACCTGCGAAAAACGTTGTTCTGTGGGGGATGGTTGATGAGGAGACTAAATGTGCCATTCTTCATAATAGTTTATTGGCAGTAAATCCAGTTATTTCAGGTAGTGGCTCGAACATAAAATTGGCAGATTATTTTGCGAATGGTTTGTTTGTTGTCAGCACAAGATTTGGTTTGCGTGGTTACCCTGATAATATACAAAAGCATATCGCTTTGGCTGATCCTGAGGCGTTTTCACGTGTGATAAATTCATTGTCAACGACTGATGATATTTTCTCTGACGAAATGAGACAAGAGCGGAAAAATATATTCTTTGCCAACCTTTCTATGGTAGGTATTGCCAAAAAATTTGTCGATTTATTAGTAAACTTGGAAAAGCCAAAACGCAAGGTACTCTTTGTTACCTACCGTTATACTTACCCAGAGCTTGGTGGGGCAGAGTCAAATTTAAAACGTTTCTTGAAAGCTCTTGGAGACACCCAAGATTTTGAGATCGATGTCGTGACAACAGAAGTTAGCAGAATAAACAATCATGATCGTTTTATGGATCACTTCGATTTTGATGCTGAGATGGGGGCGCCAATCGAAATGTCCAACTTGCGTTTTGCTCGTTTTCCGGTAGATTGTGTGCCGACATCAGCTCAGCACAAGGCAATGAATTTAGCGTGGCGAGTTCAGCCGGTATTTGAAAAGGCCATTGTTCAGCAAGCCGCAAAGTTGCTTCAGAATGGGCTTGCATGGGGATGGGCTGATTTAGAGGGAGAGGCTCCGAACTATTCTCGGTGGAGTTATTCGTCTTGTGCGGTCAATGTCGTAAAAACAAGTAAGCTAAAGTTAACGGGATACGCTCCAGAAAAATCATTGATCACCTTGCAGTCTACAAGTGGTGCCGTATACCTCAGTCAAGAAATGGAAAATAATTTTACCATTGAACTGACAGTGGAGGGGGGGTTACTTGAAATTTTCACGTCAAATAAGTTCATCGAGAGACAAGATCCTCGACCACTAGGTTTTATTCTTAACGAGTTGTGCATTGATGATGTTCCACTGGATATCGCGCTAACGCCGCTGGCAGATGCAACTCGTATTCCGGCAGAGAAAGTGTTTAATGTTCTGTCTCACGCAGCAGAGCAGACTCGCTTCCCGCTAAATGTAACTCTTACGGATATAAGAGGGCCACACTCGTCTTCAATGGAGAGCTACATTACCTCACATATCGATAAATATGATCTATTAGTCACTCATAACCTAGTTTTCAAACCGGCTATTTTTGCCCTTGAAGTAGCAAAACAAAGCAATGTGCCTTCTTTATTGATACCACATGCTCATCTTGATGATGATTACTATCATTTCCCTGACTTGCTTAATGCTGCCCGTAATGCGACAAAAGTGCTGGCGGTACCTAAAGCAGCTAGTACTTTCTATGCCGAGAAGGGCTGTTGCTCCGAGTATCTGCCTGGTGGTGCAGATACTGAAGAAGAGTTTCTGGAAAGCGACCGTGCCGAATTTAACAGGGTTTACGCTAGTGATGAGGATTTTGTGCTTGTCTTGGGACGTAAGTCTGGTGCTAAAGGGTATCGTGCTGTAATCCAGGCCATTGAGTCTATCAATAAATCCGGTAAGAAACTTCATTTGGTGATGATTGGGCCGGATGACGATGGTGTCGCCATCAACTCACCTTATGTCTCTTACTTAGATAGGCAACCTCGTTCCGTGGTGCGAGGTGCATTGATGTCATGTCTTGCTCTGGTAAATATGAGCTCTAGCGAAAGTTTTGGTATTGTATTACTTGAGGCATGGCTTGCTAAAAAACCTGTGATAGCCAATAAATATTGTATCGCTTTTCATGATATGGCTGTTGACAAAGAAAATGCATTAATGGTTGCTACTGACGATTTGCATGATGCGTTATTTAGAATTTTAAATGAGCCATTATTACGCACGAAATTAGGAGAGAATGGTTACAAAACAGCACTGGATTTTAGTTGGACTTTAGCTGAAAATAAATTTGTTGATTTCTGTCGTAGTGTTATTAAATAAAGGGGTGTTTTTATGTCCATTGCGCTAATTACAGGTATTACTGGCCAAGATGGTGCCTATCTGGCCGAGCTATTATTAGAAAAAGGCTATACCGTATATGGCACTTATCGCCGCACTAGTTCAGTGAACTTCTGGCGCATTGAAGAGTTGGGTATTGCCAAGCATCCTAACTTGCATTTGGTGGAATATGATCTGACCGATTTGTCAGCCAGTATTCGTTTGTTGCAATCAACTGGGGCAACTGAGGTGTATAACCTAGCTGCGCAAAGTTTTGTTGGCGTTTCTTTTGATCAGCCAGCTACCACTGCCGAGATTACTGGTATCGGGCCACTGAACTTACTGGAAGCGATCCGTATCGTTAATCCGAAAATTCGTTTCTATCAAGCATCGACCTCTGAGATGTTTGGCAAGGTACAGGCCATTCCGCAAGTGGAAGATACGCCGTTTTACCCGCGTAGCCCTTACGGTGTTGCCAAGCTATATGCTCACTGGATCACCATTAACTATCGTGAGAGTTACGGTATTTTCGGTTGCAGCGGTATTTTGTTTAACCACGAATCCCCATTGCGTGGCCAAGAGTTTGTAACTCGCAAGATCACCGACTCAGTCGCCAAGATCAAACTCGGCAAGCTGGATGTTCTCGAATTGGGGAACCTCGATGCTAAACGCGATTGGGGCTTTGCTAAAGAGTATGTTGAAGGCATGTGGCGTATGCTGCAAGCCGATGAGCCAGATACCTTTGTGCTTGCTACCAACCGTACAGAAACCGTGCGAGACTTTGTGGCCATGGCATTTAAAGCGGCAGGTGTTACCTTGCGCTTTGAAGGAGAAGCCGAACAAGAAGTGGGCATTGATGTCACCACCGGTAAGGTGTTGGTCAAGGTTAACCAGAAGTTCTACCGCCCAGCGGAGGTTGAATTACTGATCGGCAACCCTGCCAAAGCTAAGGAAGTGTTAGGTTGGGAGCCAAAAACCACGCTGGAAGAGTTATGCCAGATGATGGTGAATGAAGATCTGCGCCGTAATCAGCAAGGATTTAGTTTCTAATTTAAAAGCCAGCGATGTAATTATCGCTGGCATTTTTCCAAGGTTGATAATGAACAAGTCACGAGTTGTAATTACCGGCGTTCAGGGCTTCACTGGCCACTATATGTCTGCAGAGATGACTAATGCCGGGTATGAGGTTTTTGGTTTAGGTGTTAATCCTTGTGATGCTAGAAATTATTTTCAAGCAGATTTAAATGATAAAACCACTCTGGCTAAGGCATTCGAGCAGATACAACCAGATGTAGTGATCCATTTGGCAGCTTTAGCCTTTGTCGGCCATGGGGATGCTAATGGTTTTTATCAGGTCAACTTGCTTGGCACCCGAAATTTACTTGAAGCGTTGGCCAGTGCTCCCCATCAACCGCAAGCCGTTTTGTTAGCCAGCAGTGCCAATATATATGGTAATCGCTCCGAAGGAATGCTCTCTGAACAAACCTTACCTGATCCCGCAAATGATTATGCCGTAAGTAAATTAGCTATGGAGCATATGGCTAGGCTGTGGATGGATCGCCTACCGATTCTCATTACCCGCCCATTTAACTACACAGGAGTTGGGCAAACCGAGAACTTCTTGTTGCCTAAAATCGTCACGCACTTCAAGAGAAAGGCTGATGTAATTGAATTGGGTAATCTTGATGTGTGGCGAGATTTTAGTGATGTCCGTTCCTTGGTAAATGCCTATCGCCGTTTAATTGAAGCCAAGGCATTTGGCCAAACTGTGAACGTGTGCTCTGGTACAACCCATAGCCTGCGAGAAGTGATGGCTATGTGCGAGCAGATCACCGGCCACAACATGAGTATTCAAGTTAACCCCGCTTTTGTGCGCGCAAATGAAGTAAAAACCTTGTGTGGTGATGCCAGTTTATTGCGCTCTTTAATCGGAGACTGGCAAACACCTGACTTAGCCGACACATTTCGCTGGATGTTAGACCAAGCATGAAGGTGATTTTATCTGTCGAGCCAATCCGCTTTCCATTGACCGGAATCGGCCGTTACACATGGGAGCTTGCCAATGCCCTACAACACACTCCAGAAATAAAAGAGCTGACCTTTTTTGTAGGCCGGCGTTTTTTGCAAGAACTGCCAACAGCGCAAGAAAAGGCGGCCAAGAACCATTCGCTAAAACGTTGGGTGCAATCTAGCCATTTCGCATCTGAAACCTATAGATTATTGATGCCTTTTCTACGTAAGCAGGTATTAAAAGGACATGAAGACTTTCTTTATCATGGTCCTAATTTCTTTTTGCCTCCCTTTGCGGGTAAAAAAGTCGCCACCTTCCATGATCTTTCTCCATTCACCTGGACGCAATGCAACACTCCTCAGCGGATCAGGTTTATTCAAAAAGAGTGTTTAAATACCCTAGCAACTGCCGATGCCCTGATCACCGATTCACTTTATAATCGACAAGAATTAGCCGATTACTTTAACTGGCCCATTGAACGCATTTTTGCCGTGCCGTTAGCCTGTTCGGCTGATTTTCACCCCAGACGTCCGGCGCAATGCCAAGTGGTGTTGCAGCGATATAACTTGAGTTATCAAGGTTATTCTTTGTATGTCGGTACCATTGAGCCTCGTAAAAATATTACGGTGTTGCTCGACGCCTATTCCAGATTGCCACTAGATACTCGGAGGCGTTATCCCTTGATTTTGACTGGTTATCAGGGGTGGCAAAATGAACAGATTATGGAAAAAATTAGCCAAGCTCAGCGACAGGGATGGGCACGTTACCTTGGATTTTTACCTGCCGCCGATTTGCCTATTCTATTTTCTGGCGCTAAATTATTCTGTTTCCCCTCTCTGTATGAAGGCTTCGGACTGCCGGTGTTAGAGGCTATGGCCTCTGGTGTTCCGGTAGTTTGCTCTAATTCATCTTCTTTACCCGAAGTGATCGGCGAGGCAGGCTTGATGTGCGATCCTCAAGATACGGTCAAGTTTAGTGAGTTATTGCTAACCAGTTTGGAGGATGATATTTGGCGTAACCAAGCTATCACTAACGGATTGGTGCAATCACAGCAATTTTCTTGGCAAAGGTGTGCTGTGCAAACGCTGGCGGTTTATCAAAAGGTATTAAAAAGATAATGCGGATCCTTCATTTTTTTAAAACATATTATCCGGATGCCTTTGGTGGTATTCAGCAGGTTATTTATCAATTAGCCGAAGGGGCTGTGCAAGCGGGTGCCCATGTTGACGTATTAACCTTAAGTGCTAAAAATCCTAAGCAAATATATGACATTGCCAATCACAAAGTGTACACAGCAAAGCAAGATATTTATGTGGCCTCAACGGGCTTATCGTGGTCTGCGATAACGCAGTTTAAAGCACTCGCAGCACAGGCTGATGTGATCCATTACCACTTTCCATGGCCTTATATGGATTTGGTTCATCAGCTGGTGCGCCCGAATAAACCCTGCGTAGTGAGCTACCATTCCGATATCGTCAAACAAAAGTATCTGTTGCGGCTTTATCAACCGTTAATGATGTCTTTTCTCAAGAAGGTGGATGCCGTAGTTGCTGCAGCACCTAATTACGTGCAAACCAGCTCGGTGTTGCAATCATTTGATCGAGAAATTGAAGTTATTCCATATGGTTTAGATGAAAAATCCTATAGCCAACCAGCTTTGGCAACCTTAAGCAAGTGGAAAACAAAGCTGCCAGAAAAGTTTTATTTATTTATTGGCTTTTTGCGTTATTACAAGGGGTTATCTTATCTGCTGGAAGCGCTGAAAGAGCTGGATTATCCCTTGGTGGTTATCGGTGAGGGGCCGTGTGAGCTGGAGTTAAAACAGCAAGCGGAAAAACTGCAACTTAAAAATATTCATTTTGTCGGACCTATGCCAGACGAAGATAAAATTGCGTTATTAACTTTGTGTTACGCGGTAGTTTTTCCTTCCCATCTGCGTTCTGAAGCGTTTGGTATGACTTTGCTAGAGGCATCAATGTATGGTAAGCCAATGATTACTTGCGAGATTGGTACAGGCACTACCTATATCAATATTCATGGTGAAACCGGCTTGGTTGCCAAACCCGCTCACTGTGACTCCTTGCGTACAGCTATGCAGCAATTGTGGAGTGACCCCCAAATGGCAGTCCAAATGGGCATTAACGCGCGCAAGCGATTTGAAGAAAACTTCACAGCTCAAGTGATGAACCAGCGTTATATGCAACTCTATCAGCGCGTGATGGATGGCCATAAAAATCGATGAAAATAAACGCAATCGCATCATGCGGAGTACTAGTTACCGGTGCCAACGGATTTGTAGGCAAGGCGGTCTGTGAACACCTGCTTAGGTGTGGGGTGAATGTGAAAGGTGCTGTGCGCAGTAACCCGTTTGCTTCGTACCAAGTTCAGGCTCCCTCTTTGACTGTCGATGCAGACTGGACGGTCCTTTTGCAACAAGTGGATGTGGTTGTCCACTGTGCAGCCAGGGTGCATGTGATGTCAGATACTGCGGCAGATCCCCTGACGGCTTTTCGAGCGGTGAATACAGAGGGCACCCTCGCTCTTGCCCGGCAGGCTGCTGAGGCAGGGGTAAAGCGCTTCATCTTTATCAGCTCTATCAAAGTGAATGGCGAGCGCACCGAGCCAGGCAAGCCATTTGATGAACATGTGCAGAGTCCGCCAGAAGATCCCTATGGACGCTCGAAGTATGAGGCGGAGCAGGGGCTGATGGCGCTCGCGAAAGAGTGTGATATGGCTGTTACCATCATTCGTCCTCCTCTTATTTATGGGGAAGGAGTGAAGGCTAACTTCGCCAGTATGATGACGTGGGTGCGCAAAGGGATCCCGCTCCCTTTTGCCCGTTTGAACAATGTGCGCAGTTTGTTGGCGTTGCCTAATCTGTGTGACTTTATTGCCCATGCGATGGTGCATCCTGCCGCAGTGAACCAGGTCTTTCTGGTTGCCGATCCTGTTGCGGTGTCGACGTCTCAGTTATTGGCGGCGATTGCTGATGCTGAAGGAGTTTCCTGTCGGCTGTTTTATCTCCCTCCGGGAGTGATAAGAGGGCTGGGCCGCTGTTTGGGGATTGATGCCAAGCTACAACGGATTTATGGCTCTCTGGAAATGGATACCGGTAAGGTTCAGAGCCGATTACAATGGTCGGCACCCTATTCGCTCTCTCAGACCCTATCTCTGATGGCATCTTCTCATAGTGAGTCGTCTTGATGCTGGCATTTGTTTTGTTGTTGATGTTTTGTCTGTTTCTTTCAATCACCATGACCGGCCTGCTCAGGCGTTACGCCCAGACCCGCTTGCTTGACCAACCCAACCATCGAAGTTCGCATCAGGTGCCCACCCCGAGAGGCGGTGGTATGGCTATCGTGGCTACCTTTCTGTTGGCGACCCCTTTACTTGTCGCCCTGATCCCACTGCCCTATGGCATATCCCAGAGCAGTGTCGCACTGATATGGGTTGCTGCTCTTGGCATTGCACTGGTTGGTTTTATCGATGACCACATCTCTCTCAAGCCCCGAACCCGCCTGATTGTGCAGAGCATGGCGGCAGCTTTGGTGGTATCTGCGGTTGATGGGTTGCCAGAGCTGACTTTCTTTGGCTGGCAGCTGGATCTTGCCTGGCTCGGTTATCTATTGGCTTGGCTGGGGGTGATCTGGTTTATCAATCTATACAACTTTATGGATGGTATCGATGGCTTGGCGGCAGGAGAGGCCGTTGTCATCTGCCTGTTCATGGCGTTATTTCACTATCTGGCTGGGGGGGAGTGGTCGTCTGCAGGTTTGGCGCTGCTACTGGGAGCATCTGCCGCGGGCTTCTTGTGCTGGAATTTTCCGCCGGCCAGGATCTTTATGGGGGATGGTGGCAGTGGTTTTCTTGGCCTGATGCTGGCAGCCCTGATGCTGCTGGATGCAGTTTCATCTCCCCAGTTCCTATGGGCATGGCTCGTCATGCTCGGGGTATTTGTGGTTGATGCAACCTGGACACTGCTGAATCGCTATCGTCTGAAGTGTCGCCTGAGCGAGGCTCATCGGACCCATGCATTCCAGTATGCGGCGAGGCGTTGGCAGAGTCACCGAAACGTGACATTGACTGTGCTTCTTATAAATAGCCTCTGGCTTGCGCCGATCGCTGTCATGATTGTATTGGGCCAGCTCGATGGTGCTTTCGGTCTGGTCATTGCCTACTTGCCGTTAGCTTTTCTTGCGTATCACCTGAATGCAGGAGTACCGGAATGAGAAATGAGCTTTTACCCGGTGGTAGCTGGCTACTGACCTGTCTGGGTTCCCTGTCACGAGCCAGCAAGCGTGCAGTATCTGTCACCGTTGATATGATCCTGATCACCATGACCTATTGGGGGGCTTACTGGATCCGGCTTGAACATAATTGGCCAATCGATAGCCCGCATCATTGGGCTCTGCTTGGCGCAATTATCATTGTCAGCATCAGTTTGTTTGTACGGTTGGGGCTGTATCGCGCAGTGCTCCGATATGTCAGCTTTCGGGTGCTATGGACAATCTCGCTAGGGGCATTTCTTTCAACCTGCTTCTTTGTTCTCTCTGCGTTTTATTTCGATATCTTCCTGCCTAGAACGGTCTCGGTTATCTATCTCTCCTTTTTGGTGTTACTGGTAGGCGGTGTGCGGCTGTTTTTCCGGGCGCTCCTTAATACCACCCGTTTGGCTCGCACCCAGGTGTTGATCTACGGCGCGGGCTCTTCGGGCCGACAGCTGCAAATGGCCTTGTTGCAAGGCAATGAGTTTTATCCCGTTGCCTTTGTTGATGATGATCCCGCCAAACAGGGGTGTGTAATCCAGGGGTGTACTGTCTATAACAGCGCCCAGTTGCCAACCTTGATTGACCACCATGGTGTACAGAAGATCTTGTTGGCCATGCCGAGCAGCACCAGGGCTCGTCGCCAGGAAGTGATCAATGCACTTGAGCCCCTCTCTTGCGAAGTGCTTTCTATCCCGGGAATGGCCGATCTGGTCAATGGTTCGGCCCGCATTGATCAGCTCAACGAGGTCTCCATTGATGATCTGTTGGGCAGAGATCCGGTAGAGCCGGTGACCACATTAATGGAAGCCAATATCACAGGCAAAGCGGTCATGGTGACCGGTGCCGGTGGTTCCATTGGCTCTGAGCTCTGTCGCCAGATCTTGCGGTGCCGGCCATCCGCCCTAGTACTGTTCGAATTATCTGAATATGCCCTCTATGTCTTGCACAAGAACCTGCGGGAGCAGTGTCAGCGTGAAGGAATCGAAACGGATCTGGTGCCGTTACTGGGATCAGTGCAGCGCCAGCATCGTCTAAAGACGGTGATGCAGAGTTTCAAGATCCAGACCGTTTACCATACTGCGGCTTACAAACATGTTCCGCTGGTTGAGTTCAACATCATTGAAGGGGTGCGTAACAATGTATTCGGCACGCTTTATGCCGCGCAAGCTGCCATTGAGGCAGAGGTGGAAACATTCGTGCTCATCTCCACCGATAAAGCCGTGCGGCCAACCAACACCATGGGAGCCAGCAAGCGCCTGGCGGAGTTGATATTGCAAGCTTTGACCCGTGAGAAGCACAACACCCGCTTTTGCATGGTGCGCTTTGGCAATGTCCTTGGCTCTTCGGGATCTGTGGTGCCGTTATTCAGACAGCAGATAGATAAAGGGGGGCCCATCACCCTGACTCACCCCGATATCATCCGTTATTTTATGACGATACCTGAGGCTGCCCAGTTGGTGATCCAGGCGGGGGCCATGGGGGAGGGGGGCGACGTTTTTGTGCTCGATATGGGTCAACCGGTAAGGATCATGGAGCTGGCTAAACGCATGATACGCCTGAGCGGTCTTACTCTGCGCGATGAGCAACGGCCCGATGGTGATATTGCCATTGAGGTAACCGGGTTGCGACCGGGTGAAAAGCTCTACGAAGAGTTACTGATTGGTGATGATGCCAGAGGAACCGAACATCCCAGGATCATGGTGGCACAAGAGAGCTGGTTGCCCTGGTCGCGACTACGCCCCTTGTTAGCCTCGTTGGATGATGCCTGTCACCGTTTTGATCAACAGCAAGTGCGCGACATCCTGATGCATGCACCGGCAGCCTTCGAACCCACGGATGGTATTTGTGATCTGGTGTGGCTGGCCAAACAGCAGCTACCAGCAAGTGATAATGTGGTCAAATTGCCCCCACATAGCATAGATTTCTTGCTTGCCAATCACTGAGTTTGTAAATGAGCGCCCATCATTGGGCGCTTTTTTTTTGCTTGAATTGCCTGTGTTGGTTGTTTTTTAATCGATTGGGCCTATCGTGGACTAGATTGGCTACTCATTTCGACGAACCGCAGGTAGAATTCACCCTCCACTAATTTCGGAATAATCCTACATTTTTTGCGTGAAATAATGTTGCAAAATAAGCGGAGTTATGACGAATGGTTGGAATGACGGCTTGCTTTGTTGTCATGCTCGTCAACAGTAAAGTATCAAAAATTGCATATCGGTTTACTGATGCTTTCAACAATAATGGTGGCTGTATGCACACTGGGAGCTGTAACCCAGGGGCGGTAGCTATTCATTTTTTCAACGGTTTGGTTGTTTTTTGAGCGGTCACTGGCTGTTTTGCCACCTGTTGGGTGTTGGCGGTCATCAGGCAAATAAAAACAGGTCGCCATCAGAAGCGAACCTGAAATTATCAAGGGATAAAACAATAATGGAAACGTCTGGTCTGGTTGCATTTGTTGGAACCGCGCTGGCTATCGCCTGTTTGCGTCCACTATCTGCCAAGCTACAACTCGTTGACTTACCGAATCAACGTAAACAACATGTCGGTGCGATCCCCCTGATTGGCGGAATTGCAGTTTGTCTGGGGGTGTACCTCAGTGTCTTCTTCACTCTTCCATTGCAGAATGCGATCATTACCATGTTGGCGTGTGCGGGTTGCATGATGGTGATCGGTGCCATCGATGATGCCAAGGACATTTCTCCATGGATCAGACTTACCCTGCAAGCATTGCTCATCCTTATCCTCTGCCTGTCGACCGATATCAGCCTCCATCAGTTTGGTGATGTGCTGGGTATCGGGAACATTACGATTCCATTTATTGACTTGTTGATTGCCGTCGTTGCGGTTTGCGCGGCTATCAATGCCTATAATATGATGGACGGTATCGATGGGCTGGCTGGCAGCATGGCTGGTATTTCATTAGTGGGGCTTTCCATTCTGTTTGCCAGCTCAATGCCCGATATGACCCAAATTTGTCTAATCATTACGATTGCCTTGGTTCCCTATCTGATTGTTAATCTCAATATTCCTCCTTTCAAGCGCAAGATTTTCCTGGGGGATGCTGGTTCCATGTTCCTCGGTTTTATCATCGGCTATCTGGTGTTGTTTGGCTCACAGCATCACGAACTGGAACCAGCGTTTCGCCCTGTGACGGCTCTCTGGTTGATCGGTTTGCCACTGATGGATATGGTGGGCATCATGATCCGTCGTATTCGAAAAGGGCAGTCTCCTCTGCGTCCGGATCGCAATCATCTGCATCATATTCTTCTACACGCCGGTTTTACCCCTCGTGAATCCTTGTTGCTGATTGTCGTAGCCAACCTTGGTGTTGTGTTCTTCGGTATTCTGGCCGAAAGGACAAAGTTGCCCGAGTGGCTTATGATGACGCTCTATCTGTTGCTGTTTTTGGCTTATTCACTCTGTTTGACATATGCGTGGAAATTGGGGAAATTCATTAAGAAGATTAAATAACATAGTTATATAATAAAATTTATTTAAGATGTACCTTTCTGAGTCTCATTTTTATAGTTATCTATATGGATTTTTTTATGGGTTTTTCTGTTGTCATACCTGTTTTTAATAAGCAGAGAGAAGTTGAAAGAACAATAAAGAGTGTTCTGGCTCAAGAGTGTGATTTTGATATTGAAGTTGTCGCTGTAGATGATGGGTCGACAGATGATAGTTTTAACGTAATTCAGGCTATCGAAGATCCCCGTGTTCGGCTTATTAGAAAGGAGAATGGCGGGGAGTCTGATGCAAGAAATATCGGAATATTGAATTGTAAGTATGAGAATGTGGCTTTTTTGGATGCCGATGATGTATGGGAAATAGATTTTTTATCAACAATAGGTATGCTTATATCTAAATATCCTAATGCTGAAGTGTTTTGCACCAAATATGCACGAGTCAATGGTTGCTCGAGAAATGAACCTAATCATGGTTTGTGGCTAAAGTCCGATGGTTATATAGATGATTATTTTAAACAAGTGAATTCAATGCTGGGAGATATGATTCTTACATCGTCATCAGTTTGCATAAAAAAAAGTGCAATATCCAAAGTTGGATTGTTCCCTTATGGTGATAGATTGGGGGCGGATCAAGATTATTGGTTTCGAATATTCTCTCGGGGATTGAAGGTTGCATATTCAAATAAAATTTGTGCTATCTATTTTTTAGATGCCTCTGAACGAATTTGTAATAATCTTGATAGATATAACAACCTGAATTTTATAAAGAGAAACTACTCAAGAGTTAATAGTAAGGAGGCGAATCGTTATCTTGCAAATGCTCGCATTGGTGCAATCAATGACTTGTTTGATCAAGGTAAAAAAATTGAAGCAACGTTAACATTGCTCAAAGAGTGTTTATTCTTGAAGTATGCAACACCCAAAAGATTATTTGCATCAGTAGCTAAGGTTTTAAAATGAATCAAATCTATTTTATTCTTAATGAGAATAAGGTTGTTTTTCATGATGAAGATAAACCATGTTCAGGCACCTTATCATCAACACTGATGCTTATCAATGGGTTTAAAGGACGATATTCTATAACCGTTTATCATCAAGGCGAGGCAAGAAGTGTTGATGGTGTTGAATATGTAAATGTTAAAAACTTGAGTTTGTTATCAAAAGTTGATGCTATAGCTATATTTGTAGGTAGTGCAGGGAGTTTTCTCGAAGCCAACTCGGTCAAGTTTAGAAAAAGCTATTATTGGTTGCATAACTTTGAAAGAACAAATAATAAGAAGAACCTCATTATAAAGAAAGAGTTGACTGGAATTATTTGTGTTTCGAAGTACCAAATGTTCACGATGTTAAAATCAGGGGTGTTTTTTAAATCTACATATATTCATAATCCATTTGAGTTTAAAAAAGAAATTAATATTGCGTTTGCTGGGGCATTAAAAAAAGAAAAAAGCATCGATAATGTAATTCGCCTGTGGCGTAATTTACGTAATAACGGGGTTTTAGTAAATCTGCATATTTTCGGTTCAGGCGATATTTATGGTCTGAAGGATTACATTCCTGGAAAGTCAGGTGTAATAGACGCAAGATTTGAAGTGGAATTTATCGACTTGATGCTTGACCAAGATGGGAATCTCGATAGTAGTCTTATTTTTTATGGTATGCAAGATAAAATAACAATGAGTGAAGTTATTTCTAAATGTGATTATTTTATTTCTGGATTAAATGAAAATGGTGCTGCGGAGTGTTTTTCTATGGCATTTTTGGAAGCTCAGGCAATGAATACTCCAATATTAACCCTTATTCGAGGCGGGCAGCCCGAGTCTCTATATCATTCAGGCTCAAAGGCATTTGTTTCTATTTTAACTCTGGAGCGTTATTTAATAAAGACAATAGAAAAAAGAAATGAGTTATCTTTAGAGAAAATAATAGGAGAATGGGAAAGTTACATAGGAAATAATAACAAAGCACTGCAGTATAAGAAGCAATTATTAGCGATGTTTTCGGGGTGCTATGTTGTTTGTGCGAAGTTAATTAGTCGTTTTTTATAATATCCTAGGGGACATATCAACATATACAAGATTTATTTTTGATAATAATTTTTTTAAAAAATTTCTCTATGCTGATGCAATATTCTTTGTTGTCTCGCGAATTCAACTTCGAAGTGCGACACTCGCCTATGCCGCCTGACGGTACTCTTCGAATACCTTGACAGGCTGCCTG